>NZ_JBEZWX010000009.1:0-247090 GCF_040637635.1 Streptomyces sp. NPDC028635 | reverse complement strand
GTCCGTCCTCGGTCCGGCCGGCCGTCACTCGATACGGCGCCCACCGCCGGTGCCGGACGCTGCGGGCGGACACCCCCCACCCCGGCCCCTTCCCGCCGTCGGCGGGTGCCGGTCGTCGGTGGCGGGGGGCGTCGGCGGTGCTGATCGTTGGCGTTGGCGGGTGGTGGCCGTCTCGTGGGGGGCGGTGGCCCCCGGCGCGGGGCGTCGGGGGCCGTTGTGTGGGTGGGGGTTACGGGAGGTTGCGGGCCATGACGATGCGCTGGACCTGGTTGGTGCCCTCGTAGATCTGGGTGATCTTGGCGTCGCGCATCATGCGCTCGACCGGGTAGTCGCGGGTGTAGCCGTAGCCGCCGAGGAGCTGGACCGCGTCGGTGGTGACCTCCATCGCCACGTCCGAGGCGAAGCACTTGGCGGCCGCGCCCAGGTAGGTGAGGTCCGCGTCGCCGCGCTCGGAGGCGGCCGCGGCCTGGTAGGTCAGGGCGCGGGCGGCCGAGATCTTCATGGCCATGTCGGCCAGCATGAACTGGATGCCCTGGAAGTCGGCGATCGGCTTGCCGAACTGCTTGCGCTCCTGGACGTAACCCTTGGCGTAGTCCAGCGCGCCCTGGGCGATGCCGAGGGCCTGCGCGGCGATGGTGATGCGGGTGTGGTCCAGGGTCTTCATGGCCGTCATGAAGCCCGTGCCCTCCTCGCCGATCATGCGGTCGGCGGGGATGCGGACGTTGTCCAGGTAGACCTCGCGGGTCGGCGAGCCCTTGATGCCGAGCTTCTTCTCCGGCGCGCCGAAGGAGACACCCTCGTCGGACTTCTCGACCACGAAGGCCGAGATGCCCTTCGAGCGCTTGGAGGGGTCCGTCACCGCCATCACGGTGTAGTACTCGGAGACGCCCGCGTTGGTGATCCAGCGCTTCACGCCGTTGAGGATCCAGTGGTCGCCGTCACGGACCGCGCGCGTCTTCATGCCGGCCGCGTCCGAACCCGCGTCCGGCTCGGAGAGGCAGTAGGAGAACATGCCGTCGCCCTTGGCGAGCGGGGTCATGTACTTCTTCTTCAGGTCCTCGGAGCCGGACAGGATCACCGGCAGGGAGCCCAGCTTGTTCACGGCCGGGATCAGCGAGGAGGACGCGCACACGCGGGCCACTTCCTCGATCACGATGACCGTGGCGAGGGCGTCGGCGCCCGCGCCGCCGTAGCTCTCGGGGACGTGCACCGCGTGCAGGTCGTTGGCCACGAGGGCGTCGTGCGCCTCCTGCGGGAAGCGGGCCTCCTCGTCCACCGCGGCGGCGTGCGGCGCGATCTTCGCCTCGGCCAGCGCGCGGACGGCGTCGCGGAGCATGTCGTGCTCCTCGGACGGGCGGTACAGGTCGAAGTCAGCCGATCCGGCCAAGGTCTCTCACGCTCCAAAGACGCTGTGATACCAACGCTAATTACCGTTAAGTAACTCAAATTTTAGAGCTCTGGACGCCCCTTGGGTACGTGACCTGAACGACAGAGGGAAAACCGCCCGGTGAGGGCCACGGGCGCGCCCCGGCTATGCTCGGCACGCGCACCGAACGACCTCGACCCGGGAGCACGCATGGCCCTCAAGATCACCGTGATCGGCACCGGTTATCTCGGTGCCACGCACGCGGCGGCCATGGCGGAACTGGGATTCGAGGTGCTCGGCCTCGATGTCGTCCCGGAGAAGATCGAGAAGCTCCAGCGGGGCGAGGTCCCGATGTACGAGCCGGGACTCGAGGACCTGCTGCGCAAGCACGTGGCCGGGATCGAGGGGTCCAGCGGGCGGCTGCGCTTCACCCAGGACTGGGCCGAGGCCGGCGCGTTCGGCGACGTGCACTTCGTGTGCGTGAACACCCCGCAGCGGCACGGCGAGTACGCCTGCGACATGAGTCACGTCGACTCCGCGTTCGCCTCCCTCGCCCCGCACCTGCGCGGTCCCGCCCTGGTCGTCGGCAAGTCGACCGTGCCCGTCGGCTCGGCCGACCGCCTGGCCTCCTACCTGGTCGAGCACGCGCCGGCCGGCGGGGACGCCGAGCTGGCCTGGAACCCGGAGTTCCTGCGCGAGGGCTTCGCCGTGCAGGACACGCTGCACCCGGACCGGATCGTGGTCGGCGTGCGCAGCGAGCGCGCGGAGAAGCTGCTGCGCGAGGTGTACGCCACGCCGATCGCCGAGGGCTCGCCCTTCGTCGTCACCGACTTCCCGACGGCCGAGCTGGTGAAGACCTCCGCGAACTCCTTCCTCGCCACCAAGATCTCCTTCATCAACGCCATGGCCGAGGTGTGCGAGGCCGCGGGCGGCGACGTGGCGAAGCTGGCCGAGGCGATCGGCTACGACGACCGGATCGGCCGGAAGTTCCTGCGTGCCGGGATCGGCTTCGGCGGCGGCTGCCTGCCCAAGGACATCCGGGCGTTCATGGCGCGCGCCGGTGAGCTGGGCGCCGACCAGGCGCTGACGTTCCTGCGCGAGATCGACTCGATCAACATGCGCCAGCGCGGGCAGATGGTGGAGCTGGCCCGGCAGGCGCTGGGCGGCGGCCCGTTCCTGGGCAAGCGGGTCGCGGTGCTCGGCGCCACCTTCAAGCCCGACTCGGACGACGTCCGCGACTCGCCCGCGCTCAATGTCGCCGGGCAGATCCACCTCCAGGGCGGTCAGGTGACCGTCTACGACCCGAAGGGCATGGAGAACGCCCGCCGGATCTTCCCCACCCTCGGGTACGCCGCCTCCGCGCTGGACGCCGTGCGCGGCGCCGACGTGGTGCTGCACCTGACGGAGTGGAAGGAGTTCCGGGAGCTGGACCCGGAGGAGCTGGGCTCGGTCGCGGCGGAGCGGCTGATCCTGGACGGCCGCAACGCCCTCGACCCCGAGCTGTGGCGGCGGGCCGGGTGGACGTACCGGGCGATGGGCCGTCCCACCGCGTAGGGCATCCGCGAAGGACGCCGGTTCGGCCGAGGCTCAGTCGGCCGAACCGGCGTCTGTCGCATTCTGCACCACCGCGGCGCCCGCTCACGCCCCCTTCGCCCGGTAGCGCCGCATCTTCGCGCGCGCCCCGCACACCTGCATCGAGCACCAGCGCCCGCGTCCGGCGGGGCTGCGGTCGTAGTACGCCCAGTGGCAGGTGGTGCCCTCACAGGCCTTGAGGCGGTCCCAGGTGCCCGCGACCAGGGCCTCGGCGACGGCGGCGGCGACGCGGGAGAGCAGCGGACCGGAGTCGGCCGGGGCGAGCCGGGCCGAGCCGTCCCTCGCGTCCACGGCGACCAGCAGCGGCGCGGCGGCGAGCAGTTCGCCGAGCGGGGTGACCTCGCGGTGCGGGGGGTGTCCGGCGTGCGCGAGGAGGGCCGCCCGCAGCGACTCGCGCAGGTCGCGGGCGGCCGGCACGTCGTCCTCGGTGAGCCCGAAGCGCGCCCGGCCCTCGGCGGTGCCGAGGGTGTCGCCGCCCGACTCCAGGTCCAGGGTGTTGACCAGGGACTCGACCAGGGCGAGTCCGCCGGGCGCGACCGATCTCTCACTCATGCTTGCGACGTTACCCCCAATGGGGGAGCATGCAGTAACCGTTACCGGTTACCCGCCTCTATGGGTAACCACCCGGGTAGCGTCACCGATGCCGAGGAGGACGTCATGGCCGTCGCCGAACTGGGAGTCGTCGTTCTGGACTGCCCCGACCCGCGCGCCCTGGCCGGCTTCTACGCCGCCGTGCTGGGCGGCACGATCGAGGACCAGGGCGAGTGGGTGGACCTGAAGCTGCCGGGCGGCAATCAGCTGGCCTTCCAGGAAGCGCCCGGCCACGTCCCGCCGACGTGGCCGTCCGCCGACGGCTCGCAGCAGTTCCACCTGGACCTGACCGTGCCGGACCTCGACACGGCCGAGAAGGCCGTGCTGGAGCTGGGCGCGCGGCCGCTGGACGCCGAGGACCGCACGCGTACCTTCCGGGTTTACGCCGATCCGGCCGGGCACCCGTTCTGCCTGTGCGCCTGCTGACGGGCGCGCCCCCGAGACACCACTGACCAGGGAGGTCTCCATGCCCCGTGTGGCACGTCTGCGTTCCGTCGTCGTCGACTGTCCCGACCCGCGGGCGCTGGCCCGCTTCTACGCCGAGATCGTCGGTGGCGAGCCCGAGAGCGAGGACGCCGACTGGGTCGTGCTCCGGGTGCCCGACGGGCCCCGGCTGGCGTTCCAGCGTTCGGAGGGCCACACCCCGCCGGAGTGGCCGCGCGCGGACCGCAACGCCCAGCAGTTCCACCTGGACCTGGACGCCGGGTCGACCTGGGACGAGGTCGACCAGGTCGAGAAGCGGGTCCTGAACCTGGGGGCCCGGCTGCTGAAGCGGGAGGAGGGCGACGAGGACTTCCGGGTGTACGCCGACCCGGCGGGCCACCCCTTCTGCCTGTGCGTGATCCCCGAGGACTGAACACCTGCCGGAGCCCCGGGCGCTGCCGCCCGTCCGGGGCCCCTGTGCCCCGGGGGGCCCGGCTACCCGTCCAGTTCCTCGATCGTCGCCGTCGACGGCTCCCGGCGGTCCTGCGCGGTCCGCGCGGCGAAGTCGGCGCTGCGCAGGACGCGCTGGACGTTTCCCCAGGTCAGCAGGGCGAGGTCGGCCTCGGGCCAGCCGCGGCGCAGCAGCTCGGCGATGAGCCGCGGGTAGCAGGACGGGTCGGCGAGGTCCTGCGGGTGGTCGGCGCCGGAGTCGTAGGTGCCGGCCAGGGCGACGCAGTCCGCTCCGGCGACGGTGCGGACGTGGTCGAGGTGGTCGGCGACGTCCTTCAGCCTCGGCCCGGTCTGGTCGGCGGCCAGCGGCACCATGCACAGCCCCTTGGCCGCGCCGAGCCCGGCGAGCAGTTCGTCGGGCAGGTTGTCGGGGTGCGGGCACAGGGCGCGGGCACCGGACCGGGTGCAGAGCGCCGGCGTACGGGACAGCGTGAGGGCGCGGGCGATGGTCGCGTCGGAGGCGCCGGAGAGGTCGGCGAGGACGCCGAGCCGGTTCATCTCGCGGACGACCTCCTCGCCGAACCGGCTCAGGCCCGCCTCGCTGGCCCAGCTGGTGCCGGCGAGGGTGAGGACGCGGACGCCGAGGGAGTGCAGCACGCGCAGGATGGCGACGGAGTCGCCGAGGGCGGCGGCCGGGGCCGGACCGGGGATCACGGCGACCCGGCCGCAGTTGCGGGCGTCGATCACCTGCCCGGCGGTCCGGGCCAGCCGCAGGCCCTCGGGGTGACCGCGGACGACGGCGCGGATCAGGTCGAGCTGCTCCAGGGTGCTGACCAGCGCGCGGCCGGTGGCCGGCTCTCCCGGCAGGTGCAGGGACCACAGCAGGGCGCCGACGTGGCCCTCGCGCAGCCGGGGCACGTCGGTGTCGACGGAGCTGTCGCCCAGTTCGAGGTCGTACCAGGGCAGCTTGCGCAGGGCCCAGGACAGCGCGCTGTAGCCGTCGGCGACGGGGTGCTCGGCGAGCAGCGCGCGCACCCGGTCGACGGCGTCCAGCGCGGCGGCGTACGCCTTCGGGAAGGGGTCGTCGACAGGGCCGTCGACGGGCAGGTCGCCGATCTCGGTCGTGTCGTGCAGTTCGTCCTGGAGGTCGGCCATGACGGTCTCCGTACGTCGTGATCGGCGGCAGAACGGCAGTACCGTCACGGTCGCACGGAGCGGGGCGTCCTTCCTGGTGGACGGGGCGTTCGGGGGTACGCCGAGCCGTCGTGGTGGTGGCGGCGCGCCCCGAGGATTTTCACCGCGCGCCGGCCTCGCCCTCCACCGGGTCGTACCGGAGCCTGGCACCGCTCCGGTACGACCTTCCCGTGCCGCCCAGGGGGCGCTCAGCCGTCCAGCGACTCGATCGTCGCGTGGGACGCCGGGCGCTGCGCCTGGAGATCGCGGGCGGCGGACTCCGCCGCGTCCAGCACCCGGACCGCGTTCTGCCAGGTCAGCTTGGCCAGGTCGGACCTCGACCAGCCGCGCTCCAGCAGTTCCGCGATCAGGTTCGGGTAGCCGGAGACGTCGCCGAGGCCCTCGGGGGTGAACGCCGTGCCGTCGTAGTCGCCGCCGATGCCGAGATGATCGACGCCGGCCACCTCCCGCATGTGGTCCAGGTGGTCGGCGACCGTCGCGACCGTGGCGACGGGGCGCGGGTGGCGCTCCTCGAACGCGCGGTGGATCTTCATCGCCTCGGGGGAGGTGTCCAGGTGGTGCAGGCCGTGCGCGCGCATGTTCTCGTCGGCGGCGGCCGTCCAGTCCACGGCGGCCTGGAGCACGAACTTCGGCACGAACGTCACCATCGCCATCCCGCCGTTGGCGGGCAGCCGTTCCAGCACGTCGTCGGGGATGTTGCGCGGGTGGTCGCACACGGCCCGGGACGAGGAGTGCGAGAAGATCACCGGCGCCTCGGCGGCGTCCAGCGCGTCCCGCATGGTCGTCGCCGCCACGTGCGAGAGGTCGACGAGCATGCCGAGCCGGTTCATCTCCCGCACCACCTCACGGCCGAAGGCCGTCAGGCCGCCCGCCCGCGGCTCGTCGGTCGCCGAGTCCGCCCAGTCCACGTTGTCGTTGTGGGTGAGCGTCATGTACCGCACGCCGAGTGCGTACAGCCCGCGCAGGGTGCCGAGCGAGTTGGCGATGGAGTGCCCGCCCTCCGCGCCCATCAGCGAGGCGATACGGCCCTCACGGCGCGCGGCCTCCAGGTCGGCCGCCGTCAGAGCCAGGCGCAGCGTGTCCGGGTGCCGCTCGACCAGCCGCGTGACGCAGTCGATCTGCTCCAGCGTGGCCGGCACCGCGTCCGGCAGGTCGGAGCGGACGTACACCGACCAGTACTGCGCGCCGACCCCGCCCGCCCGCAGGCGGGGCAGGTCGGTGTGCAGATGGGCGGACTGGTCGGCGGCGATGTCACGGGCGCCGAGGTCGTAGCGCACCTGCTCGCGCAGCGCCCACGGCAGGTCGTTGTGACCGTCGACGACCGGGAACTCGGCGAGGAGTTCCCGGGCGGTCTCCAGGGACGTCATCGCGTCACTTCCCGAAGCCGAAGCCGTTGCTTCCCTCGACCTTGGAACGCAGGCGCTTGCCCTTCTCCGTGGCCTGGTCGTTGAGGTCCTGCTGGAAGTCCCGCATACGGCCCAGCAGCTCCTCGTCGTGCGCGGCGAGGATCCGGGCGGCCAGCAGACCGGCGTTGCGGGCACCGCCGACGGAGACCGTGGCGACGGGCACGCCGGCCGGCATCTGCACGATCGACAGCAGGGAGTCCATGCCGTCGAGGTACTTCAGCGGCACCGGCACACCGATGACGGGCAGCGGGGTCACCGAGGCCAGCATGCCGGGCAGGTGGGCGGCGCCGCCCGCACCGGCGATGATCACCTTCAGCCCGCGCTCGGCGGCCTGCTCGCCGTACGTGATCATCTCGCGGGGCATGCGGTGCGCGGAGACGACGTCGACCTCGTAGGCGATCTCGAACTCGTCGAGGGCCTTCGCGGCGGCCTCCATGACGGGCCAGTCGCTGTCCGACCCCATGACGATGCCAACAACAGGGCTCATTCGGTGATGGTGCCTCTCAGGTAGCCGGCAGCGTGACGGGCGCGCTCCAGCACGTCGTCCAGGTCGTCGCCGTAGGTGTTCACGTGACCGACCTTGCGGCCGGGCTTCACGTCCTTGCCGTACATGTGGATCTTCAGCTGCGGGTCGCGGGCCATGCAGTGCAGGTACGCCGAGTACATGTCCGGGTAGTCGCCGCCGAGGACGTTGACCATCACCGTCCACTTGGCGCGCGGGCGCGGGTCGCCGAGCGGGAGGTCCAGGACGGCGCGGACGTGGTTGGCGAACTGCGAGGTGATCGCGCCGTCCATGCTCCAGTGGCCGGAGTTGTGCGGGCGCATCGCCAGCTCGTTGACGAGGATGCGGCCGTCGCGGGTCTGGAACAGCTCGACCGCGAGGTGGCCGACGACGCCGAGTTCCTTGGCGATGGTCAGGGCCATCTCCTCGGCCTTCAGCGCCAGCTCCTCGTCGAGGTCGGGCGCCGGGGCTATGACCGTGTCGCACACGCCGTTGACCTGCTGCGACTCGACCACCGGGTAGGCGACGGCCTGGCCGTGCGGGGAGCGCACCACGTTGGCGGCCAGCTCACGGACGTAGTCGACCTTCTCCTCGGCGAGGACCGGGACGCCGGCCTTGAAGGGGTCCTCGGCCTCCTCCACGCTGTCGACGACCCACACGCCCTTGCCGTCGTAGCCGCCGCGGACGGTCTTCAGGACGACCGGGAAGCCGTCCCCCTCCGCCGCGAAGGCCGCCACGTCCTGCGGATCGGAGACGATCCTGTGCCGGGGGCAGGGGATGCCGATCGCGTCGAGCCTGGCGCGCATCACCCCCTTGTCCTGGGCGTGCACGAGCGCGTCAGGCCCCGGGCGCACGGGGATGCCGTCCGCCTCCAGGGCCCTGAGGTGCTCGGTGGGTACATGTTCGTGATCGAAGGTGATCACATCGCACCCGCGCGCGAACTCGCGCAGCGTGTCGAGATCGCGATAGTCGCCGATGACGACATCGCTCACGACCTGCGCCGCGGAATCCTGAGGGGTGTCACTGAGGAGCTTGAACCTGATGCCCAGCGGGATGCCCGACTCGTGTGTCATACGAGCGAGCTGGCCCCCGCCGATCATGCCGACTACCGGGAACGTCACACCCCTAGGGTATCGGCCACGCGGAGCAGGCCGGATCGGGCGCCTCCGACCCCGCTCCCGCCCCGTCCGTCAAGCCTCACACCGGCCTCCTCGGGTACTTGGCAGGCATCCGCCGTTAGGGGTGGTTAGCATGGCTGGGTTGACGAATCCGTAACGACTGGGGGCCTGCTCGACCATGGGAAGCGGTACCTCGGGACTTCAGCGGCTCGTCCGCGAGATCGCCAAGTTCGGCGCCGTGGGCGGCGCGGGCGTGCTCGTCAACCTGGGCGTGTTCAACCTCGTACGGCATGTGACCGACCTGCAGGTGGTCCGGGCCAGCGTCATCGCGACGGTCGTGTCGATCGTCTTCAACTACGTCGGGTTCCGGTACTTCACCTACCGCGACGCCGACAAGAACGGGCGCACCCGCGAGCTGACCCTGTTCCTGCTGTTCAGTCTGGTCGGCATGGTCATCGAGAACGGCGTGCTGTACGCGGCGACCTACGGCTTCGGCTGGGACACCCCGCTGCAGAGCAACATCTTCAAGTTCATCGGCATCGGCGTCGCGACCCTGTTCCGCTTCTGGTCCTACCGCACCTGGGTCTTCCGCGCCCTGCCCACGGGCGAGGCCGTCCCGGACCCGTCCGTGCTGGAACCGACCGGGCCTGCCGGGCCCGCACGGCCCCGCCAGCGCGTCTGACCCGGCCTTCTCCCGTAGCGCCCGCGGTCAGCGGACCGTCGGTTCCTCGTCGCGGGCCGGCTTCTTCGCGGGCTGGGAGCGGGAGAGGAACAGGCCGAAGACCGGCGGCGCCGCCTGCAGCATCTCCAGACGGCCGCCGTCGGCCTCCGCGAGGTCACGGGCGACGGCCAGGCCGATGCCGGTGGAGTTGCGGCCGCTGATCGTGCGTTCGAAGATGCGCGCGCCCAGCTCCGACGGCACTCCCGGGCCCTCGTCCGTCACCTCGATCACCGCCTGGTTGCCGGTGACCCGCGTGCGCAGCGCGACCGTGCCGCCGCCGTGCATCAGGGAGTTCTCGATCAGTGCCGCCAGCACCTGCGCCACCGCCCCCGGCGTGCCCACCGCCTGCAGATGCCGCTTGCCCGAGCTGACGATCGCCCGGCCGGCGCTGCGGTAGGCGGGGCGCCACTCGGCGACCTGCTGCTGGATCACCTCGTCGAGGTCGAAGGCGACGGCGGATCCGGTGCGCGGATCGCGCGAGTTGGTCAGCAGCCGCTCGACCACGTCCGTCAGACGCTCGACCTGGGTCAGCGCGACGTTCGCCTCCTCCTTCACCGTGTCCAGGTCGTCGGTGAGGGTGATCTCCTCCAGCCGCATCGACAGCGCGGTCAGCGGCGTACGCAGCTGATGGGAGGCGTCCGCGGCGAGCCGCCGCTCGGCGGTGAGCATCCGGGCGATGCGTTCGGCGGAGGAGTCCAGCACATCGGCGACCCGGTCCAGCTCGGGCACGGCATACCGCTTGTGGCGCGGACGCGGGTCGCCGGAGCCGAGCCTCTCGGCCGTCTCGGCGAGGTCGGTCAGCGGGGACGCGAGCCGGTTGGCCTGGCGGATCGCCAGCAGCACCGCGGCCACCACCGCGAGCAGCGCGACCAGGCCGATGATCAGCAGGGTGCGGCCGACCTCCCTCGTCACCGTGGAGCGCGGCTCCTCGACGACGACGGTCTCGCCCTCCTCGCCCGTGTGGACCTTGGAGCGGATGACCTCGCCCTCGGGTTTGGTGCCGATCTCGATCGGCGCCCGCCCCGGGATGCTGACCACGGCGTAGCGGTCCTGCATGCCGGGGCCGCGCAGGATCTCCGGGGTGACGCCCGCCGCGCTCAGCAGCCGGCTGTCCACCACGCTGGCCAGGCGCAGCGCCTCGGAGTCCACCCGCTCCTGCGCCGTGTTGCTGATCGTCCGCGTCTCGACGATCACGAGGGACACACCGAAGACGGCGATGACGACGAGCACCACGGCGAGCGTGGACTGGATGAGACGACGGCGCATGTCCTCTTGTCCTGAAGGTGCCTGGTGCGGGTCGGCGGCGGATCAGCCGGGGTCCGGGGCGGCCGCGGGCCGGCTCGGCCGGGTCCGGCTCAGCTCTTCTCGAAGCGGAAGCCCACGCCGCGCACCGTCGCGATGTACCGCGGGTTCGCCGCGTCGTCGCCGAGCTTCTTGCGCAGCCAGGAGATGTGCATGTCGAGGGTCTTGGTGGACGACCACCAGGTGGTGTCCCAGACCTCGCGCATCAGCTGGTCGCGCGTGACGACCCGGCCCGCGTCGCGCACCAGGACGCGCAGCAGGTCGAACTCCTTCGCCGTGAGCTGCAGCTCCTCGTCGCCCATCCAGGCGCGGTGGGACTCGACGTCGATGCGCACGCCGTGCGTGGCGGGCGGCTGCTGCGGCTCGGCGGCACCGCGCCGCAGCAGGGCGCGGACCCGGGCGAGCAGCTCGGCCAGGCGGAACGGCTTGGTGACGTAGTCGTCGGCGCCCGCGTCCAGGCCGACCACGGTGTCGACCTCGTCGGCGCGCGCGGTCAGGATCAGGATCGGCACGGTGTGGCCGTCGGCGCGGAGTCTGCGCGCGACCTCCAGGCCGTCCATGCCGGGCAGCCCGAGGTCCAGCACGACCAGGTCGACGCCGCCCTGCATTCCGGCGTCGAGCGCGGTGGGGCCGTCCTCGCGCACCTCGACCTCGTACCCTTCCCGGCGCAGTGCGCGGGCCAGCGGCTCCGAGATGGACGCGTCGTCCTCGGCGAGCAGTACACGGGTCATGAGGTGATGGTAGTCCGCCTGGTGCAACGCCCGAGGTGAGATCGCCATGCGGAGCTCTTACCTTCGGACAACCCGGACAGGCGGCCTGCGGCGGGTCGGGGGGCGGGTCCGGGCGGGGCGGACTGCGGCGGGTCCGGGGCGGGTCCGGGCGGGGCGGACTGCGGCGGGTCCGGGGCGGGTCCGGGCGGGGCGCGAGTGGGCCGCGGGCGACCCGTGGCAGCGCCTGGTCGCGTCATAGCGCCTGGTCGCGTCATGGGGGAGATCGCGGGCGGTTCCGGGTGGCTCCGGGCGGGTTCCGTGTGTCTTGCGGGCGGCTCGGACCCGGTGTCGGGCCGTGTGACCGGCGGATGCCATCCTGGTATCGACTGCCGAGACGGGGCTTGCGGTTCCTCGGTCGTCTGTGATCCGCGTCTCAAGTCCTTCCATACCGGGCGGTGTCCTGCCGTATGGTGAATCAACGCCTGTAGCACCGCGGGGACCTTTGGCGAGCAATGACGCTGAAGGTCTTCTTTGTGTGCGGGCCGGCTGCGGCCGGCCTTGAAAGGAATGACCTGTGGCCGGGCCTCGAGCGCGACAACGCGCGTAGAGGCGTGGATCCCGGTGGTCGCCGTCCCCCGTTCCGCGATCCGGAACGGACTCCCCCTGGGCGTGGGGGTGGGCGGACCGACCCGTGCCGGTGCCGGCCTGCCCCCCACCGGGCGCGCAACGCTCCAACCCGCGCGTCCCGACCAGCAAGGAACGACCATGGCGTCCAGCCTGACGAAGGCCTCGGTCCAGCCGGGTACCCCCGGCTCCGGGAAGACCTTCTTCGGCCACCCCCGCGGACTGGCCACTCTCTTCATGACCGAGATGTGGGAGCGTTTCAGCTTCTACGGCATGAGGGCTCTGCTCGTCGTCTACCTGCTCTCCGGCGGCCCCGACGCCAAGAAGGGCAGCATGGGCGGTGGCCTGGGCATGGACCTGGCCACGACGACGGCGATCTACTCCGTCTACCTGTCGATGGTGTACCTCCTCGCCATGCCCGGCGGCTGGCTCGGCGACCGTGTCTGGGGCCCCCGCAAGACGGTGGCCATCGCAGCCTGCACGATCATGGCCGGTCACCTCGTGCTGGCGCTGCCCGGCGGCCAGGCGCCGTTCTTCGCGGGCCTCGCGCTGGTGGCGCTCGGCTCCGGTCTGCTGAAGGCCAACATCTCCACGATGGTCGGCCACCTGTACGACGGTCCGGACGACCCGCGCCGGGACGGCGGCTTCACGATCTTCTACATGGGCATCAACATGGGTGCCTTCTTCGCGCCGCTGATCATCGGCACGGTCGGCCAGGAAGTGAACTGGCACCTCGGCTTCGGCCTCGCCGCCGTCGGTATGGCCATCGGCCTCGCCGCCTTCCTGCTCGGCACCCGCAACCTCTCCCCCGAAAGCAACGTCGTCCCGAAGCCGCTCGCGGCCGAGGAGCGCGCGTCCTGGCTGCGCAAGGGCCTGATGTGGCTGGCCATCGCGGCCGTCTTCTACGGTGTCGTCGGCTTCACCGGCCACTTCACGCTGAACTGGGCGATGATCCCGCTCACCGTCATCGGTCTGATCATCCCGGCGGGTGTGCTGCTGCGCATCAAGCGGGACAAGGAGCTGTCGACGGTCGAGCAGTCGAAGATGACCGGGTACATCTGGTTCTTCGTCGCCGCCGCCGCGTTCTGGATGATCTACGACCAGGGTGGCTCCACGGTTCAGGCGTTCGGTGAGACCAAGGCCGCGGACTCGCTGTTCGGCTTCAGCTTCCCGTCGTCCTGGTACCAGTCGCTGAACCCGGTGTTCATCATGGCGCTGGCGCCGGTCATGGCCTGGTTCTGGCTGTGGCTGAACCGCAAGGGCAAGGAGCCCAGCACGGTCGCGAAGTTCGCGGCGGCGCTGTTCTTCATCGGTGTGTCGTTCTTCTTCTTCCTGCTGCCGCTGGGCATGGCGTCCGACGGCACCAAGGTCACGCCGATGTGGCTGGTCGGGATCTACCTGATCCAGACCGTGGGTGAGCTGTGCATCTCGCCGGTCGGCCTGTCGGTCACGACGAAGATGGCGCCGGCGAAGTACGCCAGCCAGATGATGGGCGTGTGGTTCCTCGCCGTCACCGCGGGCGACTCGATCACCTCGCTGCTGTCCAACCCGGCGATCGCCGGGGTCGACCTCAGCGGCAAGGGCGCGGTGCTCGGCGAGGCGGTGCTCGCGGCGCTGGCCGGGTTCGCGGTGTACATGTACCGGCGCAAGGTGAAGGCGCTGATGGGGGACGTGCGCTGACGTCTCCGCTTGGCCTGGGCCGCCGTGTCCCTCCGGGGGTGCGGCGGCTTTCGGGTGTCTGGGGGCGTGGTCGCTCCGCGGGTGCGTTGTGGCTGGTCGCGTTTGCCTGCGGCGCCTGTGCGGGTTTCGTTGTGGCTGGTCGCGCAGTTCCCCGCGCCCCTTTTTGCCTGCGGCGGCCCGTTGCGGTGCGTGGTGGGCTGGTGTCTCGCCTGCGGTGCGTTGTGGGTCGGGGCCGGGGTGGGGGGTGTCCGTCCTCGGTCCGGCCGCCCGTCACTCGATACGGCGCCCCGTGCCGGTGCCGGACGCTGCGGGCGGACACCCCCCACCCCGTCCCCTCCCCGCCGTACGCGGGTGCGGGCCGTCGGCCCTTCCGGTGCGGGGCGCGGGGCGGACGGTCCGTTCAGGCCGGCGGTCACCGTAGACACCTAGGGGCGCGGGGAACTGCGCGACCAGCCACAACGCACCCGCACACGGCAACGCGCACCCGGCCCGGGAGGGCCCGGCCCCTTCCCGCCGTACGCGGGTGCGGACCGTCGTCCCTCCCGGGTCGGGCTGCGGGGGCGGGCGGTCCGTCTGGGGCGGACGGCGACCGCGGACACTCAGGGGCGCGGGGAACTGCGCGACCAGCCGCGACGCATCCGCACACGGCAACGCGCCCCCGGCCGGGGAGGAGCCCGGCGACGGGCGCGTAGGCCAGCGAGGTCCGCGGAGCGCTACGCGGGGGCGCCCAGTTCTGCCCAGACTTTCTTGCCCGCGATTCCCGGGAGTCGGACGACGCCCCAGTCGAGGCACAGCCGCTGGACGATGAACATGCCGTGGCCGCCGGGGCGGCCCGCGCGGTGGGGGGTGCGGGGGGCCGGCTGGCCCGTGCCGCGGTCGGCCACCTCGATGCGGATCACCTTGTTGTCACAGGTGAGTTCCATCCGGTCCGGCCCCTCGGCATGCAGGCACGCGTTCGTGACCAGTTCGGACACGACGAGCAGCACGTCCTCGGCCGCGGCCCGCTGGTCCGCGGAGGCGGCCGGCAGCCACCCCCACGCGTACAGCGCCTGACGGGCGAAATCGCGGGCGAGCGGAACGACACCGCTTTGGTCGTCGAAGCTCAGCGTGCGGACCTGACGGCCCGTCGACGCCCCGGAAGCGCCGCTGGGCTCCGGGCCGCGGTCGCCCGGCGAACAAGGCCGGGTGGTGCTCATCAGCGCTTCACCTCACCGATTCACCAGTTCAGGATTCAAGACTTCGGTTCACGACTCACTACGTGGCTCGACGGGGGATGGTTCCGTCGATGGCTCGACAGGTTCAGGATGTCTCCTGCCCGACCCGGCGGACGGAACACCCCCCGGTTCGGCGCGGCGGGTGTGACGTACACATACCTCCGGCCGCGGCCTCGGGCGGGAGGGGTCAGTCGGCGGCGCCCGGCGGTGCGGAGCCGCCGTCACCTGCCAGGGCGTCCTCGACCGAGTCGTGCACGGTGAAGACCGCCTCCGCGCCTGTGATCTCGAACACACGGGCCACCACGGGCTGCATCCCGGCGAGGTGCACCCCGCCTCCGGCGGCCTCCGCCTTCAGGCGGGCGCCGAGCAGCACGTTCAGGCCCGTGGAGTCACAGAACTCCAGGCGCGAGCAGTCCACGACGAGCCTGCTGAAGCCCTTGCCGAGGCAGTCTTCGAGGGGCTCGCGCAGCAGTTCGGCGGTGTGGTGGTCGAGCTCACCCGCCGCCGTCACGACGGCGCTGGAGCCCTCTTCCCGCACCTCCACCAGAAGCCGGCCCGACTGTGCGCTGCCGACCGTCCCGCGGTCCATGCCGTGTTACTCCCGAGGTCGTGGCTGCTGACTGACGACCTCGAACACTACGCCTTCTCCACGGGACCCGACACCCGAACAAGTGCACACAAACGGACATACCCGAACGAAACGCACTTGCGATCGTTCCATCGAAGCGGGTAGGCCTAGTAGGACCCCGCAACCGACACGGCCGGCTTTGGAGGCGCCGCACACCGCAGTGCACGTACTGGCTTCGGCAGCCATATGCCGAGAACGATGGAGGACCTCATGTCACCCCGGCTCGACGCCTCGCATACCCGGACGACGACGTCGACACCCCCTCCGGAGGACATACTTTCCGCACTCCCGGAGATCCCCCCTTACGACGAGGTGGGCCCTGTCGACGCGCGGGCCCTGTCCAAGACCCTGTTCGAGCGGCTGGAGTCCCTCGAAGAAGGCACGCACGAGTACTCGTACGTGCGCAACACCCTCGTCGAGCTGAACCTCGCGCTCGTCAAGTTCGCCGCCTCCCGCTTCCGCTCCCGCAGTGAGCCGATGGAGGACATCATCCAGGTCGGCACCATCGGCCTGATCAAGGCGATCGACCGCTTCGAGATGTCCCGCGGGGTCGAGTTCCCGACCTTCGCGATGCCAACCATCATCGGCGAGATCAAGCGCTTCTTCCGCGACACGTCCTGGTCGGTGCGCGTCCCGCGCCGGCTGCAGGAGCTGCGCCTGGACCTGGCCAAGGCCGGTGACGAGCTGGCCCAGAAGCTGGACCGCGCCCCGACGGTCGCGGAGCTGGCCGAGCGCCTCGGCCTGAGCAACGACGAGGTCGTCGAGGGCATGGCCGCCTCCAACGCGTACACCGCCTCCTCGCTGGACGCCCAGCCGGAGGACGACGACGCCGAGGGCGCGCTCGCGGACCGCATCGGTTACGAGGACCACGGGCTCGAGGGCATCGAGTACGTCGAGTCGCTGAAGCCGCTGATCGCCGAGCTCCCGCCCCGGGACCGGCAGATCCTCTCGCTGCGGTTCGTCGCCGGTATGACGCAGTCGGAGATCGGTGAGGAGCTCGGCATCTCCCAGATGCACGTCTCGCGGCTGCTGTCGCGGACGCTGGTGCGGCTGCGCAAGGGCCTCACCGTCGAGGAGTGACAGGCCTTTCCACGGCGCTCGCGGGGGTTACCCCGGGAAACTTCTTCCTCCCGGGTCCCCTGCGCCCCCTCCATGCACTACGGTCGCCCCCTACTTGTCGGTAGGTCAGCGAACGTGCGCGAGGAGGCGGCGGATGGGCCGGGCCGAGGCGGAGGTGTACGCGGACGCGTCCGAGGCACGTCTGACGGAGCTGCTGCGCACGGGGACGGCGACCGCGTACCCCGCGCTGCAGGAGCTGCGCCGCCGGCACCTGGGCCGCGTCCTCGCGTACGCGCGCCGGTGCGCCGCCGGTGACGCGGCGGCCCGGCAGCTGGCGGCGGAGGCGTTCGCGCACGCGGCCCGCGAGACCGCGCGCGGCATCGATCCCGCCGTACCGTGGCTGCACCACCTGCTGCTGCTCACGGTCCGGCTGGCCGGCGCCTGGGCCGGGGACGAACGCGCGGGCGGTCTCGACCCCTCTTTGCTGCTCGTGCTGAGCAGCGCCGGCCCGCACGGACCCGCCCCCGCGATGCTCCCCGCCTTCCGCTCGCTGCCCCCGCGCACCCAAGGCCTGATCTGGTACGGCGTGCTGGAGCGGGAGACGGCCGAGCGCACCGCAGCGCTCGTCGGCATGAGCCCCGCCGACGTCGTCCACGGCACCGCCCCCGCGCTGAAGACCCTGGCGCAGGCATCTCTGCGGCAGCGCCTGGCCGCCTCACCCGACCCGGACTGCGGTGACTTCCGCCGTCTGATCGAGGAGTCGGTACGGCCCGACAACCCCCGCGACAGCGCCGATCTGCGGATCCACATGACGCACTGCGCCTCCTGCACGGCCGCCCGCGAGGAGCTGGCCGCGCTGTACGAGACGCCCGCCGCGGCGCTGGCCGAGGGACTGCTGCCGTGGGGCGGCGCGGCGTACATACGTCAGGAGGCCGCCGGCCCCGGGCCGCTTCCCCTTCCCGAGGAGCATGACTGGCGGCCCGCCCGCCGGGTCGCGCTCGCCTCGGCCGCGCTCGGCGTCGCGCTGGTCCCGCTGCTGGTGCTGCTGCTGAAACCGGCCGAGCAGCCCGCCCAGGACCGGGCGAGCGCGGTCACCACGCCGACGGTCGCGCCGCCGGTGACGGTGACGGCCACGACGACCGTCTCGGCGTCGCCGTCACCGTCGCCGTCCCCTACGCAGGCGTCCGCCTCGCCGTCCCCTTCTTCCGTCTCCGCGTCGCCGTCCGCCTCGCCCACGCACACGGCCGCGCCGAGGCCGGCGCCCACCCCGCGGCCTCCCGCGCCGCGTCCGCCGGACGGCACCTACGCGCAGGTGGTGAACGCCGCCACCGGCCAGTGCCTGGACGTGCGCGACGGCTCCTTCGAGGAGGGCAACGACGTCGTCACCGCCCCGTGCGGCCCCTCCCCCACCCAGCGCTGGCGCTACGACGCCGAGCACAACGCCCTCCAGTCGTACGCCGATCCGGACTTCTGCCTGGACAGCCGCGGGGACGTGGACCGCGGGGCCGGGATCTGGGAGTGCCGTGCGCTCTACGGGCGCAACGGGGACAACCTGCGGTTCGTGGTGGACGGTGACGGGGCGATTCGCCCGGTGATCGACCTCGGCAGGGCCCTCACCCCGGGCTGGGGCGACGGGCTGTCCCTGGAGCCCCTCGACGGGAGCGCGGGCCAGCGCTGGCGGGCCGGGGCGCGCTGACGCGCACGGCCCGCCCGCGCGGCCGCCCGCTCAGGCGACGCGCTTGCCGCGGCGCCAGACCTCCGTGACCAGCGGGACACCCGGCCGGTAGGCCAGGTGGACATGGCTGGGGGCGTCGAGGACGGCCAGGTCGGCGTAGGCGCCGGGGGTGAGGCTGCCGATGTCGTCGCGGCGCAGGGCCGCAGCGCCGCCCGCGGTGGCCGACCACAGGGCCTCGTCGGGGGTCATACCCATGTCCCGGACGGCGAGCGCGATGCAGAAGGGCACCGAGGAGGTGAAGGACGAGCCCGGGTTGCAGTCCGTGGACAGCGCGACCGTGGCGCCGGCGTCGAGCAGGCGGCGCGCGTCGGGCCACTGGGCGCGGGTGGAGAACTCGGCGCCGGGCAGCAGGGTGGCGACCGTGGAGCTGTTGGCGAGCGCGTCGACGTCGGCGTCCGTGAGGTGGGTGCAGTGGTCGGCGCTGGCGGCGTCGAGTTCGACGGCGAGCTGGACGCCGGGGCCGTGGGAGAGCTGGTTGGCGTGGATGCGCGGGAGCAGGCCCCTGGCCTTGCCGGCGGTGAGGATCGCGCGGGCCTGGTCGCCGTCGAAGGCGCCCTTCTCGCAGAAGACGTCGATCCAGCGGGCGTGCGGTGCGCAGGCGTCCAGCATCGCGCCGGTGACCAGGTCGACATAGGCCGCCGGGTCGTCGGCGTGGTCCGGGGAGACGATGTGCGCGCCGAGGTAGGTGACCTCGTCGGTGTGGCGGGCGGCGATGCGCAGAGCGCGGGCCTCGTCCTCGACGGTCAGGCCGTATCCGGACTTGGTCTCGAAGGTCGTGGTGCCCTGGCGCAGGGCCTCGTCGAGGTAACGGGTGAGGTTGGCCTCGAGTTCCGCGTCGCTCGCGGCGCGGGTGGCGGCGACCGTGGTGCGGATGCCGCCGGCGCTGTAGGAGCGGCCGGACATGCGGGCGTTGAACTCCTGGGTGCGGTCGCCCGCGAAGACCAGGTGGGAGTGGGAGTCGACGAAGCCGGGGATCACCGCCCGGCCGCCGGCGTCGACCCGGTTGTCAGTGGCGGGTGCTTTGCTTGATGTACCGGTCCAGGCAACGCGGTCGCCGTCGACGACGACGGCCGCGTCCTGGATCAGACCGAGGGGGGAGCCGTCACCGAGGGAGGGGTCGTTGGTGACCAGCGCGGCGATGTTGGTGATGACGGTACTCATGGTGTCCTCGTGGTGGGCCTGGATGGGGGTCGGCCGGGTCAGCCGCGCAGGGCGTCGACGGCGCTCGCGAGTGCCTGGGGCACGTCCGGTACGAGTGAGTGGTGACCGTCGCGTACGACGTGCCGGCCGCCCACGACCGTGTGGCGTACGTCCGCTGCCGTCGCGGCGAATACGGCCGTCTCGGCGCCGAGGCGCGGCAGTGGTCCCGCTGTCCTGACCGAGTCCAGCGCGATCGTTGTGAAGTCGGCGAGGGCGCCGGGGGCCAGGGTGCCCGCGTCGCTCCAGCCGAGCGCGGCGTGGCCGTCGGCACTGGCGGCGCGCAGCAGGGCGGCGGCGGTCCAGTGGCCGCGGGTGCGGGTGCGCAGCCGTTCGTTCAGCTCCATCGCGCGGGCCTCTTCGAGCAGGTCGACGACGGCGTGGCTGTCGGAGCCGAGGGAGAGCGGGGAGCCGGCGCGCTGCAGGGCGACGGCGGGTCCGATGCCGTCGGCCAGGTCGCGTTCGGTGGTGGGGCACATGCAGGTGCCCGTGCCGGAGCCGCCGAGCAGTGCGATGTCCTCGTCGGTGAGGTGGGTGTTGTGCACGCCGGTGGTGCGCGGGCCGAGCACGCCGTGGTCGGCGAGGAGCCGGGTGGGGGTGCGGCCGTGGGCCTCACGGCAGGCGTCGTTCTCGGCGGTCTGCTCCGAGAGGTGCACATGCAGCGGGGCCCGCCGCTGTTCGGCCCAGGCGGCGACGGTCGCCAGCTGGTCGGCGGGCACGGCCCGCACCGAGTGGATCGCCGCTCCGATCCGTGCGTGATCGTGTTCCTTGAGAAGTGAACAGCGTTCGGCCCAGGCCGCGGCGGTGCCGTCGGAGAAGCGCAGCTGGTGGGCGCTCGGCGCGGCGCCGAATCCGGCGGACAGGTAGCAGGTGTCCAGCAGGGTGATGCGGATACCGGCCTCGGCGGCGGCGGCGATCAGCGCCTCGCCCATGGCGTTGGGGTCGGTGTAGGGGGTGCCGCCGGGGGCGTGGTGGACGTAGTGGAACTCGCCGACGGCCGTGATGCCGGCCAGCGCCATCTCGGCGTACACCGCGCGGGCGAGGGCGTGGTAGGTGTCGGGGGTGAGCCGGTCGGCGACGGAGTACATCACCTCGCGCCAGGTCCAGAAGGTGCCGGAGCCGACCTGCACGGTGCCGCGCAGGGCCCGGTGGAAGGCGTGGCTGTGCGCGTTGGCTAGACCGGGCAGGGTCAGTCCGCGCAGGACCTCGGCGCCGGGCGGCGGGATGGCGACGCCGGTGTGGACGGCGGTGATGCGGCCGTCCGTGATGTCGAGGGCGACGCCCGGCTCGACGTTCGTGTCGAGCCAGGCGTGTTCCAGCCAGTACGTCCCGTGGGTCACCGGCAGGCCAGTCCTTCCAGTACGTCGGCGAGGGCGTGCACTCCGGCCACGCAGTCGTCCTCGGCGGCGGACTCGGCCGGGGAGTGCGAGACGCCCGTGGGGTTGCGTACGAACAGCATGGCGGTCGGGATGCTCCCGGACAGGATCCCGGCGTCGTGTCCCGCGCCCGTGCCGAGGACGGGCACGGTCAGCTCGCCGTCGTGGCCGAGGAGGCGGGCGAGTTCGTCGCGCAGGGCGTGGTCGAACTCGACGACGGGCGTGAAGGACTCACGGACCACGTCCAGGTCGACGCCGTGGGCGTCGGCGTACTCGCGGGCCGCCTTCTCGATGCCGGCGAGGACGGTGTCGAGGGTGTCCTGGCCGGGGGCGCGGGAGTCGAGCCAGCCGCGTACCAGGGAGGGGATGGCGTTGACGCCGTTCGGCTCGACGGCGATCTTGCCGAAGGTGGCCACGGCGCCGGCGAGTTCGGCCTCGCGGCGGGCGGCGAGGACCGTCTGCGCGTACGGCAGCATCGGGTCGCGGCGGTCCGCGAGCCGGGTGGTGCCGGCGTGGTTGGCCTCGCCGCGGAAGTCGAACCGCCAGCGGCCGTGCGGCCAGATGGCGCTGGCCACGCCGACGGCGTCGCCGCTCAGGTCGAGGGCGCGGCCCTGCTCGACGTGGAGTTCGACGAAGGCGCCGATGCGGGCGAGCCGCTCGGGGTCGGCTCCGATGGCGTCGGGGTCGTAGCCGGCGGCTTCCATGGCCTTCGCCAGGGTGACGCCGTCGCCGTCGGTGAGGCGGTGGGCCTGCTCTCGGGTGAGCTGTCCGGCGGTGAGCCGGGAGCCGACGCAGGCGAGGCCGAAGCGGGCGCCCTCCTCGTCACCGAAGTTGACCAGGGCGAGGGGCTTGGTGAACTGCGCTCCCCGGTCGCGCAGTTCGTCCAGGGCGGCGAAGGAGGACACCACGCCGAGGGGCCCGTCGAAGGCGCCGCCGTCGGGGACGGAGTCCAGGTGGGAGCCGGTGACGACGGCGTCCCCGGCGTTCGGGTCGCCGAGCCACGCCCACTGGTTGCCGTTGCGGTCGGTCTCGTAGGTCAGACCCCGGTCCAGCGCCTGCTGCCGGAACCAGGCCCGGCAGTCGGCGTCGGCGCCGGTCCAGGCGTAGCGCCGGTAGCCGCCGGAGGCGGAGTCGCGGCCGATCGGCAGCAACTCCGCCCACATGCTGTGGAAGCTCACGCCCCGTCACCCTCACGCATCGGCACCCGCACGCCGCGCTCGTCGGCGACGGACTCGGCGATGTCGTAGCCGGCGTCGACGTGCCGGATGACGCCCATGCCGGGGTCGTTGGTCAGGACGCGGCGGATCTTCTCGCCGGCGAGCGGCGTGCCGTCGGCGACGGTGACCTGGCCGGCGTGGATGGAGCGGCCCATGCCGACGCCGCCGCCGTGGTGCAGCGACACCCAGGAGGCGCCGGAGGCCACGTTGACCATGGCGTTCAGCAGCGGCCAGTCGGCGATGGCGTCGGAGCCGTCGAGCATGGCCTCGGTCTCCCGGTAGGGGGAGGCGACGGAGCCGCAGTCGAGGTGGTCGCGGCCGATGACGATCGGCGCGGCCAGCTCACCGGAGGCGACCATGTCGTTGAAGCGCTCGCCGGCCTTGTCGCGCTCGCCGTAGCCGAGCCAGCAGATGCGGGCGGGCAGGCCCTGGAAGTGGACGCGCTCACCGGCCATCTTGATCCAGCGGGCCAGCGACTCGTTCTCCGGGAACAGGTCGAGGATCGCCTTGTCGGTCTTGGCGATGTCGGCCGGGTCGCCGGACAGGGCGGCCCAGCGGAAGGGGCCCTTGCCCTCGCAGAACAGGGGGCGGATGTAGGCGGGGACGAAGCCGGGGAAGGCGAAGGCGCGGTCGTAGCCGGCGAGCTGGGCCTCGCCGCGGATGGAGTTGCCGTAGTCGAAGACCTCGGCGCCGGCGTCCATGAAGCCGACCATCGCCTCGACGTGCTTCGCCATGGACTCGCGAGCGCGGGTGGTGAAGCCCGCCGGGTCCTTGGCGGCGGCGTCGGCCATGTCCTCGAAGGCGATGCCGACGGGCAGGTAGGCCAGCGGGTCGTGGGCGGAGGTCTGGTCGGTGACGATGTCGATGGGGGCGCCCATCGCGAGCAGCTGCGGGACCAGCTCGGCGGCGTTGCCGAGGACGCCGATGGACAGCGGCTTGCGCTGGTCGCGGGCCTCGGTGGCGAGCGTCAGGGCGTGGTCGAGGGAGTCGGCCCGCACATCGAGGTAGCGGTGCTCGATGCGGCGGTCGATGGCGCGCGGGTCGCAGTCGATGCAGATGGCGACGCCGTCGTTCATCGTCACGGCCAGCGGCTGGGCGCCGCCCATGCCGCCGAGGCCGGCGGTGAGGGTGATGGTCCCGGCGAGGGTGCCACCGAACTTCTTCGCGGCGACGGCGGCGAAGGTCTCGTAGGTGCCCTGGAGGATGCCCTGGGTGCCGATGTAGATCCAGGAGCCGGCGGTCATCTGGCCGTACATGGTCAGGCCGAGCTGCTCCAGGCGGCGGAACTCCTCCCAGTTGGCCCAGTCGCCGACCAGGTTGGAGTTGGCGATGAGGACGCGCGGGGCCCACTCGTGGGTCTGCATGACGCCGACCGGGCGGCCGGACTGGACCAGCATGGTCTCGTCCGCCTTGAGGCCCTGGAGGGTGCGCACCATCGCGTCGAAGGAGCGCCAGTCGCGGGCGGCCTTGCCGGTGCCGCCGTAGACGACGAGCTTGTCGGGGTGCTCGGCGACCTCGGGGTCGAGGTTGTTCTGCAGCATGCGCAGGGCGGCCTCCTGCTGCCAGCCCTGCGCGCTCAGCTCGGTGCCGCGCGGTGCTCGTACGGGGCGGGGTCCCGACATGGTCTGCCTCCTGCTGGTACTACGACTATTCACATCCTCGCTTTCTGAATAGAACTAGTCAACACCGTGGAGCGGCCGCGTCCGCGCGCCGCGGGTGTTTGGCTGGAGACAGGCCCGGCAGGCACGGCGGGCACGTCGGGAAGAGACACCGGGACGGCAGGAGGGGCGATCCGTGGAGCACGACATCGACACCGACATCGACACCGGCGCTCGGGAGCGCGGGGCGCGGCGGGACGAGGCGGTAGCGGCGGCAGTGGAGCAGGGGCTGCTGGGCCCCGGCGCACCGCTGGTGGGGCTGCTCGACGTCACCGGCATCCGGGAGTCGGCGGCCGAGCTGCGGGCGGCGTTCGAGGCGGTGGCCGCGCCGGGCACCCCGGTGCTGCACGCCTTCGCGGTGAAGGCGACCCCGCTGGTGCCCGTGCTGCGGCTGCTGTGGGAGGAGGGCGTCGGGGCGGAGGTGGCGAGCCCGGGTGAACTGGCGCTGGCGCGGGCGGCCGGGGTGCCGTCCACGGCGACGGTGCTGGACTCGCCGGCCAAGACGCCGGCCGAGCTGCGCGAGGCGCTGGCGCTGGGCGTCGCGGTCAACGCCGACAACCCGCAGGAACTGGACCGCCTGGATGCCCTGATGCGGACCGCCTCCAGCGGCTCACCGCTCGGCATCCGGGTGAACCCGCAGGTCGGCGGAGGTTCCATCGAGGCGCTGTCGACGGCGACGGCCACCTCGAAGTTCGGCGTGGCGCTGCGCGACGAGGGTGCCCGTCAGTGGGTGGTGCGGGCGTATCTGGAGCGGCCGTGGCTGACCCGGCTGCACGCGCACACCGGGTCGCAGGGCATCCCGCTGACGCTGATGGCCCATGGGGTGGCCGAGACCTACGCACTCGCGGAGGAGATCAACGCGCGGGTGGGACGGCGGCAGATCGACACCCTCGACATCGGCGGGGGGCTGCCGGTGAACTTCGCCTCCGACGCGGCGACGCCGACGTACGCCGAGTACGCGCGGCTGCTGGCCGAGACCGTGCCGGGGCTGTTCGACGGGCGGTACGGGCTGGTCACCGAGTTCGGCCGGTCGCTGCTGGCCAAGCACGGCACGGTGGTGGCGCGGGTGGAGTACGCCAAGAGCGCGGGCGGGCGGCCGGTGGCGGTGACGCACGCGGGCGTGCAGGTGGCCACGCGCACCGTGTACGCGCCGGGCGCCTGGCCGCTCAGGATCGCCGCGTACGACGCGAAGGGGCGCCCGAAGGAGGGCCCGGCCGTCGTGCAGGACGTGGCGGGGCCGGCCTGCTTCGCCGGGGACCTGCTGGCCCGGGAGCAGGCCCTGCCCCTGCTGGAGCAGGGGGATCACGCGGCGGCGCTGGACACGGGTGCGTACTACTTCGCGCACCACTACGCCTACAACTCCCTGGCCCGGCCCGGCATCTACGGCTTCGCGCCCGAAGGGGAGAAAGGCGTGGCCTTCGCGGTCGTGCGGGAGCCGCAGACGCTCGCCGAGATCGTCGCCGAGTCCGGCGGGGCGCACGCCGAGGCGCTCACCACCCTGCGAGCTTCGGGGCGCGGCTGAACACCCCTCCCCCGAACGGGTCAACAGACCCGAACATGCGCTCAGTTGACCCACACTAGTCCGCGCTCCGCATGTTCCGCTGGAAAATGCCAGAACGCTCACCGGCCCTCCGTACGGTGCGTAGTGTCGTCGTCACTCGCCCGGATGCCAGGCGGAGGGGAGCGACGTGCCCGGAATCGACGAGTGCTTGCTGGAGGCCATGCGGCTGCCCGGCGCGCGCGGTGCGGCCCTGGTCGACTGGACCAGCGGACTGGCGCTGGGCGTGGTCGGGGAGTTCCCCGGGGGCGACCCCGAGGCCGCCGCCGCGGAGGTGGCGGAGCTGGCCCGGCTGGCCGCCGAACAGCCGGCCTTCGCCGCCGAGGACACCGGGGGCGGCGGGACGGACGACGCCGACCCGCCGGTGGAGGACGTGATCGTCAGCAACCGGGACGGCTACCACCTGCTGCGGTTCGTCCCGGCACCGTTCGACAGTGGCGCCGTGCTGCACCTGTGGCTGGGCCGCGCCGACGGCAATCTCGCCCTGGCCCGCATCCGGCTGGGCGAGATGGCCGGCCGGCTGGTGCTGGGATGACCGTGGTCGAGGCCCCTCCCCCGCTGCCGGTCCGGGACAAGGCGATGCACGAGCCCGCGGGCGGGGTGTCGCCGATGCTGACCCGGCTCGCCGCGGAGCGCGCCACCGGGGTCCTGGTCCGCGAGGGCGGCACGCTGCATCTCGCGGACGGGATGGTGGTGCACGCGGAGAGCCCCTACGCACCGGGCCCGGGCGTACTGCTCACCGCGCAGGGCGCGATCAGCGCCGAGCAGTGGTGGGCGGCGGCCGGCGTGGCGGGCGATCCCGCGGGCACCGCGCGGCTGCTGGTGGACGCCGGTCATCTGTCCTGGGCCGGGATGGAGATCTGCCACTTACAGGCGCTGTACGACGCCGCCTACTTCGCCCTCGCGCCGAGCAGCAGCCCGGGCCGCTTCCACTACGCCACCACGGCGCGGACCGGCACGCGGGCCGACGCGCGAGCCGACGACACGTGGGCAGACGAACGGGGCGGCGCACGACCCGACGACGCACTGCCCGGCGCACGACCGGGCGAGGCGCGGCTTGGCGCACGACCCGGCGACGCACTGCCCGGCGACGCGCTGCCCGTCCCACGAACCGGCGAGGCACAACTCGGCGACGCGCTGCCCGCGGTGCCGGTCGCCGCCGTGGAGCGGGAGGTGCTGCGCCGGCGGGCGCTGCTGCACCGGCTGTGGCCGGACCCGCTCGCCGACGGCGCGCCGCTGGTGCGCACCGACCCGGTCGCGGCACCGGCGGTCACCGCCCGCCAGGCGGCCGTACTGGCCCTGGTCGACGGGGTGCGCACGGCGCCGGACATCGCGCTGGCGCTGGGGCGGCGGGCCTTCCCGACGCTGGTGGAGGTGCGCCGGCTGGCCGCAGCGGGGCTGCTCTCGCCGCCGCCGCAGCCGCCGCCCGCGGCCGCGCCGCCGCCGGCCGTCGTCTCCGACGACTTCGATCCCCACATCGCCTTGCTGAAGAGGGTCAGGGATGCGCTGGAGGCCCTTTGACCGGCCACGCCCCCGTGGAGAGCCCACCACCGACTCACCGACCGAGAGGAGACACCTGATGGCGGCCGAGCCAGAGATCCTCGCCGAGCTCCACCGGCTGCGCGCCCGCCTCCCCCAGTTGACCGGCGCCATCGCCGCCGGGCGCGACGGCCTGGTCCTCGCCCATGACGCCCCCGGCGTCGAACCCGACGGGCTGTCCGCGCTCACCGCCACCACGCTCGCGGTCGCGATCCGCATGACCGACGCGACCGGCCGGGGCGAGTTCCGCGAACTGCTGATCCGCGGTGCGCAGGGCTACGTCGCGACCTACGCGGCCGGCCGTACCGCCGTGCTGACCCTGCTCACCGAGGACCGCGTCAACGTCGGCCGGCTGCATCTGGAGGGCCGCCGCGCCGGCGCCCGTGTCGGCGAACTGGTCGACGCCCACGAGGCGCTGGCACAGGCGCCCGCCCGTCCCTCGATCCCACCCCAGGAAACCGCGCGCCCGCTGCCCGTCCGGGCGGTCGATCCGCGCGCCACCACCGAAAGCTGAGAGGTAACCACCGTCATGGCCACCACTGAGACCGCGCTGAAGGAAGCCCTCGCCTCGATCGAAGGCGCGACCGGTGTCGCCCTCGTCGACTACACCAGCGGTATGGCGCTGGGCACGATGGGCGGCAGCAAGACGTTCGACCTCAACGTCGCCGCCGCCGGCAACACCGATGTGATCCGCGCCAAGATGCGCACCATGGAGATGCTCGGCCTCAAGACGGAGATCGAGGACATCCTGATCACGCTGTCCGACCAGTACCACCTGATCCGCCTGCTGAGCGGCCGCAGCGGCAACGGGCTCTTCCTCTACCTGGTGCTGGACGCCAAGCGGGCCAACCTGGCGATGGCCCGCCACCAGCTGAAGAAGATCGAGCAGGAGCTCGAGGTCTGAGAACCCGGTCGCTCAGACCAGCGCCGCGGGACGGCGACGGGCCCCGCCCGGGGCCGCGTCGCCGGCCGCGATGCCCGTGCCGCGCCAGGCCCTGACCACCGGGCCGGCGGGCCGCCCGCCGCGCCGGTCGAGCCAGTCCACGCGCACCCACAGCAGCGCTTCCCCGGCCCGCTCCCGCCGCCCGAGCCAGGCGGCCTTCAGCCACAGCCCGGTGCCGCACCCGGCGAGCAGCAGCCCGCCGGCGACCGGCACGGCGAACGCGGAGCCGAGGGCGGCGGCGAAGGCGAGCAGCAGCCACCAGCGGTGTCCCCGGCGCCAGGCGCGCACGGTCACCGCGCGGTCCCGCAGGATGTCGTACTTGCCCGCGCGGGCGGCCCCGCGGGCGAGGGCGGCGTAGCGCCCACGGCGGGCGAGTGCCACCCCGGCCGCGGCGAGCAGATACAGCGCCGCACCCGCGAACAGCCCGATCCGGCGGCCGGTCAGCCCCTGCGGCACCGCCCCGGCCCCGGCCGCGATCAGTCCGAGCCAGCCCAGTGGTGCCGCTCCCGCCCGTACGACGACGGCGACCCGGGCGAGTCCCTGTCCTCCGCGCGCCACGTCAGCCTCCCGTGTCACGTTCCTTCAAGCCGCCGGAAAAGGTAGCGGCAGAACGTGAGACGAATCTGAGAACGGGCGGAACTGCCGGGTCGTCACTCCACGAACAGCCCGCGCGCCGCGGCCTTCGCGTCGAAGTCCTCCAACCGGGCCTGCGCATCGGGGAGTTCGTCGGCCATCGCCTCCAGCAGCACCCGTCCGAGCAGCATCGGCGCGCAGGCGGTGTCGAAGGCGAGCCCGGTGCCGACGGCGGCCGGCAGCAGCAGGTCGGAGACCTTGGCGACCGGCGCGAAGGCGGAGTCGGCGACCGTGACCACGGTCAGTCCGGCCTCCCGGGCGTACTCCAGGGATTCGATGACCTCGCGCGGATGGCGGGGCAGCGCGAAGCACAGCAGGGCCGTGGCGCCGGCGTGCACGGCCGCGTCGACCCGGTCGTGGATCATCGTGCCGCCCTCGTTGAGCAGCCGGACGTCCGGGTGGACCTTGGCGGCGAAGTAGGCGAAGCCGTACGCCTGGGAGGCGGCGGCGCGCAGGCCCAGCACCGGCAGCGGCCGGGACGCGGCGAGGACACGGCCGGCCTTCTGCACGGGGCGCGGGTCGGCGAGGAGGTCGGCGAGGTGCCGGAGGTTCGCGATCTCCGCCTCGACGGCCTGCTGGTACTCGTTGTACGACGCGGAGTCGGCGGCCGGTTCGGCGGGGACGACCTCGCGCAGGTGCCGGCGCAGCGCCGGGTAGCCGTCGAAGCCGAGGGCGACGGCGAAGCGGGTCACCGACGGCTGGCTGACCCCGGCCAGTTCGGCCAGCTCCACGCTGGACAGGAAGGGCACGTCGGCGGCGCGGCGGACCATGCTGTGCGCGATGCGCCGCTGGGTCGGTGTGAGCCGGTGCCCTTCGAAGAGGGCCTGCAACCGGCTCGCCGGGCTGTCGGTCGCGCTCATGACGTGCTCCCCCTTCGGTTGGTCCTCGCCGCCTCGGGAGAGTACAGCGCCGAGGCATTGACAATTTATTCAGTCTAAGTGAACCCTGCATACGGTTATACAGCCCGACCGGGGAGTACGCATGGCTCAACTCGTCGAACTGCGCTCCATCGACGTCGTACCGGACGAGGAACGGCACGGCACGGCCTTCAGCCAGTTCACCCTCTGGCTCGGCGCCAACCTGCAGATCACCGCCGTCGTCACCGGCGCGCTGGCCGTCGTCTTCGGCGGCGACGTCGTCTGGTCGCTGGTGGGCCTGGTGCTCGGCAACCTGCTCGGCGGCGCGGTGATGGCCCTGCACTCCGCGCAGGGACCCAAGCTGGGCCTGCCGCAGATGATCCAGTCCCGCGCCCAGTTCGGCGTGCGCGGCGCGGTGGTCCCGCTGCTGCTGGTGATCGTGATGTACGTCGGCTTCTTCGCCTCCGGCAGCGTGCTCGCCGGACAGGCGGTGGGCCGGCTGACGCACACGGACGACACCACCGGCATCATCGTGTTCGCCCTGGTCACCGGGGTCATGGCGACCGTCGGCTACCGGATCATCCACACCCTCGGCCGGATCGCGAGCACCATCTGCGCGCTCGCCTTCGTCTATCTCGGCATCCGGCTCTTGGACCGCGCCGACCTGACCGCCCTGCTGCACGACGCGCACTTCTCGCTGCCGATGTTCCTGCTGGCGATGTCCCTGTCGGCGTCCTGGCAGCTGGCGTTCGGCCCGTACGTGGCGGACTACTCGCGCTATCTGCCGCGCACCACCTCCGCGAAGGCCACCTTCTGGTGGACGCTGTCCGGCTCGGCGCTGGGCAGCCAGTGGTCGATGACGTTCGGCGTGCTGGTCGCGGCGACGGCGGGCGAGAAGTTCCTGGACAGCCAGGTCGGCTATGTCGTCGCGCTCGGCGGCACCGGCATGGTGGCGTCCTTCTTCTACTTCGTCATCGCGCTCGGCAAGCTGACCATCAACGTGCTCAACACCTACGGCGGTTTCATGTCGATGGTGACCAGCGTCAGCGGCTTCAGCGGCAGGGCGGTGCTGTCACGGCGCGGCCGGGCCGCCTACATCGCGCTGATCATGGTGGCGGGCACCGCGGTCGCCCTCGCCGGCAAGGACAGCTTCCTGGCCTCCTTCAAGGACTTCCTGCTGTTCCTGCTGACCTTCTTCACCCCGTGGTCGGCGATCAACCTCGCCGACTACTACCTGGTCTCCCGCGAGCGCTACGACATCCCCGCCCTGTTCGACGCACGGGGCCGCTACGGCGCCTGGCGCTGGGGCACCCTCGCGGTCTACGGGGCGGGACTGGTGGCGCAGCTGCCGTTCCTGGCCACCGGCTTCTACACCGGCCCGCTGGTCGAGCCGCTCGGCGGCGCCGACATCTCCTGGATCGTCGGCCTGGTCGTCCCGGCCGTACTGTTCCTGCTGATCTCCCGGCGCCCGGCGGACCCCCGGGCGAAGACGGGGGTTGTCCCCAGTGCGCGGGAGGCCCGCACTCCCTAGCGTGGACGCCGGACCACGCGACGGGAGACGGTGATGGACGCCCACGACACGGAGCTGAAGAAGGAACTCGACGCCACCTTGCACGCGCGCAGGGAACTGGGCGAGGAGTACGAGTCGGCGCTGGTCGACTCCTTCCTGGAGAAGGTCGACCAGCGGGTCGACGCGGCCGTGGACCGCCGGGTGCGCCGGCAGCTGGCCGAGCAGCAGATGGCGCAGGCGCGCGGCGCCCGCTCGGCGCCGGCGTCGGACTCCTGGGCGGAGCGTTTCGGCTTCGGGATCATCTCGCTCGTGCTCGCCATCCCGCTGTCCGCGATCGCGGCCACCCAGGCAGGGCTGAGCGGCCTGGTCGTCTCCTGGGCGGGCGTCGTCGGGGTCAACTTCGTGCAGGCGGCCCGCTCGAACGCCGCCCTGTTCGGCCGCCGCCGTGCCGAGCGGGACTCCGACTGGCAGGAGTAGCGAACCCCGGCAGGAGGAGGGCAGGAGGAGCGGACCCGCTCCCGGCTCACGCCTGGCGGGTGGGCAGCACCATGATCTGCCGCAGGTTGATGTGCCGGGCGCGGCTGGTGACGTAGGCGACGACATCGGCGACCTCCTCGGCCGCCAGGCCGCCGAGCGCCTCGAACATGCCGTCCAGCTGCGTGGCCAGCTCCGCGTGGCTCACGTGCGTCTTCAGCTCGGTCTGGGTCAGCCCCGGCTCGATGTTGGTCACCCGCACGTCGCGCGGCCCGAACTCGGTGCGCAGGGACTGCGAGAGATAGGTGACCGCCGCCTTGGTGGCGCCGTAGACGGCGTAGTCGGGGAACGGGATGTGCGCGCCGATGGAGGAGATGTTCACCAGGTCCGCGGTGGCGCCCTCGGCGGCCGCTGCGACCAGGTCGGCGGTGAAGGCGCGGATCACCCGCAGCACCCCGGTGACGTTGGTGTCGAGCATGCGCTGCCACTCGTCGATGCGGCCGTCCTCGACGGGCCCGGGCAGCATGACACCGGCGTTGTTCACGACCAGGTCGACGCGGCCGTAAGCGGCGCGCACCGCGTCGGCGGCACGCGCCACGGACTCCTCGTCGGTGACGTCGGCGACGACGGCGAGGGCCTCGCCCCCGTCGGCGCGGATCTTCTCCACGACCGCCTCCAGCCGGTCCCCGCGCCGCGCCCACAGCGCGACCCGCGCGCCCTGGGCGGCCAGCAGCGCGGCGACGGCCTGCCCGATCCCGCTGGCGGCCCCGGTGACGACGGCGGTACGGCCGGAGAGGTTCTCGTACGACATGCGGTGCTCCTCGTGATCCGCGGCCGGGGCCTCTCCCCGGCGGCATGTGATCACTGTGGCGTCCCGCGCCCGCCGCACCCAGGGCTGCGCTCTTCCTGGGTCTGCCAGTACCAGGTTGCGGCCCCCCGGGCGCGCCTAGGATCGGCGCCATGAACGGGGACTGGACCACAGCCGGCATCGGTGACTTCCTGCGCTCGCGGCGCGCCCGCATCCAGCCGGAGGAGGTGGGGCTGCCCCCGCACGGCCGGCGCCGGGTGCCCGGCCTGCGCCGCGAGGAGGTGGCGCAGCTGGCCGGGGTGAGCGTCGACTACTACATCCGGCTGGAGCAGGGGCGCGGCAGCAACGTGAGCGATGCGGTGCTCGACGCCGTCGCCCGCGTGCTGCGCCTGGACGAGACCGAACACGCCTATCTGCGCACGGTGGCCCGCCCGCGCGACCGGCGCGCCGCCGCCCGCCCCCGCGCGCCCCGCGTGCGCCGTGGCGTGCAACTGGTGCTGGACGCCATGGAACGCAGCCCTGCCTTCATCCTGAACCAGCGGATGGAGGTCCTGGCCTGGAACACCCTGGCGGACGCGCTGAACGGCTTCAGCCGCATGGCGCCCGAGGAGCGCTGCGTCCCGCGCCAGGTGTTCCTCGACCCGGCGGGCCGGGAGCTGTACCCGGAGTGGCACGCGGTCGCCGCGCAGACCGTGGCGCATCTGCGGCTGAGCGCCGGTCTGCACGCGGACGATCCCGAGCTGTGCGCGCTGGTCGGGGAACTCTCCCTCAAGAGCGAGGACTTCCGCCGCCTGTGGGCCGATCACGAGGTGGCGGAGTGCGCGTGGGGGGTGAAGAAGATCCACCACCCGGTCACGGGCCTGCTCACCCTGCCGTACGAGACGCTGGTCCTGCCCGCGGATCCGGACCTGACGGTCGTCGTCTACACGCCCGAGCCGGGCTCGGAGAGCGCGCAGCGTCTGGCCCTGCTGGGCAGTTGGGTCTCAGCCGTCCCCGAAGCCACGGAACGTGCCTGAGGGGTCGGCCGCGTCGGCGAAGTCGGCGAAGTCGAGGTTGGCGATGGAGAGGTTGGCGGCGATCTCCGGGTACCAGCGCACCGGGACCCGGAAGGTGCGGCCCGGCTCGTCGTAGAGGTCGACGGCGAGCAGCGGCAGTTCGGGGTCGGCAAGGGTGGTGGCGTCGGCGACGAACACCTCGCAGATCCGCTCGTCCTCCTTGGCCGCCAGCTCCTCGTCGAGCAGCGCCTGGACGCTCGCCCCGGAGAACCGGGGGTCGCTGACGCGGCTCGCGCCGTCGGCGGAGTCGAGCGCCGCGCACAGGGCGTCCCAGGCGGTGTCGTCGGAGAAGTCGGTGCGCAGGACGAGCGTGGCGAGGTCGTCGGGCTGGGGAAGGGCCATGCCGGTGATCCTCTCACCCGGCACTGACAGCGACGGCCGGGGAAAGGGCACGGAAGAGTCGCGGATCCGTTCCGAAAACGTCATGCGCGGGGACGGAAGCATCCTGCCCGGGACGCGCGGGGACACAAGCGCCGTACGCGGCGAAAGGGGGACGCGCCGGGGGAAGTCGCGCGGGGCACGTCCGGGGCGCTGCGCGCGGGCGCGACGGGGGGTAGTTGCCGGCGGGCACGCCGGGGGACGTTGCGCACGGGCACGTCCGGGTCGTTGCGCCGGGGCGCGCTTTGGGACGCTGCGCCGGGCCGCGTCCGGGGCGTTGCACGCGGGCACGAGGGGGAAGTTGCCGGCGGGTGCGACGGCGGGAAGTTGCGCGCGGGCGCGACGGCGGGACATTGCCGGCGGGCACGCTGGGCCACGTTGCGCGCGGGCACGTCCGGGGCGTCGCGCGCCGGCGCGACGGCGGGCGTTGCGCCGGGGCGCGCAGGGGACGTTGTGCGCGGGGACCGCCGCACCCCCGTTGCCGGGGGGCGGGACGACGGCGGTCCCCGCGGGGACGCGGGCCGGGTCAGGACCGGGCTCCTGCGTCCATGGCGTCCGTGGAGGTCCGGGAGCCGCTCCGGAGGTCCGTGACGCCGTTTCACGCCGGTGAGGGGACGGGGAGCCGCTCCCGTCTCCTCCTTGCCGACACCCACTACTGTGCCGGGCGCTTGTTAAGCCGGTGCTGCGCGGACGTGTCGCCCTCGTACCACTTCCGCGACGGCCCGATCGGCCCAGGTCACCCCGAGTTCGCCGCCGTGGGCGGCGGTTCACCCGGGGTTCACCGTCTCGTTCAGTCCTTGGCGAGGAACGCCAGCAGGTCCTGCCGGGAGACGACCCCGGTCGGCTTGCCCTCGACCAGGACGATCGCCGCGTCGGCCTTGCCGAGCACGCTCATCAGGTCCGCGACGGGCTCGCCGGAGCCGACCTGCGGCAGCGGCGCCGACATGTGCTTCTCCAGCGGGTCCTCCAGCGAGGCCCGCTTGCTGAACAGGGCGTCCAGCAGCTCGCGTTCGACGACCGAGCCGACGACCTCGGCGGCCATCACGTCCGGGTGACCGGCGCCCGGCTTGACCACGGGCATCTGCGAGACGCCGTACTCGCGCAGCACCTCGATGGCCTGCCCGACGGTCTCCTCGGGGTGCATGTGCACGAGGGACGGGATCGCGCCGTGCTCCTTGTCGTTGAGGACGTCGCCGACGCGGGCGCTCGGACCCTCGTCCTCCAGGAAGCCGTAGTCGGCCATCCACTCGTCGTTGAAGATCTTGCTGAGGTAGCCGCGGCCGCTGTCCGGCAGCAGGACGACGACGACGTCGTCCTCGGTGAGCCGGGCGGCCACCTCCAGCGCCGCGACGACCGCCATGCCGCAGGAACCGCCGACGAGGAGGCCCTCCTCCTTGGCGAGGCGGCGGGTCATCTGGAAGGAGTCCTTGTCGGACACGGCGACGATCTCGTCGGCGACGTCGCGGTCGTAGGCGGTCGGCCAGAAGTCCTCACCGACGCCCTCGACGAGGTACGGCCGGCCGGAGCCGCCGGAGTAGACGGACCCCTCCGGGTCGGCGCCGACGACCTTCACCCGGCCGTCGCTGGCCTCCTTCAGGTAGCGCCCGGTGCCGGAGATGGTGCCGCCGGTGCCGACGCCCGCCACGAAGTGGGTGATCTTCCCCTCCGTCTGCTCCCACAGCTCGGGACCGGTGGAGTGGTAGTGGGAGAGCGGGTTGTTGGGGTTGGAGTACTGGTCGGGCTTCCAGGCCCCCGGCGTCTCGCGCACGAGGCGGTCGGAGACGTTGTAGTAGGAGTCGGGGTGCTCCGGCGCCACGGCGGTCGGGCAGACCACGACCTCCGCGCCGTACGCCCGCAGCACGTTGATCTTGTCGGTGCTCACCTTGTCGGGGCACACGAAGATGCACTTGTAGCCCTTCTGCTGGGCCACGATGGCGAGTCCGACGCCTGTGTTGCCGCTGGTCGGCTCGACGATCGTGCCGCCCGGCTTGAGCTCGCCGCTCTGCTCGGCCGCCTCGATCATGCGCAGGGCGATGCGGTCCTTCACCGACCCGCCCGGGTTGAAGTACTCCACCTTGGCAAGGACGGTCGCCTTGATGCCCTTGGTCACGCTGTTGAGCCGCACCAGCGGGGTGTTGCCGACGAGGCTGATCATCGAGTCGTGGAATTGCACCGTTGTCTCCGGATGCTGCAAAAGATGTGGTCGTGGTGTTCCGCCAGCCTATGGCCTGTGCGGCGTCCATGACGGGCGTTCACTCCTGGTGGAGATTGGACCACGGTCCGTACGGGGCAAGGAGTGGGTGAGGGCGCTTCGAGGAGGTGGCGGCGACGCATGACGAGCATGTCGAGGGCGCGGGTGGCCCGTCGCATCGCGGCGGGCGCCGCCTACGGCGGTGGCGGCATCGGACTGGCGGGCGCGGCCCTGGTCGGTCTGCTGGTCGCCGAGGCCCAGATGGCGCGCCGCCAGGTGAGCAACGGCACCACCAACCATGTACCGAACGCCGAGGGCCTGTACGGCCTGTCCTACGACACCCCGGGTGAACCCCCGCTGCGGCTGCTGATGCTGGGCGACTCCACCGCCGCCGGGCAGGGCGTCCACCGGGCCGGGCAGACGCCGGGCGCGCTGCTGGCGTCGGGGCTCGCGGCGGTCGCCGAACGTCCGGTGCACCTGCGCAACGTCGCCCTGCCCGGCGCCCGCTCCGACGACCTGGACCGCCAGGTGGGCCTGGCCCTGGCGGACCCGGGCCTGGTCCCCGACATCTGCGTGATCATGGTCGGCGCGAACGACGTCACCCACCGGATGCCGCCGACCCGCTCGGTGCGCCACCTGGCATCGGCGGTACGGCGGCTGCGCACCGCCGGCGCGGAGGTGGTCGTCGGCACGTGCCCGGATCTCGGCACCATCGAGCCGGTGCAGCAGCCCCTGCGCTGGCTGGCCCGGCGTGCCTCGCGGCAGCTGGCGGCGGCGCAGACGATCGGGGTCGTCGAGCAGGGGGGCCGCACCGTGTCCCTGGGCGACCTGCTGGGCCCGGAGTTCGCGGCGAACCCGCGTGAGCTGTTCGGCCCCGACAGCTACCACCCCTCCGCCGAGGGCTATGCGACGGCGGCGATGGCGGTGCTGCCGACGGTCTGCGCGACGCTGGGGCTGTGGCCGGCGGAGGAGGAGCGGCCGGACGTCACGCGCCGCGAGGGCATCCTGCCGGTCGCCAAAGCGGCGGCGGAGGCGGCGTCGGAAGCCGGCACGGAGGTCGCGGCGGCGCGTGGGCCCTGGGCGGTACTGAAGCGCCGGCGGCGCCGCCGGGTCCCCGAAACAGAGCCCCAGCCCGCGACCCCGTCGCCGTAGGCGGCGGGTGCGCCTGGACCGCGCGACGGGTACCCGTTACGGCGGTGGGCGGCGCGGGCCGCGCAGCCCGCCCCAAGGGGTCCCGCGCCTCAAGACGCAGGGCACCGCAGCCCACCCAGGGGCGCGGGGAACTGCGCGACCGGCCGCCCACCGACCCGCGCAGACAACGCACCGTCCGCCCCACGCACCCCACCCAGGGAGCCGTCGGCAGACAAAAAGCAAGCGCTTAGAAAGTTGCGGTCAAGGTCACACCTCGCCGCCCGTGACCTGAACCATACGGAGGGGTAACTTCCCTGGAAGTCCGCCCGATCCCCGCAAGCCCCTGGAGCCGTGATGCCCGAAGCCGTCATCGTCTCGACCGCCCGCTCCCCCATCGGCCGCGCCTTCAAGGGCTCCCTGAAGGACCTGCGCCCGGACGACCTGACCGCCACGATCATCCAGGCGGCCCTCGCCAAGGTCCCCGAACTGGACCCCAGGGACATCGACGACCTGATGCTCGGCTGCGGCCTGCCCGGCGGGGAGCAGGGCAACAACCTCGGCCGCATCGTCGCCGTACAGATGGGCATGGACCACCTGCCCGGCTGCACGATCACCCGCTACTGCTCCTCCTCCCTGCAGACCTCCCGCATGGCGCTGCACGCCATCAAGGCCGGCGAGGGCGACGTCTTCATCTCGGCCGGTGTCGAGACGGTGTCCCGGTTCACCAAGGGCAACTCCGACAGCCTCCCGGACACGCACAACCCGCTCTTCGCCGAGGCCGAGGCCCGCACCGCCGAGGTCGCCCAGCAGGAGGGCACCACCTGGCACGACCCGCGTGAGGACGGCCTGCTGCCCGACGCGTACATCGCGATGGGCCAGACCGCCGAGAACCTCGCCCGCCTCAAGGGCATCAGCCGCCAGGAGATGGACGAGTTCGGCGTCCGCTCGCAGAACCTCGCCGAGGAAGCCATCAAGAACGGCTTCTGGGAGCGCGAGATCACCCCGGTCACCCTCCCCGACGGCACGGTCGTCTCCAAGGACGACGGCCCCCGCGCCGGCGTCACCCTGGAGGGCGTCCAGGGCCTGAAGCCGGTCTTCCGCCCCGACGGCCTCGTCACCGCCGCCAACTGCTGCCCGCTCAACGACGGTGCCGCGGCTCTCGTCATCATGTCGGACACCAAGGCCCGCGAGCTGGGCCTGACCCCGCTGGCCCGGATCGTCTCCACCGGCGTCTCCGGCCTCTCCCCCGAGATCATGGGCCTCGGCCCGGTCGAGGCGAGCAAGCAGGCGCTGCGCCGCGCCGGTCTGGGCATCGGCGACATCGACCTGGTCGAGATCAACGAGGCGTTCGCCGCCCAGGTGATCCCCTCCTACCAGGAGCTCGGCATCGACCTCGACAAGCTGAACGTCAACGGCGGCGCCATCGCCGTCGGCCACCCCTTCGGCATGACCGGCGCCCGCATCACCGGCACGCTCATCAACTCCCTGCAGTGGCACGACAAGCAGTTCGGCCTGGAGACGATGTGCGTCGGCGGCGGCCAGGGCATGGCGATGGTCATCGAGCGCCTCAGCTGACCCCTGTGTAACCGGCGGGACACCTTGTGTGAGCCCATGGCCCGGAGTCCGCGAACTCACGCGGCTCCGGGCCGTTTTGTGATCCAATCTCCCCCATGATGTGACCTATATCCCTCCACCAGGGGAAAGCCGCAGGTCATCGTGGTCACACCAGCCACCGACGGCACAACGCCCTGTCCGTTTCGTGACGTTACGCACTGACAACTTGATGGTCCACCCTTCAAGCTGATGTAGGAAGTCGGGGGTCGACTTTGAACCTGGGAGTACGTCAGTGAGCGCCATGCCGATCGCGTTGCTGGTCACCACGGCCGCCACGGGCGCCGTGGGCCTCGCCGTCCTGCGCACCCTCGTCCTGCTGCGCCGGCAGGTGGCGGCCCTGCACACGCAGCTGACCGCGAACCACTCCGCGACCCACGGGCTGCTGCCCGCCGCACGCGCCGCGGCCGACGCGGAGGAGATACGCGCCGCCGTGGCCGACGCCCTCGCCGAGGAGCGCGAGCGCGAACTCGCCGAGGCGCGGGCGTTCTGGGCGGCGCAGGAGGCCCGCGACGCCTCCGACGCGCCCTCCCTGCTGGGTCTGGCCGACAGTGAGCTGTTCCTGCCCCGCCAGGTGGACTTCGTGGGCCTGGAGCCGGTGACCGAGCACGGCCCGGAGGCCGACGAGTTCTCCGGCGAGTCCCCGGAACTGGCAGCGGCCCGCCGCCGCCACCCCTCCCACCCGGACTTCGTGCCGATGCAGTCACCGATCGTGAACGACCATGAGCGCACGGTGGCCATCCTGGAGGAACTGGCCGCGGACCGCGTCCAGCTGACCGACGTCCGCCCCGGCCCGCTCGGCACGCTCGACGTCTATGTCTTCGCCGACGGCACCACGCTGTGCATGACCCCGGGCCACCGCGACACCGCGGACCGCCTGGCGGCCGCCCTGCGCGCCGGCGGCGCCCCGTACCTGCTCGGCGGCTCCGGCATCTCGGGCGCGTACACCCTGACCTTCGCCTGCGGCGAGGACAACGTCTACATCCTGGCGGACCGGGTCATAGCGAGCCTGTAGAGGCAGGGCGCGCAGGCGCCCGGAACAAAGGGGCGCGAGGGACGGCGCGACCGGCCACAGGCACCCCGCACCCGGCGACGCGGCCTCAGATCCCCGCCCTCTTCTGCGCCTCCTCCACCAACCGCACCGCCCGCTCCACGTCGGCCGGGGAGCCGAGCACCAGGGCCAGGTCCCGGCCGGCGACGGTCACCTGGTCGGCAGCCGCGAACATCCCCGCGTCGGGCATCTCCCGGGGTTCCTCCCCCGGAGACTCGACGGTCTGCGCCCACCCGGCCAGCTCCCTGGCCAGCGCCAGCGCCTCCGCGGCGGCTCCTCGTTGCAGACGGGACTGCGGTGCTGCCCGCAACCGGTCGGCGAAGTGATCAACAGCTCGGGTCAGAGACGTCGTATCCACCACGGCGTGAGCCTACGCGCCCGCTCGGGACTGTTGCCAACGAGCGAACACTCAGGCACGGTGACCTGAAGGACCGGCTTACATCCCATGCGTCCGGAGGCGCCGATGTCCCATGTCCTCTCCGAGGAGACCCACCGCAACATTCTCGCCCGCATCCCCCACTGCACCGGTCGTGAGATCGCCGACTGGCTGCGCACCGTCGAAGAAGGCCCCGCCCTCCGTTTCGAGGAGAAGGTCAGCTGGCTGCGGCACGAGCACAATCTCGCGTACGGCCACGCCAAGGCGATCATCCATGAGTACGAGCTGAGGAGGGCCGCGCGGAAGCTGCGCTGACCGCTCCGCTCCCCGTGAGCGAGCGTCGCGCGCACCCGTCGCCACACGCCGAAGGGCCCCGGGACACGCGTCCCGGGGCCCTTCCCGACGTCGGCCGGCGAGTGCCGGCCCGCGTCAGTCGTTGCTGCTGAAGATCGCCACCAGACGCAGCATCTCCAGGTAGATCCACACCAGGGTCATGGTGAGACCGAACGCGGCCAGCCACGCCTCGTTGCGCGGGGCGCCGTAGGCGATGCCGTCCTCGATCTGCTTGAAGTCGAGGGTCAGGAAGAACGCGCCGATCAGGATCGCGATGATGCCCACGACCGCGCCCAGCGGGCCCATGCTGCGCAGACCGCCGTCCCCGGCGACGCCGAACGCCACCAGCAGCAGGTTGACCGCCATGACCACCACGAACGCGATGGCGATGGCCATGCCGATGCGGGCGTAGCGCGCCGTGACGCGGATCCAGCCGGCCTTGTACACGAGCAGCGTGGCGCCGGAGACCGCCATGGTGCCGAGCACCGCCTGGAACGGGGCGCCGCTCCACGCGCTGTTGTACATCTCGCTGATCACGCCGAGGAAGACACCCTCGAACGCGGCGTAGCCCAGGATCAGCGCGGGCGACGGGGTGCGCTTGAAGCTCTGCACCATCGCCAGGACGAAGGCGATGAGCGCCGAGCCGATCGCGAGGCCGTAGGAACCGGGCGAGACCGGCAGGACGGCCCAGGCGAGGACCGCGCCGAGGACGACCACGCCGAGCGTGGTGGCCGAGCGCACGACGACGTCGTCCATCGTCATCCGGCCGGTGGTGGCCGGGGCCTGCGGGGCGCCGTACTGCGTGTCCTGCTGGGCGTACGGGTTGGTCGCGTAGGGGTTCTGCGCGTAGGGGTTGCCGCCCTGGGCGTACTGATCGCCCTGAGCGTAGGGGTTGCCCTGTGCGTACCCGGCCTGCGGTGCGGTGTTGAAGCCCGCGTAGCCGTTGTCGCGGCTGAACCCCCGTCGCGAGAAGACCGGGTTGCTGCTCCTCATTTCACTCCTCCATGGCCACCGAGCGTGGCCTTGGCTCAAGAGTAATGGAAAGGCAAAGGATCGACCCTAATACCTGGGAAGGATCTTTCCCGCCCTGTGCTGCGCAACACGCTACGCGCAGGGGTGATTCCCGCCACCGCCGGGCCCGGTTCATGACGAAGCCGGTACACGTCCGGAATCGACCGGAGATCCACCCGCCCGGCGGCTCAGTCGAGCGGGAAGCCGGTGTACGCCTCGGCGAGGTCGGTCCCGGCCGCGCGACGGCCGGCGATGCGCTCCGGGCGGGCGATCTCGTCCCAGACCGCCGCGTCGCTCCAGGACCGCGCGCCGGTGTCCGACGCAGGCGCGGTCGCGGCTCTCCGCGACCTGCCGTCGCCGTCACCCGCTGTCAAGGGGTGCGCGTCGCGTCGGGAAGGGTGCGGCCGAGGGTCGGAGGTGCCCGGAGCCGGACTTGAACCGGCACGCCCGCGAAGGGGCAGCGAGGTTTAAGCTCGCCGTGTCTGCATTCCACCATCCGGGCAGGCCATGGGCTCCGCATCGAGACTCCGACCCTATCGGCAGACGCCCCACGCACAGGGGGCGGGTAGCCCGATGTTGTCTTATTTTATTGAGGTCTGAGGGAGCATCAGCCACCGGAACGCGCCGTCCGCACTTGCCAACACCCTTGCGTGCGACGCCCCGCCGCGTACGCGAAATGACGGAATTTCACCGTACGAACGAGGGTGCGCCACCTGTTCTCACCATGACCCGTCCGGCCCGGCTTCTCAGGGACGTCCGTCATCCCCAGGTATGACACGCACACCCCGGGTCCGACCGCAGTCGGCCCCGGGAACCGGAACAGCGGGTGACTACAGGGCGTCGAACCGCCGGAACGATGGAACACGTCCCCTCGACCACCGTCGTATCCGCAAGGAGAGCTCTCCCGTGACCACCACATCCGCCGTCGGCCGGACCAGCGCCGCCGTGGCCGCACGCGCCACGGACCTGTCGAAGATCTACGGCCAGGGCGAGACCCAGGTGGTCGCCCTCGACCGGGTCTCGGTCGACTTCCACCAGGCCCAGTTCACCGCCATCATGGGCCCCTCCGGCTCCGGCAAGTCCACCCTGATGCACTGTGTCGCGGGTCTGGACACCTTCTCCTCCGGCTCCGTGCGCATCGGCGACACCGAGCTGGGCTCGCTGAAGGACAAGCAGCTGACCAAGCTGCGCCGCGACAAGATCGGCTTCATCTTCCAGGCGTTCAACCTGCTGCCGACGCTGACCGCGCTGGAGAACATCACCCTCCCGATGGACATCGCGGGCCGCAAGCCCGACCAGCAGTGGCTGGACGCGGTGATCAGGATGGTGGGCCTGGCGGACCGGCTCGGGCACCGCCCCTCGCAGCTCTCCGGCGGCCAGCAGCAGCGCGTCGCCGTCGCCCGCGCGCTCGCCTCCAAGCCGGAGATCATCTTCGGTGACGAGCCGACCGGCAACCTCGACTCGCGCGCCGGCGCCGAGGTCCTCGGCTTCCTGCGCAACTCCGTGCGCGAGCTGGGCCAGACCGTCGTGATGGTCACCCACGACCCGGTCGCCGCCTCCTACGCGGACCGGGTCGTCTTCCTCGCCGACGGCCGCATCGTCGACGAGATGATCCGCCCCACCGCGGACGCCGTCCTCGACTACATGCGTGTCCTTCCCGGTGGCGCCCCCCAGACCGCCGCGTCCGACGTGAAGGGCCGCACCCGCTGATGTTCCGCACCGCGCTGCGCAACGTCCTCGCGCACAAGGCCCGCCTGCTGATGACCGTCCTCGCCGTGATGCTCGGCGTGGCGTTCGTCTCCGGCACCCTCGTCTTCACCAACACCGTCTCCCACGCCTACCAGCAGAGCTCCGCCAAGGGCTTCGACCACGTCGACGTCGCCGTCGAGCCCCGCTCGAAGGCCGACACCGGCAACACCGTGGGCAAGCGTCCCGAGCTGACCCAGGCGGAGCTGGACACCAGCGCCGAGGTGCCCGGCGCCGCCTCCGCGATCGGGGTCGTCCAGGGCTTCACCGCCATCGCCGACCAGCACGGCAAGCTCATCGGCGGCGGCTTCCGCTCCGAGGGCGGCAACTACTGGGGGACCAAGGACCCGCGCTACCCGCTCGTCGAGGGCCGCGCCCCCACCGGCAAGGACCAGGTCCTCATCGACGCCAGGACCGCGGAGCGGGCCGGCTACGAGGTCGGCGACACCGTGCGCATCTCCGTCGACGGCCCGGTCCTGACCCCGGTGATCACGGGCATCTTCACCACCGACGACGGCAATGTGGCCGCCGGCGGCAGCCTCGCGCTGTTCGACACGGCGACCGCGCAGCGGCTGTTCGGCAAGGCGGGCACCTACGACGAGATCGACGTCAAGGCCGCCCCCGGCACCTCCCAGACCGCGCTGCGGGCCGCGCTGGACAAGGCGCTGCCGAAGGACGCCGTGGAGACCACCACCGGCAAGCAGCTCGCCGACGACCAGGCGCGGATGATCTCCTCGCAGATGGGCGGGATGCAGCAGGCGCTGCTGGTCTTCGCCGGCATCGCCCTGTTCGTCGGCACCTTCATCATCGCCAACACCTTCACCATGCTGGTCGCCCAGCGCACCAAGGAACTCGCCCTGCTGCGCGCGGTCGGCGCCTCCCGCCGGCAGGTCACGCGCTCGGTGCTGATCGAGGCGCTGGTGGTCGGCACGGTGGCCGGGGTGGCCGGTCTGGTCGCCGGCATCGGCATCGGGGCCGGGCTCCGGTCCCTGATGGGCGCCTTCGACGCGACGGTCCCGGACGGCCCGCTGGTGATCTCCCCGGGCACCGTGGTCGCCGCGCTCGTCGTCGGTGTCGTGGTGACCATGCTGGCCGCCTGGCTGCCCGCCCGGCGGGCCGCGAAGATCCCCCCGGTGGCGGCGATGAGCAGCGTCCACGCCAAGGCGTCCACCAAGTCGCTGGTGCTGCGCAACACCCTCGGCGCCCTGTTCGCCGCGGCCGGGGTCGCGGTGGTGCTCGCGGCCACCTCGATGGACGCCGACGCCGCCCAGGCGCCCATGGGGCTCGGCGCGGTGCTGCTGATCATCGGCGTGTTCGTGCTCACCCCGCTGCTGTCCCGGCCGCTGATCGCGGCCGCCGCGCCGGTGCTGCGCGCGTTCGGGGTGTCGGGCAAGCTCGCCCGGCAGAACTCGGTGCGCAACCCGCGGCGCACCGCCGCCACGGCCTCCGCCCTGATGATCGGGCTCACCCTGATCACCGGCATGACGGTGATGGCGGGCAGCCTGCAGACGTCGATCGACAAGATGGCCTCGGCGGCGATCCGCGCCGACTACGTCGTCTCCATGGCGAACGGCAACGAGCTGTCGCCGGGCGTCGAGAAGACGCTGCGCACGACCGAAGGCGTCACGGACGTCAGCCCGTTGCGCAACGCGCCCTCACGCATCGACGGGCGGACCGAGTACCTGACCGGGGTCCACGGCGCCGCGATCGGCAAGCTCACCGCGCTCAAGACCGAGGACGGCTCCTTCACCGTCGGCGGCGACAAGGTCGTCGTCGACCGGGACACCGCGAAGGACCACGGCTGGCGCGCCGGTTCCGGCTTCACGGTGCACTACGAGGACGGCAAGGCGCAGCGGCTGACGGTCGCCGGGGTGTACGAGGGCAACGACATGCTCCGCGGGATCATGCTCGACACCACCGCCCTCGCCCCGCACCAGCCGGCCGACGCCGGTGACATGCAGGTCATGGTGAAGACGGCCGACGGCACATCGGCCGCGACCAAGGACCGCCTGGTGAAGGCGCTGGGCGACAACCCGGCGATCAGGGTCCAGGACAAGCAGGACGTCTCCGACGAGATCGCGCAGATCTTCACGCTGATGCTGAACATGCTCTACGGCCTGCTCGGCATGGCGGTGATCGTCGCGGTGCTCGGTGTCGTCAACACCCTGGCGATGAGCGTCTTCGAGCGTGCGCAGGAGATCGGCATGCTGCGGGCGATCGGCCTGGACCGCTCGGGCATCAAGCGGATGGTCCGCCTGGAGTCCCTGGTGATCTCCCTGTTCGGCGGCGTGCTCGGCATCGGCCTCGGCGTGTTCTTCGGCTGGGCGGCCGGTGAACTGCTCGGCACCAAGATGCCGACGTACGAGCTGGTGCTGCCGTGGGCGCGGATGGCGCTGTTCCTGGCGGGAGCCGCCCTGGTGGGCGTCCTCGCGGCCCTGTGGCCGGCCCGCCGCGCGGCCCGCCTGAACATGCTGCAGGCCATCAAGGCGGAGTAGCGGGTACGGCATCGAGGGGCCCCGCTTCCTTCCGGGAGCGGGGCCCCTCGTGCCGGGTCAGTTCCAGGTGCGGGCGCGCAGCGGCATCCCGGAGGCGCCGGAGTCGGGTGTCTTCACGGCGAGGACCTGGTTGACGCCGATGCGGTTGCGCTCGAAGGACACCGCCGACGCGGCCATGTACAGCCGCCACACCCGGGCCCGGCCCGGGCTGGTCAGCCGGACCGCCCGGTCCCACTGCGCCTCCAGGTTGGCGACCCAGCCGCGCAGGGTGAGCGCGTAGTGCTCGCGGATCGACTCCACGTCGCGCACCTCGAAACCGGCCCGCTCCAGCTGGGTGACCGTGGTGCCGATGGGCTGCAGCTCGCCGTCGGGGAAGACGTAGGCGTCGATGAAGGCGTCCACGTCGTAGGCGCCCTCGTCGCGCTGCGGGCGGCGGCCGATCTGGTGGTTGAGCAGGCGGCCGCCGGGCCTGAGCAGGGCGTGCAGGCTCCGGGCGTACTCCAGATAGCGCTCGGCGCCGACGTGCTCGGCCATGCCGATGGAGGAGATCGCGTCGTACGGCCCGTCCCGCACGTCCCGGTAGTCCTGCACCCGGATCTCGATCCGGTCGGTCAGGCCCTCGTCGGCGGCCCGCTTGCGGGCGTAGGCGGCCTGCTCCTGGGAGAGCGTGATGCCGACGACGCTCACACCGTGCTCACGGGCCGCGTGGAGCGCCATGGACCCCCAGCCGCAGCCGACGTCGAGCAGCCGCTGACCCGGCTTCAGGGCGAGCTTGCGGCTGACGAGTTCGAGCTTGTCGCGCTGGGCGGTCTCCAACGTGGCGTCGGGGGCGGGCCAGTAGGCGCAGGAGTACACCATGGACGGGCCGAGGACCAGCTCGTAGAAGTCGTTGCCGACGTCGTAGTGGTGGCTGATGGCCTTCTTGTCGGTGCGGCGGGTGTGCAGATGGCCGCGGCGCCGGCGGACCTCCTCGGGGGGCGGCGCGGGCGGCAGCGGCGGCCCCGCGAGCTTCACCAGGCCGCGCACGGCCTGGCGTACGGACGGATCGCGCAGGGCCTCGCCGAGGGTTCGCGCGTCCTCGCCGCGGTCCCAGATCAGCTCGGCGAGCAGGTCGAGCGCGGCGTACAGGTCGCCCTCGATCTCCAGGTCGCCGGCCACCCAGGCACGGGCCAGGCCCAGTTCGCCCGGTTTGAACAGCAGCCGGCGCAGCGCGCGACGGTTGCGCACGACCAGTGTCGGGGCGCCGGGGGGACCGGCCTGTGAGCCGTCCCAGGCGCGGATACGGACCGGGAGCGGCACTCCCAGCAACTGCTCGAGCAGGCGCGTGAGCCGCAGCGCGGCGTCGGCCATGGTGCAACACCTCCGTGACAAGCGATCCCGGAATGTCGTGCACCACGTAAACACCTGCGCGGCGGCGCCGCAGTCCCCCACGCGCGTCACGGCTGGGTAAACCCTCCTAAGGGGCGGGTGGTCTCTTGGACACCGGGTCGAGTTCGTGGGTGCGCACCACGGGGTGCTTGCCCGCGCCGGAGGCCTCGACCAGCCAGATGTGCGGGATGCCCGCGGCGGCGTACTTCAGCAGTTCGATCATCCTGGCGTGGAAACGCCGCTGCGGACTGACGAGGACCAGGCTCCCGTCGATCGGCTCGGTGTGCGGCGGGAGGTCGGGCACGCCGAAGGGGCCGCCCGCACCACGGATGGCGGGCGGCCCCTTCGGGCTGTTCAGCGGCTGACCGGGAGGCCGGGCGGCTCGGCCTCGAGGGTCAGGAGGCCTTGGCCTTCTCCTCGGTCTTCACGGCGGCCTTGGCGGGAGCCGGGGCCGGCTTGGCGGCCTCGTAGAACTCCTCGCGCGGGGACTCCAGCGCGCCGAGGGAGACGACCTCGCGCTTGAGGAACATGCCGAGCGTCCAGTCGGCGAAGACCCGGATCTTGCGGTTCCAGGTCGGCATCGCCAGACCGTGGTAGCCGCGGTGCATGTACCAGGCGAGACGGCCCTTGAGCTTGATCTTCATCTTGCCCATGACGATCATCGCGACGCCCTTGTGCAGGCCGAGGCCCGCCACCGCGCCCTTGTTGGCGTGGCTGTACTCCTTCTGCGGGAAGCCCCGCAGGCCGGAGAGGACGTTGTCGCCGAGCACCCGGGCCTGGCGCAGCGCGTGCTGGGCGTTCGGCGGGCACCAGGCGTTCTCGTTGCCCGCCTTGCGGCCGACGAGGTCCGGGACCTGGGCGTTGTCGCCGGCGGCCCAGATGTAGTCGGTGCCCTGCACCTGGAGGGTGGGCGCGCAGTCGACGTGACCGCGCGGGCCCAGCGGCAGGCCGTAGCGGGCCAGGACCGGGTTGGGCTTGACGCCGGCGGTCCACACGATCGTGTTGGCGTCGACCTCGAGGCCGTTCTTCAGCACCACGTGGCCGTCGACGCAGGAGTCCATGGAGGTGGACAGGTAGACCTCGACACCGCGGGACTCGAGGTGCTCCTTGCCGTACTGGCCGAGCTTCGGGCCGACCTCGGGAAGGATCTTGTCGGCGGCGTCGACGAGGATGAAGCGCATGTCCTCGCGGGACACGTTGGTGTAGTACTTGGCCGCGTCCCGGGCCATGTCCTCGACCTCGCCGATGGTCTCGGCGCCGGCGAAGCCACCACCGACGAAGACGAAGGTGAGCGCCTTGCGGCGGATCTCCTCGTCCGTCGTGGAGTCGGCCTTGTCGAGCTGCTCCAGCACGTGGTTGCGCAGGCCGATGGCCTCCTCGATGCCCTTCATGCCGATGCCCTGCTCGGCGAGGCCGGGGATCGGGAAGGTGCGGGAGACCGCGCCGAGCGCGATGACCAGGTAGTCGAAGGGCAGCTCGTACGCCTCGCCGACCAGCGGGGCGATCGTGGCGACCTTGCGGTCCTGGTCGATGGTGGTGACCCGGCCGGTGAGGACCTCCGCCTTGGGAAGCACACGTCGCAGCGGGACGACGACGTGGCGCGGGGAGATGCTGCCGGCGGCGGTTTCGGGGAGGAAGGGCTGGTAGGTCATGTACGACCGGGGGTCGACGACCGTGACGGTCGCCTCTCCGTAGCGCATCTTCTTGAGAATGCGCCGAGCTGCGTACAGGCCTACGTACCCACCGCCTACTACGAGGATCCTGGGACGCTCCGTGGTGCTCATGGCATCGAGTATCCACCCGGTTGGAGGGGGTGGCTCGTGCGCCCCTTCACAAGCTCCGACACTACCTGTGCTACACTCCGCGGCCCGCGTGACGCAGGTCATGCCGGGCGACGGGAACCGTTGTCCGGTACAACCCGTTGTCAATGCCGCGTGAGCTGCCTCTCTGGGCGTCGGACGGCACCGTGAGCGAGCCGCGAGGCCCTGTCGGACGCGTGATCCGAAGGCGCGCCGGCCACCCCTTCTGAACATGTTCAAAGGCGAGTTCGGCCCCCGAAGGGGTGATCCGAAGGCGTTCGGGGGGCCTGCGGGACGGAATTCCTTGTGAAGAACTTCACGAACTTTCCCGACGGGCTGTGTCGCGGACCTGGGGACGCCTCTCATCTGCCGGGTTCGACTGCCCGGCGGGTGCGGGCCGGGGGTGGCTCGCCGGGCGGTTCCCCGCGCCCCTGACGGCGTTGCGGCGGCCCCCGCCACCGCAGCCCCGGGGCGCCGGCGGGGACGACCCGCCGGCGCCCCGGACGGCCCCTACCGGTGGCCCGGGCCCATGCCGCCGCGGTCGTCGCGGCCCATGCGGTCGCCGTACTCGTCGGTCTCCTCGGCGCTGCTCTCGATGCGCTCCTTGCGCACCTGTCCGCGCACCGTCTCCTGCTCGGTGTGCTCCTCGGTGGTCAGGCGTACCCGCTCCACCGGCACGGCCTCGGTCTCCACGACCGGCCGCTCCTCGTGCAGCACCACCTCGTGCTCGGCCTCGCCGATCTCCTGCCCGGAGAGCGCGGCGTCGCGGTTCGCCTCGGTGATCGGCTCCCGTTCGACGCGCACCTCCTCGTGCCGCAGCGGTACGACGCGCTCCTCCTCCTCGGTGACGACGTACTTGCGCAGCCGGGCGCGGCCCGCCTCACGGCGCTCCACACCCACGTGCAGGTGCTCCTCGGAGCGCGTCATCGCGTCGTCGTCCGGGCCTCGGCGCGCACCGGCGGCCGCACGGCCCTCCGCCGCACCGGCGGCACCCGCCGTGCCCCCGGCGCCGGCCACACCCGCGGCGCCCGCCGCACCCGCCGTGCCCGCCTGGTGGGCCCAGCCGCCCTCGCCGGGCCGGTTGGCGCGGGACCAGGACTCGTCCCAGTCGAGGCCGTAGTAGTCGTAGAGCCGGTGCTCCTCGTCCTCCGAGAGGTGGCCGCCGCCGTCGACGTCGACGTGCGGGGCGTCCTTGACCTTGCTCTTGGAGTACGGGACCTCGGTGTGCCCGTCCACCACCGCGGCGTCACGGATCGGCACGAAGGACTCGCTGCTGCCGAAGAGGCCGGTCTTGACCGACACCCACTCCGGCGCGCCGGTCGTGTCGTCGAGGAAGACGTGCTTGGCTTCGCCGATCTTCTTCCCGTCCTCGCCGAGGACCGGGTGGTCCAGGACCGAGTGGATCTGCTCTCTGGTGATCATGCTGTCTCACCCTTCTCGCGGAGCGACTCCCTGCGCGGGTTCACCAGACATATAGGGCGAAACGGAACAATGGCAACAGAGGGCACATACTTTTCGTAAGTGCCCTCTGTGCACATCAGTGCTCCGACGTCACGCCACCGACCAGGCGATGCCGTCCAGGATGTCGTGCTCGCTCACCACGACCTCCTCGGCGCCGATCCGGTCCATGATCGACAGCAGCACCAGGGAGCCCGCCGCGATCACGTCCACCCGCCCGGGGTGCATGGACGGCACGGCCGCGCGCTCGGCGTGCGTGGAGTGCAGCAGCCACTCGGTGATCTCGCGGACCTTGTCGCGGGAGATCCGGGAGTGGTGGATGCGCGCCGAGTCGTACTCGGGCAGCTCCTGGGCGATCGCCGACACGGTCGTCACCGACCCGGCGAGCCCGACCAGCGTCCGCGCCTCGCGCAGCGGCACGCTCGCCTCGGCGAGGTCGAGGGCGGCCTCGATGTCGGCCCGCATGGCCGCGATCCGGTCCTCGGTGGGCGGGTCCGTGACCGTCCCGCCGTCCACCAGGTGCCGTTCCGTCATCCGCACACAGCCGACGTCCACCGAGCGGGCCGCGCGCACGTGCTCCTCGCCGACGACGAACTCCGTGGAGCCGCCGCCGATGTCCACCACCAGGAAGGGGCGGTCCAGGTGCTCGTGCTCGGCCAGCTCCCTGGTCGCGCCGGTGAAGGAGAACTCCGCCTCCTGGTCACCGGTGATGACCTCCGGCTCCACGCCGAGGATGTCCATCACCCCGCGCACGAACTCGTCGCGGTTCTCCGCGTCACGGGAGGCGGAGGTGGCCACGAAGCGCAGCCGCTCGGCGCCGTACTCCTTGATGACCTGCGCGTACTCCCGGCACGCGGCGAAGGTCCGCTCCAGCGCCTCCGGGGCGAGCCGGCCGGTGCGGTCGACCCCCTGTCCGAGCCGCACGATCGTCATACGGCGGTCCAGGTCGACCAGTTCGCCGCTGTTCGGGTCACAGTCGGCGACCAGCAGGCGGATGGAGTTCGTACCGCAGTCGATGGCGGCGACGCGGGTCACTTGGCGTCCTCCTCGGTCTCCGTGCCGTCCTGTGCCGGCGTCACGCACGGGCCCTTGCGCCACCACTCGGGCAGCATCGCGATGGCCTCGTCGCCCAGCGGGTTCACACCCGGTCCGGCGGCCAGGGAGTGGGCGACGAGCACGTGCAGGCACTTCACCCGGTCCGGCATGCCGCCGGCGCTCGGGAAGCCGGTCAGCTCCTCGATCTCGTCCCGGCGCCGGATGTAGTCCTCGTGCGCGGCGCGGTAGGCGGCGGCCAGCTCCGGGTCGCTCTGCAGCCGCTCGGTCATCTCCTTCATCACGCCCTCGGCCTCCAGCGTGCCGATCGCGGAGGCGGCCCGGGGGCACGTCAGGTAGTACAGCGTCGGGAAGGGCGTGCCGTCCGGCAGGCGCGGGGCGGTCTCCACGACGTCGGGCTGCCCGCAGGGGCACCGGTGGGCGATCGCGCGCAGCCCGCGCGGCGGCCGGCCGAGCTGCTGCCTGAAGGCCTCGACGTCCGCGTCGGTGGGCTCGGTGCGCGGGGTGGACGGCGGGGGCGTTTCCACTACGAAGTTCTCTCTTGTCGAATTACTGGTCGGCGGCGTCGGCCTTGTCGACCCCGTCCCAGACGTTGGAGTACCAGGGGCGGTCCGCCGAGCCGGCGTCGGTGTGGGCCTGGGTGGCCGCGTCCGGGTCGACCACGACGTAACCGGTCTCCCCCGGCAGCACATAGTGCAGCCGCTTGCGGATCTGCTGCTCGGCGAAGGAGTCGTCCTGCCAGCGCGCCTTGAGGTCGCGCAGCTGCTCCACGCGCTGCGCGGCCTGCTGCTTCTGGCGCTGCAGGTCGGCGATCTCGGCGCGCTGCGAGACGTACTGGCGCATGGGGTAGGCGAGCGCCACGATCAGCGTGCACACCACCAGCGCGAGCAGCGCCGCGCGGCCGGTGAGCCGGGAGCGGCGGGCCTGCCGTTTGGTCTGGGAACGGTAGACGCGGGCCGCGGTCTGCTCGCCGAGCAGCCGGATCCTGGTCGCGGTGGAGAAACGGTCCCGGTCCTTCACCGCCATGGCCAGCCTCCCGTTCACACGCGCGTACGTCCCCGGACACGGTACGGGACCGAGTACGGGGACGTACGTACGACTGGCTGAGCCTTACGCCAGGTTGGCCCAGGCTCGAAGGCCGGCCTCGGGCTCAGCCGCCTGCTCAGCCCTTGGAGACGGTGCCACGGAAGCGCGGGAACGCGCTGCGGCCGGCGTACACCGCGGCGTCGTCGAGGATCTCCTCGATGCGCAGCAGCTGGTTGTACTTGGCGACGCGCTCGGAGCGGGCCGGGGCGCCGGTCTTGATCTGGCCGCAGTTGGTGGCGACGGCGAGGTCGGCGATGGTGACGTCCTCGGTCTCGCCGGAGCGGTGGGACATCATGCACTTGTAGCCGCTGCGCTGGGCCAGCTCGACGGCGTCCAGGGTCTCGGTGAGCGAGCCGATCTGGTTGACCTTGACCAGGAGCGCGTTGGCGGCGCCCTCGTCGATGCCGCGCTGCAGGCGCTCGGGGTTGGTGACGAACAGGTCGTCGCCGACGAGCTGGACCTTGTCACCGAGCTGGGCGGTGATGGTCTTCCAGCCGGCCCAGTCGTCCTCGAACAGCGGGTCCTCGATGGAGACCAGCGGGTAGGCCTCGACCAGCTCGGCGTAGTACTCGGTCATCTCGGCGGCCGAGCGGTTCTTGCCCTCGAAGAGGTAGGAGCCGTCCTTGTAGAACTCGGACGCGGCGACGTCGAGGGCGAGGGCGATCTGCTCGCCGGGCTCGTAGCCGGCCTCCTTGATCGCCTCGAGGATGAGGTCGAGGGCCTCGCGGTTGGAGCCGAGGTTCGGGGCGAAGCCGCCCTCGTCGCCGAGGCCGGTGGACAGGCCGCGGCCCTTCAGCACCTTCTTCAGGGTGTGATAGACCTCGGTGCCCCAGCGCAGCGCCTCGGAGAAGGACTCCGCGCCGATCGGGGCGATCATGAACTCCTGGATGTCCACGTTGGAGTCGGCGTGCGAGCCGCCGTTCAGGATGTTCATCATCGGCACCGGCAGCAGGTGCGCGTTCGGGCCGCCCAGGTAGCGGAACAGCGGCAGGTCGCTGGCCTCGGAGGCGGCGTGGGCGACGGCGAGCGAGACGCCGAGGATGGCGTTGGCGCCGAGGGAGCCCTTGTTGTCGGTGGCGTCCAGGTCGAACATGGCCTGGTCGATCAGGCGCTGCTCGGTGGCGTCGTAGCCGACCAGCTCCGGGCCGATCTGCTCGATGACGGCCAGCACGGCCTTCTCGACGCCCTTGCCCTGGTAACGGCTGGCGTCGCCGTCGCGGAGCTCGATGGCCTCGAAGGCGCCCGTCGAGGCGCCGGACGGAACGGCGGCACGCCCGGTGCTGCCGTCGTCGAGGCCGACCTCGACCTCGACCGTGGGGTTGCCTCGGGAGTCCAGGATTTCCCGGGCTACGACGACGTCGATGGACGGCACGAGCATCTCCTTCGTGGATGTGACGCTGAAAGTGCGGGGCTGGTGAGCCTTGCGACTAGAGCCTAACCGCCCCGGGGCCATCGGCCAGCCGACCGCCCGGCCCGTGGACAGACAGACCGTACCCATTGTTCACCGTCGGAACAAAGGGGGGTGACGTTCCGGCTGAACATCCGGGGAACGGACGGCAGAAAAAACCCCGTCCCGGTGCGTACGGGGGAAGACGCACCGGGACGGGAGCCCGTGGGGACGGGGAGCGGCCCTCGGCCGGCCCGCTGCCGCTTACTTCAGGTGCAGCTGCTGGCCCGGGTAGATGAGGTCGGCGTCCTCGACGATGTCCTTGTTCAGGTCGAACAGCTTCTTCCAGCCGCCGACGACGTGGTGCTTCTCGGCGATGGAGCTGAGGGTGTCACCGGTGACGACCTTGTACTCGCCGTCGCCCTTCTTGACCTTCTTGCCGGTCGGGGTGGTGACGGTCTTGGTGCTCTGCTTCTTCGGCGTCTGCGCCGGGCGCTCGCTGGAGCGGGAGGCGCTCTGCTGCTCGGTGGAGCGCGTCGTGGTGGTGCCCTGGGAGGAGCTGGAGGAGCTCGAGGAGCTGGAGGAGCTCGAAGAGCCGCCGCCGTTGTTCGGGGTGTTCGACAGGCCCGTGCCGCAGACCGGCCAGGCACCCTTGCCCTGGGAGGCGAGGACCTTCTCGGCCACGGCGATCTGCTGGGACTTGCTGGCCTGGTTGGCCTGCGGGGCGTAGGCGGTGCCGCCGTACGCGGCCCAGGTGGAGGCGGAGAACTGCAGGCCGCCGTAGTAACCGTTGCCGGTGTTGATGGACCAGTTGCCACCGGACTCGCACTGGGCGACCGCGTCCCACTCGGAGGTGGTGGCGGCGGAGGCGTTGCCGGCCGCCATCAGCGGGGCGGCGACGGCGGCACCGGTGACACCGGCGAGCGCGATGACACGGGTGGTCTTGGACGGACGACGGTGCTTGCCCTTGCCGGAAAACAGCATGGTGGATCCCCTCACCGACGCCTGCGAGGTGAGCTGTCGGGTTCGGGCCGGTTGAGTTGCCCGGCCACCCCTCCCCTGGGAGGCGTGGCTTCACCCCTAGCCGCTCCGGCTCAACCGCCGGGCACGGCACTTACCTTGGGTCCCCCGCTCCTGCCTGCGGCGCGTGATGCGACGACTGTTCCCGTACGGCCGCTGGCAGGATTCGGCGTTGCGGCCGCCGGGGCTCGCGATGGCGAGCGGTCATGACCGTAGACAGGCGCTCGGCCGAATTTCAAAGACGATCACGGCTTCTGAGACTCATCCCACACTTTCACCAAAGCGGACATCAGTCCCAAAACAGGGCGTCAACTCCCGCTACTTTTGGCCCGTTTCGCCACCGACAAGCAGGGTCTGACCGGGCACGATGCGGCTCGGGTCGGCCCCGATCGCCTCACGGTTCTCGGCGTACAGCGCGCGCCATCCGCCCTCGACGCCAAGGGAGTCGGCGATGGACGTCAGGCTGTCCCCGTCGCGCACCGTGTAGCGCGAGGCGTGCCGGCCCGAGGCCGGCGCCGCGCCCGCTTCGGCGGTGTCCTCCTCGGCGCCGGCGCCGCGGTGGCGGCCGCCGCCGTCGACCGCGCCGGTGTCGACGAGCCCCGAATCACCGACGATCTGGCGCAGGTTGTCCGGATCGTCGCTGTTTGCGTCACCCGTGGACGTGCTGCCGGACGGCTGCGAGGTGCCGGGTCCGGACGTCGCGGGCGCGCCGGTCTCGGCAGCGCCCCCCGCGGACGGGGTGGTGGACGACGGCCCGTCAGAGGGCCGCGCGGGGGTGCCCGTGGAGGGCGTGCCGGACGGTGTACCGGAGGAGTCGGGCAAGCCGGGCGAGTCCACCGAACCGGAGGTTCCGGATGTTCCGGAGGTACCGGTGGATCCGGAGGTACCGGCCGAAGCGGAGGAGTCGGACGGGGCGCCGGCCCCGGCCTGGCCGGAGGAGTCCGCGCCGGTGGTGGAGCCGCCGGCCGCCGAGCCGCTGCCCGGGGTGTCGCCGGCGACACCCGTGTCGACGTCCGGCGCGGAGGTGTCGCCGGACAGGCCCGAGGTCAGCCCGCACAGCGTCCAGTGGCCGACGCCCTGGTCGGCGAGGACCTTCTCGGCCACGGCTATCTGCTGCGAACGGCTCGCGAGGTCGGGCCGGGCCGCGTACTCCAGGCCACCGTGCCCCTCCCAGTCCTCCTGCGACAGGTGCAGGCCGCCGTAGAGCCCGATCCCGGGGTTGTCGCTCCAGCGGCCCTGGCTCTCGCACTCGGCCACCTTGTCCCACGTCGCGCCGTCGGCCGCGTGGGCGCTCGCCGCGCCGAGCAGCGGGATGGCGATGGCGGAGCCGGTCACTCCGGCCGTGACGAGGAGGGCCGGAGCCTGACGGGGGCGACGGTGTCGACCGTTCCCGGAGAGCATGCGGTGACCTTTCGCGAGACAGCACTGACCGGCGCGGCGCCTTGAGGCACCGGCGTCGCGCTGACGAGTGAACGTATCGGCAGACGATCGCCAGTCACAAGTTCATGCCGCGCAGATCACGTGAAGATCACATAGTTGAAGATGCGTCAGTTTTCTGTGCGGGTGCGGGCGTGAACGTCACGGGCAACTGCCGCAGACCCCGCATGATGAGCCCCCCGCGCCAGCGCAAGTCGGCCGGTTCGGCACCCAGTTGCAGGTCGGGCAGCCGGGTGAGCAGGGTGGCGAGGGCGGTCTGGCCCTCCAGACGGGCCAGCGGGGCGCCCAGGCAGTAGTGGATGCCGTGGCCGTAGCCGAGGTGCTGGTTGTCACGGCGGGCGAGGTCGAGCAGGTCCGGCTCGGGGAAACGCTCCGGATCGCGGTCGGCGGCGGCCAGGACGACGAGGACGGGATCGCCGGGCGCGATGTCCTGCCCGCCGACGGTCAGCGGCTCGGTGGCGAACCGCCAGGTGGCCAGCTCCACGGGGCCGTCGTAGCGCAGCAGTTCCTCCACGCCCGTCTCCAGCAGCGCGCGCTCGCCCCGGGCGAGGGAGTCCTGCAGCCGGTGCCGCTGCCCGGGGTGGGTCAGCAGGGCGTAGGTGCCGTTGCCTATGAGGTTGACGGTGGTCTCGAACCCGGCGAACAGCAGGATGAACGCCATCGCCGCCGCCTCGTTCTCGGTGAGATGCTCGCCGTGGTCGGAGGCGCGGATCAGGCCGGAGATGAGGTCCTCGCCCGGTGCGGGCTCGGCGGGCAGGGCCTGCCGCTTGCGGTGGATCAGCTCGGCGAGGTACCCGCGCATCTTCTTCACCGACCGGGCGACCCCGCCCCTGGGCCCTCCGCCGTGCCGGATCATCATCCCGGCCCAGTCCCGGAAGTCGTCCTGGTCCTCACGGGGAACGCCGAGCAGGTCGCAGATGGCGTAGATGGGCAGCGGGAAGGCGAACTCGTGGATGAGGTCGGCAAAGCCCCGCTCGGCGAACCCGTCGATGAGGTGGTCGGTCAGCTCCTGCACACGCGGCGCGAACTCGGCGACCCGGCGGGGCGTGAACGCCTTGCTGACCAGCCGGCGCAGCCGGGTGTGGTCCGGCGGGTCGATGTTCAGCAGGTGCGTCATCAGCTCCGCCTTGCGCTCCCCGGGGATGCCGGTCTTGCCCTTGGCGTGCGCCGGCTCGTCGTGGTGCGCCGGGTTCTTGCTCAGGCGCTGGTCGGCGAGGGCCTGCCGGGCGTCGGCGTACCGGGTGACCAGCCAGGCCTCCACCCCGCTGGGCAGCCGGGTGCGGTGCACGGGCGCGTGCTCGCGCAGCCAGGCGTACGCGGGGTAGGGGTCGGCGGCGAACTCCCAGGTGAAGAGTTCGGGGGCGGGGCCGTCGGGGCGGAGCTGCTCGGTCACTCCTCGACCGTATCCGTCTCCGGGTGGGCCTCCGCGTCACGGTGGGCGGCGGGCACGGCGGACGGCGCTTCGGGGGCGACGCCCTCCGCCTCGCGGATCGCGTCGCGGTAGGCGCGGGCCGCGGCGCGCAGCGACGTCTCCGGGTCGACGCCCTCCGCCTCGGCGCGCGCGGCGAGCGCCAGCAGCTGGTAGCCGATGCCGTCACCCTGGGGCAGCTCGACGTCCAGGCCGGCCGTGCGGGTGCGGGCGGCGAGCTTGGCGGCGAGGGAGAGGGCGGGCTGGTGCAGCGGGATGCCCTCGGTGACGGAGGCGCGCCGCTTCTCCTGCGCCTTGGTGCGCAGCCAGTGCGCCTTGACCTCCTCGGGCGTGGTGGCGGTGGCGTCCCCGAAGACGTGCGGGTGGCGGTGGATGAGCTTGGCGACGATGCCGCCGGCCACGTCGTCGACGGAGAAGGGGGCCTCGGGGTCCTCCTCGGCGATCCGGGCGTGGAAGACCACCTGGAGCAGGACGTCGCCCAGCTCCTCGCGCAGTTCGTCGCGGTCGCCGTCCTCGATGGCCTCGACCAGCTCGTACGCCTCCTCCATGGCGTACTTCGCCAGGCCCTCGTGGGTCTGCCGGGACGACCACGGGCAGGCGACGCGGATACGGTCCATGACCTGCACGAGGTCGAGGAGGCGGGCGCCGGGCAGGTCGTAGGAGGCGGGCAGCAGTTCCAGCTCCGGCATCGTGACGCGGCCGGAGCCGGCGAGCCGGGCGAGGCCGTCGGTCAGCGCGGGCTCGCCCTCGCCGGCCGCCAGCACCACGACCGCGCGGCCGCCGACGCAGGCCTCGAGGAGCTCGTCGGCGCTCGGGGCGGCCTCCTCGACGACGACGCCCGCCTCGCGCAGATAGGGCAGCTGGGGGTGATGGCCGTCCGCGCACAGCACCCGGTCGGCCTCCCGCAGCGCCTGCCAGGCGGGCCAGGACAGCAGACCGGGCGCCACGCGGTGGCTGGTGGTGAGCAGGACGATACGGCCGGGGCCGGCGGAGTCTTCGAGGCGCGGTGCGTTCACGCTTCGAACGTACCGCGCGCCGGGAGATGGCTCCGCCCGTTGTCCACAGGGTGGGGGCGCGGTGTGATGATCTGCCCGCCCGAAGGGCCGTTACGTCGGCTGCTGCCCCGCCGCCGTGACCTCGCGGACCCACGGGGTCTTCGTGTCGACGCGGCCGACCTTCTGGGCGTCCCAGGTGCCGTAGCGCGGGTTGAGGTCCACACCCAGTTCCCGTGACGCCGTGGACAGGGCCTTCCAGAACGCCGGCTGGTTGGTGTCGGTGCCCAGCTTCGCGGCGAGCTTCTGGGCCTCGACCTGCAGGCGCAGGTTGTCGTCGACGCGCTGCGGCGGGATGCCGTACTCGCGCAGCCAGGTCGCCTCCAGCGCCTTGGCCCCGCCGAGCTGCTGCTCCGCGCCCGTGCGCAACTGCTGCACGTCGTGGCGCGTGACGGCGACGCCCGCGTCCTGCGCGGCACGGTGCAGCACCTGGTCCAGAACCATGCTGTGCAGGGTCTGCCGGGTGAGGTTGCCGGAGCCGGACACCACGCGCGCGTAGTTCGCCTGGTCGCCCGCCGCCGCGCGCTGCGCCGCGCGGACCTCGTTCACCCGGTCCTCGAGCTGCGACACCGTGATCTTCCGGCCGCCGACGACGGCCGCCGCACCGGGATGCGAGTCGCTTCCGCAGGCGGTGAGCAGAGGGGCCGCGGCGATCGCGGCGGACAGCAGGAGCGCGGTGCGGCGGCGGTGCAAGGGAACCTCCCGAGGAGATTGTGCGACGGTGCACAAAGTCTTGCGGTGATCGATGGTAGGCAGTGGGGCTGCTGAGGCCAACCCATTCGACCAACGATTCACCGCCACTTCCGGCACCGCCGCGCGCACCCCCGGGGGAAGGAGTGTCAGCCGACGATGGCGACCGGCGCGTCCCACGCGTCGCGGTCCACGGTGATCGTGTAGCCGCGCCGGGTCTCCTTGCTGTTCACCAGGTACTGGTGGCCGCGGCTGTGGTCGGTGTACTGCGAGGCGCCCCACGGCCAGTCCGCGGTGGTCGTCTCCTTCTTGTCCCACAGCGCGTACCAGAGGTTGCCCGGCAGGTCCGTCTTGTTCGCGGCGGTGGCGATCGCCTTGGCGCTGGAGCTGGTGAAGCCGTAGAAACCGGCCCGGTAGGTCTTGGCCCGCAGCCCCTTCGTGAAGGCACGCACGTACGTCAGCACGGCGTCGTTGCACGACTTGTTCGTGATGTCGTACGGCTCCATGTCGAGGTAGATCGCGCTGCCGGCCTTCATGCCGAGCGCGGCGGCCTTGGCCACGGCGTCCTTGGCGTCGGCCGCGCCGAGGGAGGCGGCCGTGGCGGCCGTCAGCTTCTCGGGGTTGCGGCTGGTCTGGCAGGGCGGCTGGGCGCCGACGTAGAGCGGGATGAGCTTCCAGCCCTGGGAGTTCACCGACTTCACCCAGGACGCGGTGAGGTTGGGCTGGTTGCAGCCGCGGTTCTTGCCGCCGATGTAGACGGCGGCGCCGCCGTAGTAGCCGTCGGCGCGCCAGGCCTTCATCGCGCTGAGCGAGGGCGCGGTGCAGGTGTCGAAGGCGCGGCCGGTGTACGTCTTCTGCGCGGGCCAGGCGGTGGCCGCCATGGACTGCTGGGCCGCTATGCCGCCCCCGGCGACGACGGCGGCACCGGCGACCGCCCAGGTGACGTATCTGCGCTTCTTGGACTGACGATGGCTGGACATGCTCGACCCACCCCTTCGATGTACGTGACCGCTCGGTGTCCGCGACACCCACGAGCGGCTCGTACGTTAGCCCCTGCCGCGCCTAGCCCCGCACCTGCCCCAGCCATTGCAGGGTGCGGCGCACGTCCGCGGCCAGCGGATGCCCGGGGCCGTGCAGCCGCTCCACGTCGTGCAGCAGGCGCATCAGCGTGTCGTGCGCGGCGGGCCGGTCGCCGAGGGCGAGCAGCAGATGGCCGATGCGGCGGCGCAGCTCGTGGGCGAGCGCGGGATCCCCGGAGACGTACTGGTTCTCGTAGTACGGCAGCAGCGCCCGGTACTCGGCGAGCGCGGCCCCCGGTTCGCCGAGCTGTTCCAGGCACTGGGCGGCGTCGTAGCGGAAGCGCAGGGACTGCGGGTCGGACGCTCCGGCCTCGGCGGCGCGTTCGTCGGCGAGGCGACGCAGTTCGGGCAGGGCGCGCCGGTACTGGCCGTCGTCCATGAGCGTGGCGGCGTACTGCTTGCGCAGGGTCCGAACGACCGGGGAGTGCTCGCCGTGTTCCCCGGCCGCGACGGGCAGGATCGCGCCGAGGATGTCGACGGCCTGCGTGATGCGGCCCTGGCCGAGCAGCCGCTTGACCTCGTCGACGGCGGCGGCCACATCGGGCTTCCCGGCGGCGGGGGGATCGGTGGCGGGCGCGGGTCGCGGTGCGGGCGTGCGCGCCCGGTCCGGCCAGGGGGCGTGCGGACGCAGGAAGGGGCGCGTGGGGTCCAGCGGCGCTCCGCTCGGGACGCCGCGCCCGGGCAGCAGCGGCACCAGCTGCTCGTACACCTCCTGCGCGGACGCGGGCCGGTGCAGCGGGTCCTTGGCGAGCAGCCGCAGCACCAGGGTCTCCAGCGCCTCGGGGACCTCGGGGCGGAAGCGGCGCACCGGCACCGGCGGCTCGTACAGTTGCCGGTGCAGCACGCCGAGCGCGGTGGAACCGGCGAACGGGACGTTGCCGCTGAGCAGTTCGTGCAGCAGCACACCGAGCGCGTACAGATCGGTGTACGGGCCGACCGCGCCGCCCATCGCCTGCTCGGGGGCCATGTAGGCGGGCGAGCCGATGGGGGAGCCGGTGTGCGTCAGGCGCGTGGTGTCGCTGTCCATCACGGAGGCCACGCCCAGGTCGAGCACGGTGACCGTGCCGTCCTGCTTGACCATCACGTTGCGCGGCTTGAGGTCGCGGTGGACGATCGGCACGGCGTGCACGGCGCTCAGCACGGCGCACAGCTGCGCGGCCACGGCGACCGCCCACGGCCACGGGTACGGGTCGTGCTCGGCGAGGTGGTCGGAGAGGTCGGCGCCGTCGACGTACTGCATGACGAGGAACAGCTCCTCGCCCTCGCTGCCCGCGTCGTGCACGGTCACCAGGCCCGGGTGGTCGACCTGCGCGGTCACCCGGCACTCGCGCAGGAACCGGCGGCGCAGCTCGTCGGCCTCCTGACCGGCCACCTTGTCGGGGCGCAGCAGCTTCACCGCGACGCGCCGGTCGAGCCTGCGGTCGTAGGCGGTCCACACCTGGCCCATGCCGCCCTGGCCCAGGAGGGCGGCCAGTTCGTAACGGCCGGCGATCATCCGCCCCGTCGTCACGGTCACCTTCCGCCCTCGCCGTGGCCGTCACCGCGCCGCAGGTAGTCGCTGAGCTCGTCGAGTTCGGCGCGCACCTGGTCGATCCGGGCGGGCGCGGGGCGCTGCGGGGGCGGCGGGGCGGGGGGAACGGCGGGGGTGACGAGCGGCACCGCGGGCGTCTGCGGGAGCGTGGCCGCGTACGGCGACGGGGGCTGCGGGTAGCCGTAGTTCAGCGCCGGCGGCCCGGGAAGGCCGCCGGGGCGGTGGTGACGTATGTCGGCGTACAGGTAGTAGCCGACGCAGGCCACCATGTTGAGCAGCATGAGGATCATGCCCATGGTGCCCTTGGGCGTGCTGAAGTCATCCGTGTGGTCGGTGGCGAACAGGCTGAAGCAGACGACGAGAACGGCCACCGAGCCCGCGAAGATCCACCAGTCGCCCCGCTTTCGGGTCACGATCGCCGCCCGCAGCGTCGCCACCCACGCGAGGAATCCGATGCTGAGGACCGCCACCGCAACGAAGATCACGCGCAGCAGGACCAGCACCCCGGTCGACGGGCGACGGGGCGGGGGCGGGACGTAGCCGTGGCCCTGCATGGCTGCTCCTGAAGGCCTGATGGGACGGAAACTGATACCGCGTACGAGCGTATAGGCCGACACGGACGACACGGCACGGGTTGTACCGAACCGTTGTCACACTGATCACTCCGGCGCGACCGTGCCGTCCGTCAGCCCGTCGTACATGCCGCGCACGAGCTGTTCGCCGAGCCGGCTCGCGTGCCTGAGCGCCCGCTCGAACTCCTCGAGGGCGCGGAACCGCTCGCCGTAGCGCCGCTGTTCCTCCAGCGGCAGCCGGGGCAGTTGCAGGCGGCGCACGTCGAGCCGGGTGGCGGTGGAGGCGTAGCTGCTCGCCTGGCGGTTGTTGGCGGTGCCGCGCAGGAACCCGGCGAGGAACCACGGGTCGAGCGACTGCCGGTCCGGGCGCAGCAGGACCAGGTTGCGGCCGAGGGCCGCGCCCCGGGTCTCGTCGTCGATGACGCGCGCCACCGCGCCGCCGCCGACCACCGGCACCACCACGTCACCCGGCTCCGTCAGCACCGCCTCCTCGTCGCTCTCCGGCAGGGAGCCCGACGGTGCCGTGCCGGCGAGCACGTCGTGGTCGGTGAGCACCCGCACGCGCGTGGGGCCGCCGCTGCCGCCGGTCCGCATCTCCAGGGCGCCGCCGCGGGCCAGCTCCCCGACGGTGGTGAGCGGCCAGCGGGCGCGCCGGGGCGCGTCGACCGGCGCGGGCGTGAGGTCCCCGGCCAGGCGCAGCGTCTCGCCGAGGCGTTCCCCGACCGCCGCGAGCGTCCCCGCGTCGTCGGCCGGCGTCGCGGGCGGCAGATGGCGGGCGGGCGCCAGGTCCACGTCGTCGTCGAGGAGGTCGATCACGGGCAGGGAGCGGGCCAGACCGGGCCGCTCCTCGAGGCCGCCCGCGCGGTCGAAGGCGGCCCAGGCGTCCAGCACCGCCTCGCGCACGGCCTGCCAGTCGGGGCCGCCGCGCCCCTCCCCCGCGAACTGCCCGGCGTCGGCGAGCAGCACCTCGGGCTGCGCGGTCACGGCGGCGGGCCGGCGCAGCAGCCACAGATGCAGCGGGATGTTGTACGGCGGTGCCGCGCCCACCGGCAGGGCGATCACGGCCCGCAGCGCGCCGCGCCGCAGCAGGTCGGCGCGGATGCGGCGCCCGGAGCGGCGGGAGGCGGCGGCGGGCGGCATCAGCAGCACCGCGGTGCCGCCGTCGCGCAGGCGGGACAGCGCGTGCTGCACCCAGGCCAGCTCGGACTCGGCGCGGGCCGGGAAGCCGTACTCCCAGCGCGGGTCGTAGGCGAGTTCGTCGTGGCCCCAGTTGCGTTCGTTGAACGGCGGATGGCAGAGCACCGCGTCGGCGCGCACCGCGGGATGGGCGTCGGCGCGCAGGGTGTCGCCCACGGCGGCGTTCACCGCGGCCGGGGAGTGCAGGGCGAGCCGCAGCGCGGTGAGCGCGGCCAGTTCGGGCGCGCTGTCCTGGGCGTACAGCTCCTGCCCGGGGCGCGGGGCGACGGCGCGCAGCAGGGCGCCGGTGCCGCAGGCCGGGTCGAGCACGGTACGGGCGGTCCCTGCCAGGTCGGCCATGAGCGAGGCCAGTTCGGCGGGGGTGAGCGTGTACTGGCGCGGGTTGGCGTCCAGGTGCCGGCCGAGCAGGAACTCGAAGGTCTGCCGGGCGCCGAGTTCGGCGGCGAGTTCCGCGGCTCCCCGCAACAGGGGTGCGGACGGCAGCAGTCGGGGGCCGGTGGGGGTGCGTACCGCGGGCGCGGGGCTCCGCGGGCCGGTGAGGCGCGGGGTGAGGACCTGCTCCAGGGCCGGCGGCAGCATCGCGGCCAGGCGTTCGTCGGAGCCGGCGCTGATGTCCAGCCAGACGGTGGGGCGGTCGTGGAGGAGGAGCAGGGCGCAGCCGGCGTGGGTGAGGGCGGTGACGGGGCCCTCGGGGTGGCCGGCGAGCTGCTGCCAGACGCGTTCGCGCAGCGGGACCTCGGCGAGCTTGCCCTGACGGCGCAGCCAGCCCTCGACCTCGGCGAGCGCGAACGACGGGCTGGTCTCGGTGCCGCCGACGGGCTTGGGGAAGTCGGCGTGCCGGCGGCGCCAGTTGCTGACGGCGGCGCGGCCGACGCCGGCGAGGCGCGCGATGCCGGCGGCGGTCACCTCGGTGGTGCTGTCGGCGGCGGGTGCGCTTCCCGCGCCGGTGCGGGCGCCGGTGGAGGCGTCGCGCGGTCCGGTGCGGGCGCCGGTGGAGGCGTCGCGCGGTCCGGTGCGGGCGCCGGTGGAGGCGTCACCGGTGCCCGCGCCTGCCGCTTCTGCCGCCGAGCGCGGGTCCGCCCCGTTCGTCGCCGCCTGGTCTGCCGCCCTGTCCCGCACCGGCCGGGCTCCCCTCGTCCGCGCTGCGCGACCGCCCCGTACGGCTGCGCCTGTGACGCCGAGGATACCGACGAATGCCGGATCCGACGCTTCACAGGCGTGTACTCGCCCCTCCCTGTGAATCGTGTTGACTCGGTTCACAGCGCATGCTCTTATTGACCCAGCGAACGAACGGCCGCCTCACGAGGGGCGGTCACACCGTCCGAGGGGGACACAGTCATGGGCACGAAGGCCAAGGTCGCGCTGGGCGCCGTCGTGGGGATCGTCGTCATCGGAGCCGTGTCGGCGAACGCCGGCAGCGACGGCGGCGACTCCGGCAGCAAGGACAAGGGGTCGTCGGCCTCCGCCGGTCCGAGCGCGGGGGGCAAGGGCTCCGGCGGGCAGAAGGCCGGGGCCGAGGCGGCCGGGGAGAAGAAGACCGCGTTCGACGGGGACGGCGAGTTCCGCGTCGGCTCGGACATCAAGCCCGGCACCTACCGCACCAGCGGCAACAGCGACGGCACCTGCTACTGGGAGCGGGCCAAGGACGCCTCCGGCGAGACCGACGCGATCCTCGCCAACGACAACGTGACCGGCACCAGCTATGTGACGGTCAAGCCCGGCGACAAGCTGTTCAAGTCCACCGGCTGCCACGACTGGGAGGCCGTCGACGCGAGGGCCAAGGGCACGCCCGCCACCGCGATGAAGGGCGACGGCGGCATGTTCAAGGTCGGCACCGACATCGCCCCCGGCACCTACCGGTCCACCGGCAACACCGACGACTCCTGCTACTGGGAGCGCACCAAGGACGCCGGCCACTCCATCGAGTCGATCATCGCGAACAACAACGTGAGCGGCTCGGCCGTGGTGACCATCAGCGCCTCGGACGCCTACTTCAAGACCGCCGGCTGCAAGGACTGGAAGAAGTCCGGCTGACCGTCCCCGGCCGCACCCCCTCCGGCCCTGAGGCCGTCAGGGCCGGAGCCCCGGACCACCCGCGTCCGGCGGGCACCCCACCCACAGCCCCACTCCACTCCACCCCACCCCACCCACCCCACACCACCCCACCGAGGAACCCCCATGCGTCGCACCGCTCTCGCCGCCACCGCCCTCTGCCTGGTCACCGCGACCGCCGCGGTCCTGACCGGCTGCCAGTCCGGCCAGGACTCGGCCGACGGCAAGCCGGCCGCCGCCTCCGGCGCACCGGCGAAGGCCCAGGACCCGAACGCCGGGCTGCTCACGGGCGCCCGGCTCAAGCAGGCCCTGGCCCCGGCGTCGGTCTTCCCGGCCGGGCTGGCCCCGGTCGCCGACGGGGCGGCGGACAGCGGCAAGGACTTCCTCGCGCCGAGCAGCCGCAGCACGGCCAGGACGGACTGCACCAAGCTGGAGAACACGACCTGGCTCGACGTCACCGGATACAAGGGCGGCGTGTCGTTCGCGCAGGACGACTACGCCAACCAGGACCGCAGCGAGGAGATGACGCAGGAGGTCGACGCCTTCCAGGGCACGACCGCGCAGGCCGTGATGGAGCGGATCCGCGGCGTGGCGGCCGAGTGCGCCACGTTCACCGACAGCACCCAGCACGTCAAGGTGCGGGTCAGGGCCAAGTCCGCCGACGGGCTCGGTGACGAGGGCTACACGCTCACCCTCACCAGCCCCACCTGGGAGACCGGCACCACGCTGGTCGCCGCCCGGGTCGGCAGCTCGGTCATCACCGTCATGTCCACCGCCGGCTCCCACAACGGCGCGGCCTCGGCCGAGAAGCTGGCGAAGCACCTGGTGGAGTCGGTGCGCAAGGCCGGCCGGACGTCCTGACCGGCGGCCGAAGGGGGTGGGGGGCGCAGGTGTCACCTGCGCCCCTCAGGCGCACTGACGCAGCATCATCTGCTTGTCGGCGACGGTGACGGGCAGGGCGTACTTCAGCGACACCTGCGCGAAGCGCACCACGTAGGCGCACCGGATCGCCTTGTCCGGCGGCAGCCAGGTCGCCGGGCCGGAGTCGCTCTTGGCGCCGTTGGTGGGCCCGTCCACCGGAACGAGGTTGAGCGGGTCGTTGGCGATGGCCTCCCGCTTGTCCTTGGCCCAGCGCGAGGCACCCATCTGCCAGTCGTACGACAGCGGCATGACGTGGTCGATCTGCACCGTGGTGGCACGGGACTTGGTCCACGCGATGGTCTTGCCGGTATAGGGGTCGTGCAGCGTCATGGAGACGACCACGCAGTTCGAGCCCTTGCGGAAGCGGACGTCCTGACCGTCGCGCTTGAGCAGGTCGTTGCGGGTGTCGCAGCCGTTGTGGGCGTAGGGCACGTCACCGGGCACCGCGTCCATCCAGGCGTAGCCGAACTTGTCCCGCTCGTACCCGGTCTTCGGGCCGCGTCCCTTGGTCGCCACCTTCTGGATGAGCGCCCGGGCGTCGGCGCGGCCGGCCGCGTCGGTGACGGGCGCCAGCCCCGGTTTCGTGCCGTCGGGATTGGCCAGCGGACTGACCGCGTGCCCGTCACCGGCGGACCGCTCCGGTCCCGGCGACCCCGGCGTCTGCTGCGTGCAGCCGGTGATGCCCAGCGCCAGCACGGCGGCGACCGCCGCCCCGCCCCTCACACACCTCACGGTGCGCCCCTCCCCTTGTTCGACCGGTTCCGCCCCGCACCCGCGAGTCTTCCCGCACGGTCCCTGTGTACACACCGTAACCGCACAGAGGTTCAGACCATATCGCCTCTCTTTTGGGCATTCCAGGCATCGCGGGCGTATCGTCGGAAGGGAGTTCTCACCGGAAGGAGCTTCCGCATGGGCCTCTTGGACAGGTTCCGCCAGAACAAGCAGGCACAGGACAAGGCCGGGCAGATGTCCGACGCCGGCGAAAAAATGGCCAACGACAAGACTGGCGGCAAGTACGAGGACCAGGTCGACGCCGCGCAGCGCCAGGCCGAGCAGCGCCTCGGCATGAACCGCGACCGCCCCGACCAGCAGTAGGCCCCCGACCCGAGGCCGAAGCCGCCCACGGAACCCCTCTCCGCCGGGCGGCTTCGCCCGTTCCCGCCCGGCGGGCTCCACGTGGACACCGGCGGCGGGCTTGACCTTGACACCGGCGTCAGGGTTCGACGATCCCGGCATGACCAGCACCGCCCACACCCCTGCCCGCACCCCTGCCCCTGCCCCTGCCCGCACCCCTGCCCGCTCTCCTCGCACCGTCCTCGTCACCGGTGCCGGAACCGGCATCGGACGCGCCACCGCGCACGCGTTCGCCGACGAGGGCGCACACGTCGTCGCCGTCGGCCGCCGCCCCGCGCCACTCGCCGAGACCGCCGCCCACGCACCGGACCGCATCACGCCCCTGGCCTGCGACATCACCGACGAGGACGGCCCGCGCACCGCGGTCGACGCCGCCCTCGAACGCCACGGCCGCCTCGACGTCCTCGTCAACAACGCGGCCGTCGTGGACCCGTCGTCGCTGCGCACCTACACCCGGCCCGCCATGCAGGCCCAGCTGACCACGAACCTGCTCGCCCCCGTCCTGCTCGCGCAGGCCGCACTGCCCGCCCTGGAGGAGAGCCGGGGCGTGATCGTGAACGTGTCGACGTCCGTCGGACAGCGCGGCTGGCCCGGCAACTCCCTGTACGCCGCCGGGAAGGCGGCCCTGGAGGTCCTCACCCGCAGCTGGGCCGTAGAACTCGCGCCGCTCGGCATCCGGGTCGCGGCCGTGGCGCCCGGCGCGATCGACACCCCCATCGCCGACCACTCCGGCTACACCCCCGAGCAGCGCGTCGCGATCCGCGCCTGGCAACTGGCGCACACTCCGCTGGGGCGCGTGGGCCGCGCCGCGGAGGTCGCCTGGGCGATCCGGCAACTGGCCTCTGCGGAGGCCGCGTTCGTGACGGGCGTGGTGCTGCCGGTGGACGGCGGCGCGGTCGTCGCATGAGACTGGCGCGCATGCAGCGTCCCTTGCGTATCGGCGAACTCGCCGCCGCCACCGGAGCGTCGCCGCGCGCCCTGCGCCACTACGAGCAGGCGGGCCTGCTGACGTCGGAGCGCGCCGCCAACGGCTACCGGCTGTACGACCCGGGCGCCGTCGTCCGGGTCCGCAACATCCGGCACCTGGTGGACGCCGGGCTGACCCTGGACGACGTACGCGTGTTCCTGCCGTGCCTGGACGCGGACGTGACGGCGTCCGCGCCGACCGGGCGCACGCTGGAGGTGGCGCTCCGGCGGCTGCGCGCGATGGACGAGCGGATCGCGGCGCAGATCGCGGTGCGCGACCGGCTCGCGGGCGCGCTGGACCGGGCCACCGGCGGACGCGTCCGGCCGGTGGCCTGAGCCGTCCCGGTCAGGAGTCCAGCACCGACGTCAGGAACTCGCCCACCCACGCCAGCAGTTCGCGTCCGACGAGCGGCTTGCCGCCGACCTTGGCCGTCTTCGGGCGCGGGACCAGCACCTGGTGCGTGGCCGGCTTGATGACGCTGCCCGGGTAGAGCCGCTTCAGGCGCAGCTCCTGCGACTCGCGCAACTCCACTGGCGCGAACCGGATGTTCGTGCCCTGGAGCACGACCTCGCCGACCCCGCAGGCCCGCGCGAGCATCCGCAGACCGGCGACCAGCAGCAGGTTCTCCACCGGCTCGGGCAGCTTGCCGTAGCGGTCGGTGAGCTCCTCGCGGACGTGCCGGACGTCCTCCTCGCTGTTGGCGGAGGCGATGGCCCGGTAGGCCTGCAGGCGCAGCCGCTCACCGGGTGCGTAGTCGTGCGGGACGTGCGCGTCGACCGGCAGCTCGATCTTGACCTCCAGCGGCGCCTCTTCCTCGATCTCGCCCGTCTCCAGCTGCCTGCGGTAGTCGGCGACCGCCTCGCCGACCATGCGCACGTACAGGTCGAAGCCGACGCCCGCGATGTGCCCGGACTGCTCGCCGCCGAGCAGGTTGCCCGCGCCGCGGATCTCCAGGTCCTTCATCGCCACGTACATGCCCGCGCCCATCTCGGTGTGCTGCGCGATGGTCGCGAGCCGCTCGTGCGCGGTCTCCGTCAGCGGCTTCTCCGGCGGGTACAGGAAGTACGCGTAGCCGCGCTCCCGGCCACGTCCGACGCGGCCGCGCAGCTGGTGCAGCTGCGACAGGCCGAAGGTGTCGCCGCGCTCCACGATGAGCGTGTTGGCGTTGGCGATGTCGATGCCGGACTCGACGATCGTCGTGGAGACCAGCACGTCGAACTTCTTCTCCCAGAAGTCGACGACGACCTGTTCCAGCGCCGCCTCCGACATCTGCCCGTGCGCGGTCGCGATCCGTGCCTCGGGCACGATCTCACGCAGGCGGGCCGCGGCCCGGTCGATGGACTCCACCCGGTTGTGGATGTAGAAGACCTGGCCCTCGCGCAGCAGTTCACGCCGGATCGCCGCGCCGATCTGCTTCTCCTCGTACGGCCCGACGAAGGTGAGCACCGGGTGCCGCTCCTCCGGCGGGGTGGTGATCGTCGACATCTCGCGGATGCCGGTGACCGCCATCTCCAGGGTGCGCGGGATCGGGGTCGCGGACATCGTCAGCACGTCGACGTTCGCGCGCAGCTTCTTCAGCTGTTCCTTGTGCTCGACGCCGAAGCGCTGCTCCTCGTCGACGATGACCAGGCCGAGGTCCTTGAACTTGGTCTCTGAGGAGAACAGCCGGTGGGTGCCGATGACGATGTCCACCGAGCCGTCGCGCAGGCCCTCCAGGGTCGCCTTCGCCTCGGTGTCGGTCTGGAAGCGGGAGAGCGCACGCACGTTCACCGGGAACTGCGCGTACCGCTCGGAGAACGTGCCGAAGTGCTGCTGCACCAGCAGTGTCGTCGGGACGAGGACGGCGACCTGCTTGCCGTCCTGGACGGCCTTGAACGCGGCCCGCACCGCGATCTCGGTCTTGCCGTAGCCGACGTCGCCGCAGATCAGGCGGTCCATCGGGACCGTCTTCTCCATGTCCTCCTTGACCTCGGCGATGGTGGTGAGCTGGTCCGGGGTCTCGGCGTAGGGGAAGGCGTCCTCCAGCTCGCGCTGCCAGGGCGTGTCGGAGCCGAAAGCGTGCCCCGGGGCGGCCATGCGGGCGCTGTACAGCTTGATCAGGTCGGCGGCGATCTCCTTGACGGCCTTCTTCGCGCGCGCCTTCGTCTTCGTCCAGTCGGCGCCGCCCAGGCGGTGCAGCGTGGGTGCCTCGCCGCCGACGTACTTGGTGATCTGCTCCAGCTGGTCGGTGGGGATGTACAGCCGGTCGCCGGGCTGGCCCCGCTTGGCGGGCGCGTACTCGACGACCAGGTACTCGCGCGTGGCGCCCTGCACCGTGCGCTGCACCATCTCGATGTAGCGGCCCACGCCGTGCTGCTCGTGGACGATGTAGTCGCCCGCCTCCAGGGTGAGCGGGTCGATGGTCTTGCGGCGCCGCGCGGGCATGCGGGCGCCGTCCTTGCCAGCCGCCTTCTGCCCGGTCAGGTCGGTCTCGGTGAGCACGGCCAGCTTCAGGCCCGCGTCGACGAAACCGTTGTCGATGCAGCCGCACGCCACGTGCACCAGGGACGGGGACACCTCGCCGAGGTCGGCGTCGAGGCGGGCGGCGATGCCCTCCCCGCCGAGCACCTCGACCGTGCGCGCGGCCGGACCGTGGCCCTCGGTGACGTACACCGTGCGCCAGCCGTCGGCGAGCCAGCCCTTGGTGTCGGCGAGCGCCCGCGCGGTGTCGCCGCGGTAGGCCTCGGGGGCGTGCATGCCGAGCTTGAGGGTGTCCGCGTCCAGCTCGGCGTCGGCGGCGAACGGCGACACCGACCACCACATCATGTCCAGCTCGCGGGCCCGGTCGCGCACGTCCGCGATGGACCACAGAGAGGCCGCGCCGACGTCGATGGGCGCCTCACCGCCGCCGGCCGTGGCCGCCCAGGACGCCTGGAGGAACTCCTGGCTGGTCGCCACCAGGTCCGCGGCGCGGGAGCGCACCCGCTCGGGGTCGCAGACGACGGCCATCGCGCCCTTGGGCAGCACGTCGAGCAGCAGTTCCATGTCGTCGACGAGGACCGGGGCGAGGGACTCCATGCCCTCGACCGCGATCCCCTCGGCGATCTTGTTCAGCAGTTCGCCGAGTTCCGGGTGCTCCTCGGCGAGGGCACGCGCGCGGGCCCGGACGTCCTCGGTGAGCAGCAGCTCACGGCAGGGCGGCGCCCACAGTCCGTGCTCGGCGACCTCCAGGGAGCGCTGGTCGGCGACCTTGAAGTAGCGGATCTCCTCGATGTCGTCGCCCCAGAACTCCACCCGCAGCGGGTGTTCCTCGGTGGGCGGGAAGACGTCGAGGATGCCGCCGCGCACGGCGAACTCGCCACGCTTCTCCACCAGCTCCACGCGGGTGTACGCCGCCGCCGCGAGCGCCTCGACGACGGTGTTGAGGTCGGCGCTCTGCCCGGTTCGAAGGGCCACCGGTTCGAGGTCGCCGAGGCCCTTGACCTGCGGTTGCAGCACCGAGCGCACGGGGGCGACGACGACGGAGACCGGGCCGGTCTCGGGGTCGTCGGGGCGGGGGTGGGCGAGGCGGCGCAGGACGGCGAGGCGGCGGCCGACGGTGTCGCTGCGCGGGCTGAGCCGCTCGTGCGGCAGGGTCTCCCAGGAGGGGTACTCCACGACGCCCTCGGACGGCAGCAGGGAGCGCAGCGCGGCCGCCAGGTCCTCCGCCTCACGTCCGGTCGCGGTCACCGCGAGGACCGGGCGGGCGGCCTCGCGGGCGAGCGCGGCGATCGTGAAGGGGCGGGCCGCCGGGGGGCCCACCAGGTCGACGTGCATGCGGTTGCCGTCGGTGGCCGCCGAGATCGCTTCCGCGAGGGCGGGGTCCTTGACGACGGCGTCGAGCAGACCGTGCAGGCTCATGGAGGGGCTTTCCGTCCTGGGGTGGGCAACGCAAGCAGCCCGGCGCGGTGAGCGGCCGGGGGTGTCCAGCGTACGACTTGCCCGCACCGAACGCCGGGGGCTGTGGACGACGCGGGGGGCTGTGGACGACTCCGGGGGCCGGTGAGGCGGCGCCGGGGGCCCGGTGAGGCGACACCGGGAGGCCGGTGAGGCGACACCGGGAGGCCGGGTGAGGCGACACCGGGACGCGCAACCGGTGCCGGAGGACACCCCTGGAGAACTGGGCGTCAGGGCCCACGCCGGCGCCGGGAAGCCCCCCAAGGCTTCCCGGCGCCGGCTGATCGCCCCCGTGACCCCCGTCCACGGTGGCCGTTCGGGTCAGTCCGTCGCGATGGCGTTCAGGACGTTCATGCGGCCCGCGCGGAAGGCCGGGACCAGGGCGGCGAACAGGCCCACGAAGGCCGAGCCGACGAAGACCGCGGTGATCGTCGGCCAGGGGATCTCCAGAACCTTCAGCCCCTCCAGGGCGAGCAGCTTCTGGGCCGTGGCGCCCCAGCCCATGCCCAGCCCCAGGCCGAGCAGGGCACCGAAGAGGGCGATCACCACCGACTCGAGGCGGATCATCCGGCGCAGCTGGCGCCGCGAGAGGCCGATGGCACGCATCAGGCCGATCTCCCGGGTCCGCTCGACCACCGACAGCGCCAGGGTGTTCACGACACCCAGGACCGCGACCACGATCGCCAGGGCCAGCAGGCCGTAGATCATGTTGAGCAGCTGCCCGATCTGGTCCTTCAGCGCCTGCTTGTAGTCGGTCTGGTCGCGCACGGAGTACTGCGGGTAGTCGTGCAGCGCCGACTTCAGCGCCTTGTAGGCGGTGTCCTGCTGCCCGTCCTTGGCGGTGGCGAAGAGCAGCATGTCCAGCGGCATCTTCTCGGCCGGCACATATGCGGACACCGTCGCGATCGACGCGTACATCGCGCCCTTGTCGATCACCACGTCGTCGCTGGTGATCGCGCGGACCGTGAGCCGGGCCGTCGTGCCGTCCCGGAAGGCGACCGCGACCGTGGAGCCGAGCTTGACGCCGTGATCCTTGGCGAACCCCTCGAAGACGGACATCGAGCCGGGCCGGTAGGCGTCCTCGAGGCGGCCGGCGACCGTCTTGGTGCGCACGTCCTGCGCGTAGGTCGGGTCGGCGGCGTTGATGGTCTCCTTCTTCGTGGTGACGCCGTCGGGCGTGGTCAGCGTGGCGTCGAGGACCTTGTACTCGGTGACCCGCTCGAGACCGGGCACGGCCTTCGCCGCCTTCACGGCCTGCGCGGTGATCCGCTGCCCGCTGTCGGACTGGACGATGAAGTCCGTGCCGACGCTCTTGTCGAGCTCGTCCGTGGCGGAGGCCACCATGGAGGAGCCGACCACCGACAGGCAGGCGACCAGCGCCAGCCCGATCATCAGCGCGGCACCCGTCGCCCCGGTGCGCCGCGGGTTGCGCAGCGCGTTGCGCTCGGCCATCCGCCCGACCGGCCCGAAGACCCGCAGCAGCAGCGCGCCGAGGACCCGGACGACGACGCCGGCGAGCAGCGGGCCGACGACCACGAACCCGATCAGGCTCAGGACCACGCCGAGCCCCAGCCACAGCGAGCCCTCGCTCGCCTTGTCCGCGTGGGCGGCGACGTACAGGCTCGCGCCGCCCGCACCGGTCAGTACGACGCCGAGCACGCCGCGCACCAGGCCCGCCTTGACGTCGGCGGGCGTGCCCGCGTCGCGCAGTGCGGCCATGGGCGAGATCTTCCCCGCGCGCCGGGCCGGCAGATAGGCGGCCAGGACCGTCACCACCACGCCGAGCACCAGGCCGACCACCGGAGTGGTCCAGGCGACCGTGAGGTCGTCGGTGGACAGGTGCATGCCCATCCGGCCCATGAGCTTCATCAGCCCGACGGCGATGCCCACGCCCGCCGCCGCGCCCAGCACCGAGCCGACGACGCCGAGGAGCAGCGCCTCGATCAGCACCGAGCGGTTGACCTGCTTGCGGGAGGAGCCGATGGCCCGCATCAGGCCGATCTCCCGGGTGCGCTGGGCGACCAGCATGGAGAAGGTGTTGATGATCAGGAAGATGCCGACGAGGAAGGCGATCCCGGCGAAGCCGAGCATCGCGTACTTCATGACGTTCAGGAAGCTCTCGACGCTCTTCTGGTTGGCGTCGGCGACCTCCTTGGCGGTCTGCACCTTGTAGCCCGCGCCGAGCCCGGCCGCGACGTCCTTCTTCAGCTGGTCGTCGCCGACCCCGGGGGCGGCGGTGACGTTGACGTTGGTGTAGACGTCGCGCTGTCCGACGAGGGTGTCCTGCGCGGTCTTCGTGTCCAGGTAGAAGATCGCGGCGCCGGGGTTGGTGACCTGGAACGCGGCGACCCCGGAGATCTTCGCGGTGTGCGTGCCGACCGCGCTGATGACGCCGATGTCGTCACCGAGCTTCAGGTGGTGCTTGTCGGCGGTGTCCTCGTCGACCATGACCTGGCCGGGCCCGTGGGGCGCCGCACCCTGGGTGATCTTCATGGTGCGGGCGTCCTGGCCGTTCCAGCTGCCGACGATGGTCGGGGCGCCGGAGGACGGCGACAGGTTCTCCTTGCCGGCGTCGACGACGGTCACCGAGGTGGAGAACACCGTGCCCTCGGCGGCCTTGACGCCGTGGACGCGGCGCACCTTCTCCAGCACGGAGGCCGGCATGACCGGCGGCTTGCCGGTGTCGGACGTGGTCTCACCGGTGTCCGAGGCGCCCTGGGCGGTGACGGTGACGTCCGAGGAGGTGGCCGCGAACAGCTTGTCGAAGGTGGTGTTCATGGTGTCGGTGAACACCAGCGTCCCGCACACGAACGCCACCGACAGCAGCACCGCGACCGCCGACAGCGCCATGCGGCCCTTGTGCGCGAAGAAGTTGCGCAGGGAGGTCTTCAGCACGGTCATGACGTGCGCCCCCGGGCGTCGAAGTCCTTCATCCGGTCGAGGACCTGGTCGGCGGTCGGCTGGTACATCTCGTCGACGATGCGGCCGTCGGCGAGGTACAGCACCCGGTCCGCGTAGGAGGCGGCGACCGGGTCGTGGGTGACCATGACGATGGTCTGGCCGAGTTCGGTGACCGAGCGGCGCAGGAAGCCCAGCACTTCGGCGCCGGCGCGCGAGTCGAGGTTGCCGGTCGGCTCGTCACCGAAGATGATCTCCGGCCGGGCGGCGAGCGCCCGGGCGACGGCGACGCGCTGCTGCTGGCCGCCGGAGAGCTGGTTGGGCCGGTGCTTGAGCCGTCCGGCGAGCCCGACGGTGTCCACCACGCGCGCCAGCCACTGCTGGTCGGGCTTGCGGCCGGCGATGTCCATCGGCAGCGTGATGTTCTCCAGCGCGCTCAGCGTCGGCAGCAGGTTGAACGCCTGGAAGATGAACCCGATGCGGTCCCGGCGCAGTTGGGTGAGCTTCTTGTCCTTCAGCCCGGTGATCTCGGTCTCGTCCAGGTGGATCTGCCCCGACGTCACGGTGTCGAGCCCGGCGAGGCAGTGCATCAGCGTGGACTTGCCGGACCCGGACGGGCCCATGATCGCGGTGAACTGCCCGCGGGCGATGTCCACGTCGACGTGGTCCAGCGCGACGACCCGGGTCTCCCCCGCCCCGTACGCCTTGACGACCTGTCGCGCCCGTGCGGCGACGGCCGTTGTCCCTCCAGTGCCCCCGTGCCTGGGAATGGTCACAGCCGAAGTCACGGTATGTCTCCTATATCGGTCGGCAGAATCGACGAGCGTGTCCGGTACGTCGCGTCCGGCCCTGCGTGGTTACGGGTTCGAGTCTCGCGGGCGGCAGGGGTGCCGCGCGCTGGTGTGGGACCCCGTCTTCGGGCGGGGGATAACCCCACCCCGACGGTTCGGTCAGCCGCTCCCCGGCGGCGTGAAGCCAGACTAGGGACGGCAGCCCGGCCCGCTCGTCCTCCGGCGGGACGAACCCTCCCCGGGCCGTAGTACGGAGGAACCCCTAGGGGCACTCCACCGCCGGGTGGAGTGGCCCTGGGGGTCGCTCTCCACCCTCAGGTGCACCCAGGCTGCGCCCTGCCGTCGCGTCAGGGTCAAGTGGGAAGCTGTCCCCGGCAGATAGCTGCAAGGGGCACGGACACGTGGCACGGCGAAGGGGCACCCGGTGGACACTGCGAGACCTGCGATACGCGACGGCGTCGTCCGGCGGCCGGGCACCCGGCAACGGGCGGCGGTGGTCGCGGCGCTGATGCTGGCGATGGCGCTGGCCGCCCTGGACTCCACCGTCGTCGCCACCGCCGTACCGCAGATCGTCGGCGACCTCGGCGGCTTCTCCGTCTTCTCCTGGCTGTTCTCCGGCTACCTGCTCGCCGTCACGGTCACCCTGCCGGTGTACGGCAAGCTGTCCGACACCTTCGGCCGCAAGCCCGTCCTGGTCGCCGGCGCCGTGGTGTTCCTGCTCGGCTCCCTGCTGTGCGCCTTCGCCTGGAACATGGGCGCCCTGATCGCCTTCCGCATCGTGCAGGGCCTGGGCGGCGGCGCCCTGCAGGGCACCGTGCAGACGCTCGCCGCCGATCTGTACCCGCTGAAGGAGCGGCCGAAGATCCAGTCGAAGCTGTCCACGGTGTGGGCGGTGTCCGCGATCGCCGGACCGGGCCTCGGCGGGGTGCTCGCCGCGTACGCCGACTGGCGGTGGATCTTCCTGGTCAACCTGCCCGTCGGCACGGTCGCGCTGTGGCTGATCGTGCGTCACCTGCACGAGCCGCAGCGCGAGATACGGTCCCGCGCGCGCGTCGACTGGGCGGGCGCCCTCGCCGTGTTCGCGTGCGGCGGGGTGCTGCTGACCGCGCTGGTGCAGGGCGGCGTGGCCTGGCCCTGGCTGTCACCGCCGTCCGTCGCCCTGTTCGCGGCGGGGCTCGCGCTCGCCGTGGTCGTCGTCCTCGTCGAACGCCGCGCCGCCGAGCCGATCATCCCGGGCTGGGTGTGGCGGCGCCGCACCATCGCCGCGGTCAACCTGGCCCTCGGGGCGCTGGGCCTGCTGATGGTCGCCCCGTCCGTCTTCCTGCCCACCTACGCCCAGTCGGTGCTCGGGCTCGGACCGGTCGCCGCCGGGTTCGTGCTCTCCGTGTGGACGCTGACGTGGCCGGTGTCGGCGGCCCTCAGCCAGCACGTGTACCGGCGGATCGGCTTCCGCAACACCGCCATGCTCGGGATCGGCGCCGCCACGCTGATCCTGCTGGCGTTCCCGCTCCTGCCGTATCCCGGCGCCGCCTGGCAGCCGACCCTGCTGATGCTGACCCTCGGCGCGGCCCTCGGGCTGTTCCAGCTTCCGCTCATCGTCGGCGTGCAGTCCACCGTGGGCTGGGCGGAGCGCGGCACCACCACCGCCTCCGTGCTGTTCTGCCGGCAGACCGGCCAGACCATCGGCGCCTCCCTCTTCGGCGCCGTCGCCAACGGCGTGCTCGCCGCCCGTCTCGGGGGCGCGGGCGACCTGGACTCGGTCACGCGCGCGTGGGAGGCGGGCAGGGCACCGGAGGCGGTACGGCACGCCGTCGCCGAGGCCGTCCACTGGGTGTACGTCGGCGCGGCCTGCGCGGCGGCACTGGCCTTCCTGGTCCTGCTGTTCCTCGCGCCGCGCCGCTTCCCGGTACTGACGGACTGACGACGCGGCGGGAGAGAAAGCGGACTGACGGCTCCGCAGGGCAGAAACAGGAAGCGGCGGCCACCGGGGCCGCCGCTTCCCGTCTGCCGTTCGCCTCGCCGTCAGGCGCCGAGGTAGACCGCCGGGGCCTGCTTGGCCGCGCCCACGAGGTGGTTGCTGAACGTGCCGTCGCCGTTCAGCACGACGATCGTGTCGCCGTCCTGGGCGGCGGTGGCGGCGCTGCCTGCCGGGACGGAGCGCACCGGGCCGGGGTGGCCGGCGCGCACCAGCTGGACGGCCCACACGCCGCTCCTCTTGGAGAGCTTGGCGAGGACGCCGTTCGGCAGCCTGTAGGTGCCGGTCTTCTTCTGGGCGTTGACGCTGCCGCTCCAGCTGTACCCCTGCCCGGCCGGGGTGAGGGCGAAGTAGACGCCGTTGTGCTGGCCGCCGGCGGTGGCGCCCTTGGCGTGCAGCGTGCCGAGGGAGTCCTGGCGGTGAACGTCCTCGCCGCGGTAGTCGTGGGCGGTGATGCGGTAGATCTTGAGGTACGAGCCGTCGACGGCCTTCACCGTGCGCACCAGCGTGCCGACCTCGCCCTTCTCGGGCAGCCGGTGCTTGTCGACACCGCCCTTGGTGGCGATCTCCAGCATCGGCCGGGCGGTCCCGGCGCCGGTCAGCCGGTAGGTGCGGCCGCCCAGCACGGCGGTGGTGTGGCCCCGGTCGAGCTTGGCGAGGACGCGGCCCGCCCAGCCGTCGGTCTGCTGCCACTTGGCGGACACCGCGCGCAGCCAGACCTCGGGGCCGCCGTCGGAGGGGACGTTGCGCAGGACGGCGAGGGTGCCCGGCGCGACGTACAGCTTGTAGCCGTCGTAGCGGGCGTCACCGCTGGCGGGGGCCGGGGTGGCGGCCCGCGCCGACGCGGTGGCGACCGCGTGGGAGCCGGCCGCGACAGCGGCGGAGGCGGGCAGCGCGACCGCGCCGAGGAGGGCGACGGTGGCGACGGCGGTACGGAGGGCGGTGCGCATGACGACTCCAGTGGAGCTGGGGCGCGAAGGGCGCCGGTGGAGGTGGAGGAAGAGCCGGATGCCGCCTGCTCGGTCGGGTGAGGCCGCTGCGAACGGGGTGGCTGTGACGTCCACCTTACGGATCATGACGCCGCGGACGTGTCCGCTCCCTGTCACAGGTCCGTGACAGCGCGTACTGGTAAGCGCATACCGACCGGCCAGTTCGGCGAAACAGCAGCGTTCCGGAGTACGCGCTAGTAACGTGCGTCCCCCGCTCCACCCCACTCCCTGCGGTCCGCCCTGCGGACCCGAGCCACGCAAGGAGCACCGGGATGTCCTACGACCCGTCCCCGTCGTACACCCCCCACCCCTGGCGGCCCTCCCCGCCGCCGTCCCACCAGCCCGCACACCAGCCCGCACACCGGCCCCTCGGCCACCACAGCGACCTGCGGGTGCTGCGCAGCGCCTACCGCTGGCAGCGGCGCACCGCCACCCTCACCGCGCTCGGCTACTTCACGCTCTTCCTCCTGCTGTCGGCGTTCGCGCCCTCGTTCATGACGCGCACCGTCGCCGGCGGCCTGCCCGCCGGGCTGCTGCTCGCCCTGGTTCAGCTCCCCGTCACCTGGCTGGCCGTGGCCGTCTACGAGCACACCGCCCGGCGCCATGTCGACCCCCTCGTCGACCGCATCCGCCGGCAGGCCGACGTGGACGGCAAGCGGGAGGCGGCGCGATGACCCACTTCAGCGGCAACGCCCAGACGATGTCCCTGCTGGCCTTCACGGCCGTCGCCACCGTCACGCTCCTGCTGTGCGTGATGACCGGCCCCGACGGCGACGACCTCGACGAGTTCTACACCGGCTACGGCTCGCTCTCCCCGCTGCGCAACGGCCTGGCCATCGCCGGTGACTACATCTCCGCGGCGAGCGTGCTCGGCACCGGCGGTGTGATCGCGCTGTGCGGCTACGACGGCATCGTCCTCGCCCTCGCCACCGCGCTGTCCCTGATGCTGCTGATGTTCCTGCTGGCCGAACCCCTGCGCAACGCGGGCCGGTTCACCATGGGCGACGCGCTCGCCCGCCGTATGCCGGGCCGCGCGGTGCGCATCACGGCGAGCCTGGTGACCCTCGCCGCGCTGCTGCCGCTGATGCTGGTGCAGCTCGCCGGCACCGGGCAGCTGCTGGCGTTCATCCTGGGCTTCTCCAGCGACGCGCTGAAGACCGGCGTCATCATCGGACTGGGCGCGCTGATGATCAGTTACGCGGCGATCGGCGGGATGAAGGGCACCGCCCTGATCCAGATCCTGAAGATCGTGATGCTGCTCGGCTCCGGCGCGGTGGTGGCCCTCCTGGTCCTGAACCGCTTCGACTGGGACCTGGCCGCGCTGTTCGACGCGGCGGCGGCCAAGAGCGGGGCCGGGCCCGCCTTCCTGCACTCCGGGCTGGAGTTCGCGGGCGGGGCGAGCCCCCGCCTCGACATGATCACCTCGGAGCTGACGGTCGTCCTCGGCGGGGCGTGCCTGCCGCACATCACCATGCGCATGTACACCGCCTCCAGCGCCCGCCAGGTGCGCCGCTCGATGTCCTGGGCCGTGTCGTGCGTCGTGCTGTTCGTGCTGGTGGTCACGATCGTCGCGGTCGGCGCCACGGCCCTGCTCGGCCGCGCGGCGATCGCCGGGGCCGACCCGCGCGGCAACACCGCCTATCTGCTGGGCTCGCGCGCGGTGTTCGGCGCGGACGCCTCCTACGCCGAGACCCTGCTGTTCACCACCGTCACCACGGCGATCTTCCTGACGGTGCTCGCCTCCGTCGCCGGGATGATCCTCGCCTGCGCCAACTCCCTCGCGCACGACGTCTTCGCCACGCGCGTGCGGGAGATGTCACCGCGCCGCGAGATGCTGCTGGCCCGCCTGTCCGCGCTCGGCGCCGGCGTCCCGGCGATCCTGCTCGCCGCCCAGGTCCAGCACCGCAGCCTGCAGCCGCTGGTCACGCTGTCCTTCTGCATCGGCGCCTCCGCGCTCGCCCCGGCCCTGGTCTACAGCCTCTTCTGGCGCCGCTACACCCGCGCCGGACTGCTCGCCACGCTCATCGGCGGCACCCTGTCGGTCCTGCTGCTGATGCCCGGCACCAACCTGGTCTCCGGCTCCCCCGTCGCCGCCTTCCCCGAGGCGGACTTCAACTGGTTCCCGTTCACCACGACCGGCCTGGTGACCATCCCCCTGGGCTTCGCCCTCGGCTGGGCCGGCACCCTGCTGTCCGGCCGCCGCACGGCACAGGAACAGCGCCACCAGTACGAGGCCGTGGAGGGCTGGATCCTGGCCGGCGCGGTCCGCCGGGGCGGGTGAGGGACGGCTGAGGGGCCCTCAGGCGGCGGCGTACCCGGTCTCGCCCGCCTTGCGGCGCTGCATCTTCGTCAGCTGGACGGCGAAGTACACGGCGGCGGCCGCGGCGGCGATGTTCAGGGCGTCGCCGATCATGTACTGCCCGATGGCGCTGCGCAGCGCCGCCAGGTTCTCGGTTCCCCAGTACCGCGTGCTGGAGAACCGGTCGAAGAGGATGCCGCAGACGAACAGGCTCCACCACAGGGTCACCGGCCAGGTCCGGATCGCTCGATACGTCTCCCCGACGGCCGGTAGCCGCGCGGCGGCGTACCACATGTCGATGGCGACCTGGTACGGCAGCCACAGATTGCCCACCGGGACCGCCCACGCCCCGATCGCCCAGCCCGGACCGTTGCGGAACCGGTCCGGGCCCAGGGGAGCGGTGGCCCGGCGCATCAGGAAGAACCAGACCACGAACGCGATGGCACAGGGCAGGTAGGCCTCGACCCGCCACTGACGAGCCGTCAGATAGAGGTCGTAGGTGTCCAGCAGGTGCTGCCGGTCCGCGAAGAGGAAGCCCTCGTCACCACTGATCGCGCCTCTCAGCCGGACCGCCGTGAACAGAGCGAAGAGATCGGCCAGGACGACGACGGCGAGCCCTGCCACGGCGGCGATCAGCGGACCCCGCCCGGACGGAGCCGCACCTCGGGGCAGCGCTGGACGCAGGTGAAGCTTTTCGGCAGCGGACATAGTGTGGCAGGCCCCCCCGGGCGGGATGTCGACGGAACGTGCCGCGACACGGCGCGGCCGGGGAACGATACCGCTCCCGGCGCCCGGTGCATGACAATCAGACGGGCGACGGGGCGCCCAACGTCCCGGCCCCCGCCCCGCCTTCCCCGGACGCCCGCCGCCGGCCTACTCCACGAGCCGGCTCGTCAGGGCGTTGAGGCTCTCGCGCATGCGGTCCATGTGGGCGCACACCTCGTCCCAGTGCTCCCCGTGCTCGCGCAGGACCTGTTCCGTCTCGTGCGCGATGCGCTCCTCCTCCAGGCGGGCCTCGGCCAGCACCTCCGCCGCCCGCACGCGGGCCGCGTCCTGGCAGCGGCGCGCGGCGGGCTCCGCGTCGACGAGCGCCTGGCGGGCCTCCTCGAGCGCCGCCTCGGCGCGGGCGACGAGGGTCGCGTGATGGGCGTCCAGCGCCGCCGCCCGCTCGGCGGCCTCCCGCTCGGCCCGCTCCCAGCGTTCGATGTGCCCCTGCTCCTGCTCGGCGAGCATGACGGCAGCACGCTGCCGCTGCTCGCGCAGCGCGGACAGCTCCCCGCCGCGGGCGGACTTGAGCGTGCGGCGGGCCAGTACGCGGATCTCCCCGGCCTGGGCACGGGCCGCCAGCAGGCGCTGCCTGGCCTGCTCGTCGGCGGCCTCGCGCACCGCGTCCGCCTCTTCCCGCGCCGCCCTGAGCACCTCCTCGGCGTGCGCCTCGGCCCGCGCGACCTCCTCCTGCGCCGCGCGCCGCGCGCCCTCCTGCACGGCCTCCGCCTCCTCGGTCGCGAGCTGGAACACCCGGTGCGCGCGCTCTCCCAGGTCCTCGTACGTCTGCGGCCGGAGCGCCGCGACCGTCTCGCGCATCCGCAGCGCCTCGCCCTCCATCTCCTTGGCGAGCACCGTGAGCCGGGCCGCACGCTCCCACGCGGCGTCCCGGTCGTCGGCGATCGCCGCGGCGAACGCGTCGACCTGTTCGGGGCGGTACCCCCGCCCCTTGACGGTCACGAAGCCGTACGGCGACGACGATGTGCTGCTCATCCCGGAACCTCTCTCCGCCGAACGGACCCGAAAAATGATGATGTGGCGCACATCTTGAGGTACTGCACAGAAATGTTCATAACGCGACACTCCGGACAAACGTCACGGTCGCCGAAAGAACAGAAAGGGCCAGAACAGCAAAGGGCCGGTCCTGATCTCTCGATCAGAACCGGCCCGTCCGGCCGAAGCCGGGCCTCTACCGACGCAGCGTCAGAGCAGTCCGTCCCACATCTGCTCCAGCAGCACCGACCACCAGCTCTCCGGCGACGCCAGCGCCGCCGGGTCGAGCGCCGCCAGCTGCGCCTGGAAGTCCACCGTCCAGCGGCCCGCCTGCTCCTGGTTCAGCCCGTACCGCAGCCGCCACATCCGCCCGAGCAGCGCAAGGCACCGCTGGAACTCCGGCAGCCCGGTGTTCACGAACTGCGGCGGCACCGGCGCCCCGCCCGGACCCGCCTCCACCGGCACGGCCACGATGTTCGCGGTGCCGTACTGCACACACAGCGCCCGGCCGAAGTCGGTGCCCATCACCAGGTACGAGCCCGCGTCCGACGCCGGCTGCACCCCGCGCTCGGCCGCCAGCTCCGCCAGCGTCGGCACCGGCCGACCCGGCTGGGCCTGCGCCCAGAAGAACGGGCCCAGGTCCACCGGCAGACCCGCCACCACCAGCGAGTGCGCCACGATCGGCGGCACCCCCTGCCGGGACACCGCCTGCTGCTCGAACCGGAAGATCCCCGGCCCGAACGCCGCCGCCAGCTCCTGCGCGATCCCCTCCGGCGGGATCGGCGGCACCGGCTGCACCGGCGGCAGCGGCGCCCGCACCGGCGCCGGCCGGGCCGGGCCGTCCGCGACCTGGTGCAACTCACCCTGATGGGCGAGCAACTGCTGCATGCCCTGCTGCCGGCTCGCGTGATCCGTGCCGTACGGCGCGATCGAGGTGATCCGCGCCTGCGGCCACTGCTCCCGGATCATCCGCGCGCAGTACGCGCCCGGCAGCTCGCACGACTCCAGCTCCGTGTGCAGCTCCAGCACGTTCGCCGGCGGCACGTTCATGGCGCGCAGCTCGTGGAAGATCTGCCACTCCGGGTGCGGGGTGCCCGCCGCGGAACGCCGGATCAGCTGCTGCTCCGAGCCGTCCTGCGCCCGGTAGCGCAGAACGGCCTGGTAGCCGGGGCCGACGGTCGGCTGACCGGGGACCGGCTGCGGGAAGCCGGGTACCGGGCCGGCGGGCGGGGGCATCGCGCCGGGCGGCATCGGCTGCGGCGCTCCGGGCGGCGCCATGCCGGGGGCGCCGGGGGCGGGCGGCGGAGGCGGAGGCGCGCCCGGGCCGGACACCGGGGGCGCGGCCAGCATGGTCTCCGCGTGGTGCACGGCACCGCGCGCGCCACCCGCCGAGGCGTGCGCACCGGGAGCACCGGGCGGCGCCGGGGTGCCCGGAGCACCCGGGGCGCCCGGAGGCTGCGGGGCACCCGGACGGCCCGGGTCGGCGAACATCGTCGCCGCGTGGTGGACACCACCGGGAGGCGTACCGCCCGGAACGCCGGGAGCACCCGGAGGCTGCGGAACGCCCGGAGTACCCGGCGCGCCCGGAGACTGCGGAGCGCCCGGACGGCCCGGGTCGGCGAACATCGTCGCGGCATGGTGGACACCGCCCGGCGGGGTGCCGCCGGGCGTCCCCGGAGCGGCGGGGGGCTGCGGGGCGCCGGGCGCGGCCGGCTGCGGGCCGTCGGGGCCGAGCGAGGACACCATCTGCGTCGGCACGTACCCGCCCGCCGCAGGCGCGGCCGGCGGCACCGGTCCCGCGCCCGCCCGCGCGCCGGGAGCCCCGGGGGCACCCGGCGGAGGCGGCGGGGTAGCACCGCGCCCACGCCGCGGAGGCGGCGCGGCCTTGCTGGTCGCGGCGTCCGCGATGTCACCGGGGCTCGACGGCGCCGACGGCGCACCGGCAGCGCCACCGGCGTGCGGCGGCGTGGCGGCCCCACCCGGAGCGGCCGGAGCACCGGGGCCACCCGCAGCACCGGCGGCACCGGAACCCGCCGGCGCGCCGGGAGCACCGGGCCCCTGCGGATAGCCGTACGACGCGGCGCCCGGCGGCACCGGCGGCGTACCGCCCGTACCGCCCTGCGGATAGCCGTACGAGGGGGCGTCCCCCGGCGGCGGAGGCGTGACGGCCGGCCCGCCCGGGCCCTGCGGATAGCCGTACGACGGCGCACCCGGCGGCACCGGCGGCGTACCGCCGGACGGTGGGGGCGTGCTGCCGGACGGCGGGGGCGGTGTGCTGTCCGGTGCCGGCCCGCCCGGTTGCGTGATCGCCGGGGCGACCGTCGTGCGCGGGAGCCCGCTGCCGCCCGACATCAGCGCGGTCTTGGCCTCCGGCGGCGCCACCGGCCGCCGGTCCTCGCCCGCGTCGCTCAACGGCGGCGCGAACACCGTCTCCGGCAACGGCACCGAACGGTCCTCACCGGCATCCGCGTTGGTGTCCGTACCGGCCCACGGCGTGGCCCCGGCCGGCACACCCTGCGTCTCGGCGACCCGCCCCGCGCCCGGCGTCCCGGCGGTACCCGGCGTCCCGGCGGTGCCCGGCGCGGCCGTCGCGCCCGGCGCGTCGGCCGCGTCCCGCGCACCCGGCACCCCGGACCCCGCCCCGGCCGACGCGCCCAAGGGCGTGTCGGACACCGGCGGTACGGCGGACACGCCGGTCCCCTCGGACCCCCCGGAGCCGTCCGCCCCCTGCGAACCGCCCCGGCGGTGATCCGGAATGCCCAGCTTGTCCGCCGCCTCCTGCAACCACTCCGGCGGTGTCAGCAGGAACGACGTCTGGTTCAGGTCCACCCGGGCCGCGGGCGCCGGCGCCGGTTCGGCCGCCGTGTCCGCACGGCCGTACTCCTCCTCGTAGCGGCGGATCACCTCGCCCACCGGCAGCGCCGGCCACAGCGTGGCCTCCCCGCTGTCCCGGGCGATCACCAGCCGCTGCCCGCCGCCGTCCGAGCGCGGACCGTCCGCCCGGTCCTCGCCCCACACCACGAACCCGAGGTCGAACTCCCGCACCCGCACCTCACGGTGCTGGTACGCGGGCACGTCCCCGTTGAGCCACTCCTCCGCGCGCTCCTGCGCCTGCGCGAACGTCACCATCGCGAACTCACTCTCCCGCGGAAGAAACCGGAACGGCACGCGCGAACCCGCCGTCCACCATCAGATTCGCCACGGTCTCCAACTCCGGCGGAGAACCCGCCAGTCGCGACAGGAAGACGTCGAAGTCGTCCCCGCACGGCAGCAGCAACCGCTCCACCCGCTCCGCCGGCGGCCACGACGGATCCACGTCCCGCGCGTCGTCGAACGCGCAGAACCACACCGAACCGATCCGCTCGCCCTTCACCTTCACGGCCAGCAGACCGCCCTGGACGAAACCCACGCCCAGATAGTCCTTCGTCAGATGGTCCCGCAGGCACTTGTTCACGTACACCAGGTCGTTGACCGCCGCCTCGTCCCGCACCGTGAAGAACGGCTGGTCCACCAGCAGCCCCAACTCCGCGTCCAAAGCCGTCCCCACCGGCGCACACCCGCCCGCCGCCTTCAGGAACGAGCGGTAGGCGCCCGGCAGCCGGTACCCCAGGTCCTCCTCGACCCCCTGCACCTGCTGCTCCGTCACCGCCACACCCGACTTCGGCAGCCCGAAGTGTGCCGGCCGCGTCTCCTGCAACGGCCGCGTACCCCGCTTGTCGTGGTCGACCAGGGCGGTCGCGATCCCCCCGTGATGCCGCAACAGCGCCTTCACCTCGACCGGAACCAGCTCCAGACGGCGCGAGCCCACCACGTGATGCCACGTCCAGCCGTGCGGCGTCGCCACGCTCGGCACCGTGTCCCACAGCTCGTGACCGCTCGCCGCCAGCGCCGCGTTCGCCGACACATAGTCCGTCAGCCGCAACTCGTCGACACCGAAACCCTCCGGCGGCTCCGCCACCTCCGCGGCCGCACGCGCGTAGGGCGAGAAGTCGGGGTACCCCCGCTCGTCCACCCGCACCCCTCTGGGATGACGAGCGGCCCGAACCGGATCCGGGAAGTGCACGACCTGCCCGGCGTATGCCGCGTTCGGCGGCGCGGCCTGCTGCCCGAGCCGACCTGTCGTCATGGCGGTTGCCCCCTGCGGCACTCTGTACGACCCGTATGACCACCCTTGGCCCACTACGGCCCGTATCCGACTGTCTCAACGGTCCTGGGCACGCCGACCGCGCCCATCACGGTGCCGACAGCCTATGCGGTACGACGACCCCGGTCACCGGCACCGGCCCCGCACCGGCAGCCACCCCTCCGCTTTCCGTGACCAGCCGTCACGCCCCTGTCACCGCACCGTCACAGCACACCCCGGCCCTGGCGTGTCACCCCGCCCCAGCTTCCGCACCCACCACACCATTTGGCACTCTGAGTCCTTCGGGGGATGCACGGGAGGGTAAGACGATCATGAACGCCACGCAGACGGGACCACACACCGCCGCCACCCCCACAGGCGACCCCCGCATCGGCTGGAGCAGCACCGACACCGGCCTGCCGCCCGCCCTCCGCCACCGCCGCGACGGCATACTCCCCACCGTCGCCGCCGCCCTCTCCGTACGCGGCGCCACCCTCACCGGCACCGCCGCCCGCGGCGACCAGCCCCCCGCCCTGCACCCCCTCGTCCAGGACTTCCTAGACGCCCTCACCAGCTCCCAGCGCGACCGCTTCACCGGACGCTGCGCCGAGACCATCCTCATCTCCCGGCACCTCACCACCGCCGACGCCGCACGCAGCAAACGCGCCGCCCGCAAACCCATGACCAACGGCGAAGCACGCAAAGCACTCAAGAACGCCAAACTCACCGCGCGACGCATCCGCGAGGACGGCGACCCCCTCCACGGCACCTTCGCCGAACCCTGCCGCGCCTGCACCGCCCTCAGCGCCCACTTCGGCGTCCGCATCGTCAACCCCGCCGCAGACGACTGACCCCGCCCGCACACCACCGCACCGACGAACCAGGGCAGATGCACACCGACCGCACCTCCTCCACCAAGCCCTCAGCTCCGTTCGAGCAGGGAGCAGCCCCACCCCGCTTCCCCGTCCCCGTCGACGCCACCCTGCGCGCCGCCGGCTGGCAACCCGGACGCTGGGACATCAAACAAGCCGAGATCTGGGCCGACACCCTGCGCGAACACACCTCACCCGCCGGGCACCGCCACACCGTCTTCCCCGCCGCCGTCGAAGCCTGGGCCGAATTCGGCGGCCTCACCCTCACCCCCGGCGGCCCCGGCCGGCAGATCGCCCCCGCCGCCCTCCACCTCGACCCCCTGCACGGCCTGCACATGGCCCGCACCCTCGGCGACCTCGGCCGCGCCCTCGACACCGACGTCAGCCCCCTCGGCACCGAGACCGACACCCAGGCCCTCATCGCCATCGACACCGCCGGCCGCGTCTACGCCCTCGACCACACCGGCGACTGGTACCTCGGCCCCGACGTCGACCAGGCCCTCACCGCCCTCGTCACCGGCACCCCGCCCGCACGCCTCACCACCGGCTGAGAACCCACCGGCGCCGAGCCCCCGCGGGCCGGGACCTACGGCGCCGGAAGCACCGCCGACACCCGGAAACCCCCCGCGTCCGTCGGCCCCGACACGAACACCCCGCCCAGCGCCACGACCCGCTCCTTCATCCCGACCAGGCCATTGCCCCCCGACGGCAACCGCGCCGACGACGCCGACCCCGCCTCCGGCGGAGGCTCGTTCTCCACCTGCATCGCGATCTCCGCCCCCCGGTACGCCAGCCGCACATACGTCTTCGCACCCGCCGCATGCTTGTGGACGTTCGTCAGCGCCTCCTGCACCACCCGGTACGCCGTCGCCTCCACCTCCGACGCACACGACCGCGCCTCCCCCTCGACGGACAGATCCACCACCATCCCCGCCGCCGCCGACTGCCCGACCAGCTCCTCGATCTCCGCCAGACACGGCCCCTCGGCCACCACATCGTTGTCAGCGGCCCGGGAAGCTGCCGCGGCGGCGGCCACCCCGACAGCCGCAAGCGGCACAGCCGCCCGCCGCGCCTCACCACCGCCGTCGGAACTGCGCAGCACCCCGAGCATCTCCCGCAACTCCGTCAGCGCCTGCCGCCCCATGTCGCCCACCAGCGCCGCGTTGCGCACCGCCTTCTCCGGATCCTTGCGCGCCACGGCCTGCAACGCCGCCGCATGCACCACCATCAGACTCACCCGGTGCGCGACCACGTCGTGCATCTCCCGCGCGATCCGCGTCCGCTCCTCGCCCCGCGCCCACTCCGCGCGCTCCTCCGCACGCTCCGCCAGCAGCTGAAGCTCCCGCTCCAGCGAGTCCGCCCGCTCCCGCAGGCTCTCCATCAGCCTGCGCCGCGCCCCCACGTACAGCCCCAGCAGCACCGGCGGCGCCGTCATCCCCAGCGCCATGCAGATGGACGCGAACGGAACGAACCAGTCCCCCACATCGCCGCTGTCCGCGGCCTGCCGCAACCGCACGAACGTCACGATCAGCATCGCCACCAGCGACATCCCCGCCAGCGAGGCGATGATCCGGCGCGGCAGCTCGGACGCGGCGAGCGTGTACAGCCCGACCACGCCCATCAGGAACCCCATCTGGGCCGGCGTGACCGCGATCGACACCAGCACCACGGCGATCGGCCAGCGCCGGCGCACCAGCAGCACGGCCCCGGCGAGAAACCCGAACACGACCCCCACGGACACCGGAACCCCGGCATCCCGCGCGAACGGGATCCCCTCCACGGCACACTCGACGGCGGACACCGCCGCGAGCCCCCAGTCCAGCACGGCGGAACGCCACCGCACCCACCACCACGGCCCGGTCCCGGCCGCCGCGTGCTCTTCCCCCGTCGTGGTCATGCCTCCAGCCTACGGGCGCCCCCCGAGCCATTTCCGGCGAGTTTCACCCCCGGAACGACATCCCTCGAACAGGTGAACGCGCACCCGTTTCCCTCCCGAATCCCCCATTCCGCCTGGACGGTATGGACATGGCACATACCCCTGGCAAGTACGCGGACTTCGAAGGCCTACGAGAACAGGCAACCGCCCTTCGACGGGCCGGCCTCAGCCGACGCCAGATCCGCGACCGGCTCCACATCGACAACAACGACATCCTCAACCGGCTCCTGGAAGGGGAGCCGCCCCCGGAATGGACGAAGCGCCCGAACGCCAAGGATGACCTGAGGGCCAAGGCCCGCGAGTTACGGCAGCAGGGCTGGACCTACGACCGGATCCAGCTGGAGCTGGGCTGCTCCAAGAGCTCGATCTCACTCTGGGTACGGGACCTGCCGAGGCCCGAGCCGCGGTACACACCCGAGGAGCAGCGGGCCCTCATGCAGGAGGGTCTGACCAGGCGCCGTGCGGCAGACCGGCAGCAACACGAGAAGAGCAAGCTCTCGGCGCGCATCGAGATCGGCGAACTCACGGACCGGGACCTGTTCATGATCGGCGTGGCCTTGTACTGGGCCGAGGGTGCCAAGAGCAAGCCGTACGACCGACGTGAGCGCGCGATCTTCGTCAACAGCGACCCAGGTGTGATCCAGGTCTACCTCGCGTGGCTGGATCTGCTCGACGTCGACCGTGAACGGCTGAGCTTTCGGGTGCTGATCCATGAGTCGGCAGACGTCGAAGCCGCCCAGCGCTACTGGGCGGACGTCGCCGAGGTGGACGTCTCGGTCTTCGCCAGGCCCACGCTGAAGAAGCACAATCCGAAAACGGTGCGCAAGAACATCGGCGACGACTACCACGGCTGCTTGGTCATCGGCGTGGCACGCAGCGCCGGGCTCTACAACCGCATCGAGGGCTGGTGGGACGGAATCGTTCTTGGCAGCCAGCCGGGCTCCGGTAAGGTCTGATGCGCTGTCCCCCGTGGTGTAACTGGCAGCACACTGGTTTTTGGTACCAGCAGGACAAGGTTCGAATCCTTGCGGGGGAGCTCACAGCGCGCAAGATAAGGGTTCGGGTCCTGACCGGTGACAGCACCGTCGGGACCCGCACTCATTTCTCCCGCCGAACGCCCCGGTATCCTGCGGATGTCCACCCCCTCCCCACCACCAGCCGAAGGGCACCCCCGTGAGCGTCATCCGCCCGGCCGCCGTCGTCGTACTCGCAGCGGGTGAGGGCACCCGTATGAAGTCGGCCACACCGAAGGTGCTGCACGAGATCTGTGGTCGCAGCCTCGTCGGTCATGTGCTGGCCTCCGCCCGTCAGTTGGACCCCGAGAACCTGGTCGTCGTGGTGGGGCACGCGCGGGAGAAGGTCACCGCGCACCTCGCCGGGATCGACCCCGCCGTCCGCACCGCCGTGCAGGAGCAGCAGAACGGCACCGGGCACGCCGTACGGATGGCGTTGCAGGAGCTGGGCGGGAGCGTCGAGGGGACCGTCGTGGTCGTGTGCGGGGACACCCCGCTGCTGACCGGTGACACGCTGGCGCAGCTCGCGGCGACGCACTCCGCCGACGGCAACGCGGTGACCGTGCTGACGGCCGAGATGCCGGACGCGACGGGGTACGGGCGGATCGTGCGGGACGACTCCGGCGCGGTGACGGCGATCGTGGAGCACAAGGACGCCTCCGAGACGCAGCGGGAGATCCGGGAGATCAACTCCGGGGTGTTCGCGTTCGACGGGGCGCTGCTGGCGGACGCGCTGAAGCAGGTGCGGACGGACAACAGTCAGGGTGAGGAGTACCTGACCGATGTGCTGGGCATCCTGCGGGAGGCCGGGCACCGGGTGGGGGCGTCGGTGGCCGCGGATCACCGGGAGATCGCGGGGATCAACAACCGCGTGCAGTTGTCGGAGGCCCGGCGGATCCTGAACGAGCGGCTGCTGACGGCGGCCATGCTCGGCGGGGTGACCGTGGTGGATCCGGCGAGCACGTGGATCGATGTGACGGTGACGTTCGAGCAGGACGCCGTGGTGCATCCGGGGACGCAGCTGACGGGTGCCACGCATCTGGCGGAGGGTGCGGAGGTCGGTCCGAACAGCCGGCTGCACGACACCCGGGTGGGTGCGGGGGCGCGGGTGGACAACACCGTGTCGGACGGGGCGGAGGTCGGTCCGGAGGCTTCCGTGGGTCCGTTCGCGTATCTGCGGCCCGGTACGCGGCTGGGCCGCAAGGGCAAGATCGGCACGTACGTGGAGACGAAGAACGCCGAGATCGGTGAGGGGACGAAGGTTCCGCACCTGAGTTATGTCGGTGACGCGACGATCGGTGAGTACACGAACATCGGTGCCGCGAGTGTGTTCGTGAACTACGACGGTGAGAAGAAGCACCACACGACGGTCGGGTCGCACTGCCGTACCGGATCGGACAACATGTTTGTGGCGCCTGTCACGGTCGGGGACGGTGCCTATACGGCGGCCGGCTCTGTGATCACCAAGGATGTGCCGCCCGGTTCGCTGGCCGTGGCCCGTGGTCAGCAGCGGAATATCGAGGGTTGGGTGGCGCGCAAGCGTCCCGGGAGCGCGGCGGCGAAGGCGGCCGAGGCGGCGTCCCGGGAGCCGGGCGGCGAGGGCTGACCGGAACAGGTGCGTCGAAGACGGCGTACCGTGATAAGTGCACACACCCGCACCCCCACCAGCTGAGACTTGGCCTGCCGCCGCGCCCCAGCGGCGAGGTCTCTCGACACCCAGCTGAGAACACCTCTGAGGAGACAGTGCTGTGACCGGGATCAAGACGACCGGCGAGAAGAAGATGATGTTCTTCTCCGGCCGCGCCCACCCCGAGCTTGCCGAGGAGGTCGCCCAGCAGCTGGGTGTCGGGGTCGTCCCGACGAAGGCCTTCGACTTCGCGAACGGTGAGATCTATGTCCGTTATCAGGAGTCTGCTCGTGGTGCGGACTGCTTCCTGATCCAGAGCCACACGGCTCCGATCAACAAGTGGATCATGGAGCAGCTGATCATGATCGACGCGCTGAAGCGTGCGTCGGCCCGCTCCATCACGGTGATCGTGCCGTTCTACGGTTACGCGCGGCAGGACAAGAAGCACCGGGGTCGTGAACCGATTTCGGCGCGTCTGATCGCGGACCTGATGAAGACGGCGGGTGCGGACCGCATCCTGACGGTGGATCTGCACACGGACCAGATCCAGGGCTTCTTCGACGGCCCGGTCGACCACCTGTTCGCGCTGCCGCTGCTGGCGGACTACGTGGGCCGCAAGGTCGACCGGTCGAAGCTGACCGTGGTGTCCCCGGACGCCGGCCGGGTGCGGGTGGCGGACCGCTGGTGCGACCGTCTGGGTGCGCCGCTGGCGATCGTGCACAAGCGCCGTGACAAGGACGTGGCGAACCAGGTGACCGTCCACGAGGTCGTGGGTGAGGTCAAGGGCCGGGTGTGTGTGCTGGTGGACGACATGATCGACACCGGTGGCACGATCTGCGCGGCCGCGGACGCGCTGTTCGCGCACGGTGCGGAGGACGTCATCGTGACGGCGACGCACGGTGTGCTGTCGGGTCCGGCGGCGGACCGGCTGAAGAACTCGCGGGTGAGCGAGTTCGTGTTCACGAACACGCTGCCGACGCCGGGTGAGCTGAACCGTGAGCTGGACAAGATCACGGTGCTGTCGATCGCGCCGACGATCGCGTCGGCGGTGCGTGAGGTGTTCGAGGACGGTTCGGTGACCAGCCTGTTCGACGAGCAGTAAGGGTTCTGCAGCCCTGGGCTGGTGATCCTTTTGGTACGGCCTCCCTCTGCCGAGTAGACTGCTCCAGTTGCTCGGCGAGGGAGGCCGTACCCGTGTGGTGCGGCGGTCCGTAATCGACGCGCTCTTCGTAGCAGGCCGTTCGTTGGCCGGGTGACCCGTCCCGTTCTCGCTTTCTACGAGGAGTGATCAGTATGTCCGAGGTGAAGCTCGCCGCCGCCACGCGCACCGAGTTCGGCAAGGGTGCCGCGCGTCGTATCCGCCGTGACAACAAGGTTCCCGGTGTCCTCTACGGTCACGGTTCCGACCCGCTGCACCTGACCCTGCCGGGCCACGAGCTGCTGCTGGCGCTGCGTACGCCGAACGTCCTGATCGCCCTGGACATCGACGGTCAGCGCAACGAGCTGGCGATCCCGAAGGCCGTGCAGCGCGACCCGCTGAAGGGCTTCCTGGAGCACGTCGACCTGCAGCTGGTCAAGCGCGGCGAGACGGTCACGGTCGAGATCCCGGTGCAGGCCGAGGGCGAGCTGGCCCCCGGTGGCAACCTGCTCGAGCACGTGCTGAACGCGCTGCCGGTCGAGGCCGAGGCCACGCACATCCCCGAGGCCGTGACGGTGTCCGTGGAGGGCCTGGAGGCCGGTGCCTCCGTCCTCGCCAAGGACATCACCCTGCCCAAGGGCGTCAAGCTGGCCGTCGAGGACGACGCGGTCGTCCTCCAGGTGCTGGCCGCGCAGGCCGAGGAGGCCACCGAGGGCGCCGAGGGTGAGGGCGAAGAGGCCGCCGAGGCCTGATCCCTCCCGCAAGCCGTTCGTCAGCCGCTGCTCCCGGCGGGGTTCCGCCGGGGGTGGCGGCTGGCGCGTATCAAGGAGACATGGACGTGACCACCCCTGCCAGTGCCCCGTGGCTGATCGTCGGGCTCGGGAACCCCGGACCGGAGTACGCCATGAACCGGCACAACGTCGGATTCATGGTGGCGGATCTGCTCGCGGAGCGGATCGGGGGGAAGTTCAAGCGGGCGGGCAAGGCGCAGGCGCAGGTCGTGGAGGGGCGGCTCGGTCCGGCGGGGCCGGCGAACCGGCGGGTGATCCTGGTGAAGCCGATGTCGTACATGAACCTGTCCGGTGGTCCGGTGAACGCGCTGAAGGACTTCTACAAGGTGCCGGTGGCGAACGTCGTGGCGGTGCACGACGAGCTGGACATCGACTACGGGACGCTGCGGGTGAAGCTGGGCGGCGGGGACAACGGCCACAACGGGCTGAAGTCGATCACCAAGGCGATGGGGCGGGAGTACCACCGGGTGCGGTGCGGGATCGGGCGGCCGCCGGGGCGTATGCAGGTGGCGGACTTCGTGCTGAAGGACTTCTCCTCGGCGGAGCGCAAGGAGCTGGACTGGTTCGTGGACCGGGCGGCGGACGCGGTGGAGTGTCTGGTGACGGAGGGCCTGGAGCGGGCGCAGAGCGCGTACAACTCCTGACTTGTCCCTTACGTGAGTTGACCGGGTGTCCTGGTATGGCCAATGATCCCGGCCATGCCTGCCACAGCCCTCCGGTCCCGTCAGGTCTCGCTCGCCGCGCTGCGGCTCGGGCGGCTCGCCGCGATGAGCACGGTCGCGGTGCTGATCCTGGTCGCGGGGGTGTGGGCGTCGTGGGGGACGGCGCAGCACGTGATGCTGACCAAGGGGCGTGAGCACGGGACGGTCGTGGTGGCCCGGTGCGGTGAGGAGACGTGCAGCGGGCCGTACACACCGGCGTCGGCGGGGTCGACGGCGCGGCGCAGCGTGGTGATCGACGACGCGGTCGCGGTGCGGGAGGGCGGCACCTACGCCGTGGTGGTGAAGCCGGGCAGTGACGAGGTGGTGCGTTCGGGGCCGGCCGGGATCCTGTACGCGTGGGTGCCGCTGGGTGGAGCGCTGCTGCTGGCGTCGGTGGTGGTGGCGGGCGGACTGCGGTGGACGCGGGCGGCGTGGGTGCTGGCGGGGTCGGGGATCGCGTTGCTGACGGGGGCGTTCCTGGCGGTGTGAGCGCGGGTTTCGTGACGCTTCGGCGGGTATCGCCGTTCTCCGGGTTGTGGAGAGTGCGAGTGTTGCCTGTTCGTGATTGACCTGGTCACCGGGGCGGCAGGAAGCTGAGCCGCCCCCTCCACATCTTCCCGTTCGCTTCTCGAAGATGGACTGCCCATGCGTACCCCCACCCGCGTCGGCGCCGTGTGCGCCCTCGCCGCGGCTGCCGTGTTCACGGCGCCCGCCGCTCATGCGACCGCGCCCGGAGACAACGGCACGGTCAAGATCCACGATGCCTCGACCGGCGAGGAGCTGCGCCGCAACGAGCCGCACGTCTGCACGTTCTACCTGGACGCCTTCGGTTTCGACGGCGGTCAGCAGGTGTCCTGGCACATCGAGTCCTGGGCGCCGACGGCCGGCGTGAAGGGCGAGACGGTGAAGTCCGGTGCGATCGCTCTGGACGGCGCCGGTCATGGCCGCACGGAGGACCTGTCGCTGCCGGACGGGCACTACAAGCTGTTCTGGAACTTCGCCGGTGAGAAGAGCAAGGCAGCGAAGCACAAGGTGTTCTGGACGGACTGCGAGAAGTCCGAGGGCGGTGGGGCGCCGTCGGCCTCCGCGTCCGCCTCGGCGCCGGCGTCGGCCGGGGCGTCGGCGTCGCCGGCTCCGTCGTCCTCCGCCTCCGCCGGCGGGCCTGCCCCGTCGGCGTCCGCGTCCGCCGGTGGTGCTGCCTCCTCGGCCCCCTCGGCGTCGTCGTCGCCGTCGGCCGGGAGCGGTGCGACCGGGGGTGACCTGGCGGAGACCGGGACCAGCGCGCCGGTGGGTGTGCTGTCGGGTGTCGCGGCGGCGCTGGTCGCCGGCGGCGGTTTCCTCGCGTTGCGGCGCAGGAAGGCGGCCCGCGGCTGATCTGCCGCGGTGAGCACAGGACGGTGCCCCCGAGCCGTGTGGCCCGGGGGCACCGTCGTATGCCGTCGTCCGTCGGGGAAGGCGGTCAGCCGGTGTTGCGCAGGCCGGCCGCGACACCGTTGACGGTGAGCAGCAGGGCCCGGGCGAGCAGCGGGTCGGGCTGCTCGTCGGCCGCGGCGGCGTCGCGGTGCCGCTTGAGCAGGGCGACCTGGAGGTAGCTGATCGGGTCGAGGTAGGCGTCGCGGATGGCGAAGGTCTGCTTCAGGACGGGCTGGGCGTCGAGGAGTTCGCTCTCGCCGGTGACGCGCAGGACCTCGGCGACGGTCAGCTCGTGTTCGGCCTTGATGGTGTCGAAGACGTGCTTGAGCTCGTCGGGGACGAGGGTGTCGACGTAGTGCTGGGCGATGCGCAGGTCGGTCTTCGCGAGGGTCATCTCGACGTTGGAGATGAAGTTGCGGAAGAAGTGCCACTGCTGGTGCATCTCGTCGAGCACGGTGTCGAGGCCCGCCTCGCGCAGTGCCTTGAGGCCGGAGCCGACGCCGAACCAGCCGGGGACGATCTGCCGGGACTGGGTCCAGCCGAACACCCACGGGATGGCCCGCAGGCCGTCGAGCGAGACGCCGGAGCCGGGGCGGCGGGAGGGGCGGGAGCCCAGGTGCAGGTCGGCGAGCTGGTCGACCGGCGTGGAGGCGAGGAAGTACGTCGGCAGGTCGGGGTCCTCGACCAGGCGCCGGTAGGCGGCGTGGGCGGCGTCGGAGACGACGTCCATGGCGGCGTCCCAGCGGGCGAGGGCCTCGTCGGACTGGCGCGGGGCGGTGTGCAGGGCGGAGGCCTGGAGGGTGGCCGCGACGGTCAGTTCCAGGTTCTCCCGGGCCAGGGACGGGATGAGGTACTTGTCGGAGATGACCTCGCCCTGCTCGGTGACCTTGATCTCGCCTTCCAGGGTGCCCCAGGGCTGGGCGAGGATCGCGTCGTGGGAGGGGCCGCCGCCGCGGCCGACGGTGCCGCCGCGGCCGTGGAAGAGGCGCAGGCGCACGCCGTAGCGGTGGGCGACGTCGCGCAGGCGGCGCTGGGCGCGGTGGATCTCCCACTGCGAGGTGGTGATGCCGCCGAACTTGGAGGAGTCGGAGTAGCCGAGCATGACCTCCTGGACGTCGCCGCGCAGGGAGACCAGGCGCCGGTAGGAGGGGTCGGAGAGCATCTCCTCCAGGATGGTGTCGGCGGCCTTCAGCTCGTCGGTGGTCTCCAGCAGCGGCACGATGCCGATCTTGGCCCAGCCGGCGTGCAGGTCGATCAGTCCGGCCTCGCGGGCGAGGACGGCGGCGGCGAAGACGTCGTCGGCGCCCTGGCACATGGAGATGATGTACGACTCGATGACCTCGGGTCCGAAGACCTCCAGGGCCCGCTTGACGGTCTGGAAGACGCCGAGGGTCTTCAGGCCGGCCGCGTCGACGGGGGCGGGGCTGGGCGCGAGGGGCCGGCGGGAGCGCAGTTCCTTGGCGAGGAGCTTGGCGCGGTACTCGCGCGGCATGTCGGCGTAGCGCCAGGACTCCTCACCGAGGCGGTCGAAGAGCTGGCCGAGGGCGTGGTGGTGGGCGTCGGCGTGTTCGCGGACGTCCATGGTGGCGAGCTGGAGGCCGAAGGCGGCCAGGGTGCGGATGGTGCGGGCGAGGCGGCCGTCGGCGAACAGGCCGCCGCGGTGGGCGCGCAGCGAGTTCTGGATGATGCGCAGGTCGGCGAGGAGTTCGCTGGTGCCGAGGTAGTCGCGGCCGTCCTCGTGGGGGGTGCCGGTGGCCAGGCGCTGCTTGGTGTTCTCCAGCTTCTGCCGGATGCAGGTGGCCTTGAGCCGGTAGGGCTCCTCGGCGTTGAGGCGCTTGTAGCGGGGGCTGATCTCGGGGAGGTGGCCGAGGTCGGCGTTGAGGGAGTCGAGCAGCTCGTCGGTGGCGCCGGTGTAGCGGATGGAGTTGGACAGCAGGCCGCGCAGCTCGTCGATCATGTCGAGGGCGTCGTTGATGCCGTGCTCGTGCTGGAGGATGAGCACGTCCCAGGTGACCTGCGGGGTCACGTTGGGGTTGCCGTCGCGGTCGCCGCCGATCCAGGTGCCGAAGGTGACGGGGCGGGTGTCGTCGGGGAGCTTGACGCCGACGCGCTCGAGTTCCGCGGTGAGGTCCTCGAGGACGTCGCCGACGGCGCCGGCGTGCAGTTCGTCGAGGTAGTAGATGGCGTTGCGGGCCTCGTCGGCGGGTTCGGGGCGTACGACGCGCAGTTCGTCGGTCTGCCAGACGAGGTCGATGTTCTCGGCCAGGCGGGTGTCGTGGCGGCGCCGGTCGGAATCGAGGACGGGCTCCTCGAGGAGTGCGGCGATGCGCCGGAGCTTGTTGAGGACGGACCGGCGCGCGGCCTCGGTGGGGTGCGCGGTGAACACGGGGCGGACGTTCAGATGCTGGACGGTCTCGCGCAGGTGGTCGGGGTCGGCGTCCTTGAGCCGGTCGGCCGTGCGGGAGAGCAGACCGCCCTCGGCGGCGCGCTTGGCGCGCAGTTCGCGGCCCCGGTGGACCTGTTCGGTGACGTTGGCGAGGTGGAAGTAGGTGGAGAAGGCGCGGACCAGCTTGGCCGCGGTCTCCAGTTCGGTGCCCCGCAGGAGTTCGGCGGCGGCGTCGCCGTCCTCGCGGGTGAGGCGGCGGACCTTCTCCACCAGGTCCAGCAGTTCGGGGCCTTCCTGGCGGACGAGGGTCTCGCCGAGGAGGTCGCCCAGCCGGCGGATGTCGGCGCGCAGCTCACTGCTCGTGCTGGTGGTCTGGTCGTCGGCACTGCTCACAGGTGCGGCTCCTTGCAGTGTTGAAGCTCGTCTGGGAGGGGAACCCGGACGAGCGTCTCGAGCGACGGGCACCGGTTGCGTGCCGGACGTCCGGGAAAAAACTTCAGAGCGGACCGCGCTGTCCGACCGACTCCAGGATAGGTGGCGGCCGGAACGCGCAGGCCCATGGGCTCTTGCCGCAGGGCAACACGCTGCCATACTTACGATGCCGTAGGTTACGGAACCGTAGGAAAGAGAACGGGTTCCCGCAGCTCGGCATCGCCCAGACCCTCGACCCCACAGGGGACGCGTATGACCACTAGCTCCTCCGATGTGATCGCAGACGCTCGTAAGGCGCCGGACGACACGCCCGTACCGCCCGCCACTCTCGGCGGCGAGCAGAAGCGTTCGATCGAGCAGATCGCGCTGCTGTTGTTCATCACTGTCCCGTTCCTCGCGCTGGTGGCGGCGGTGCCGCTGGCCTGGGGGTGGGGCGTGAGCTGGCTGGACCTCGGCCTGCTGGTCTTCTTCTACTACCTCGGCTGCCACGGCATCACGATCGGCTTCCACCGGCACTTCACGCACGGTTCGTTCAAGGCGAAGCGCCCGCTGAAGATCGCGCTGGCGATCGCCGGGTCGATGGCGGTGGAGGGGCCCCTGGTGCGCTGGGTGGCGGACCACCGCCGGCACCACAAGTTCTCCGACGCCGAGGGCGACCCGCACTCGCCGTGGCGGTACGGGGAGACCGTGCCGGCGCTGATGAAGGGCCTGTGGTGGGCACACATCGCGTGGATGTTCGACGAGGAGCAGACCCCGCAGGAGAAGTACGCCCCGGACCTGGTCAAGGATCCGACGATGCGGGCGATCTCCCGGCAGTTCGTGCTGTGGACGGCCCTGTCGCTGGCGCTGCCGGCGGTGATCGGCGGACTGGTGACGATGTCCTGGTGGGGTGCCTTCACGGCGTTCTTCTGGGGATCACTCGTCCGGGTGGCGCTGCTGCACCACGTGACCTGGTCGATCAACTCCATCTGCCACGCGGTGGGCAAGCGTCCGTTCAAGTCGCGGGACCGCTCGGGCAACGTGTGGTGGCTGGCGGTCCTGTCGTGCGGCGAGTCCTGGCACAACCTGCACCACGCCGACCCGACCTCCGCGCGGCACGGTGTGATGCGCGGCCAGATCGACTCCTCGGCGCGGATCATCCGCTGGTTCGAGATGCTGGGCTGGGCGTACGACGTGCGCTGGCCGTCACGCTCGCGTATCGATTCTCGTCGCAGCAGCGAAGACGACCGCTCCCGGCGCCGGAAGGTGAGCGCCGACGCGGCATGATGGACGCCGTGGCGACCGACTCCAGCACCTCCAGCAATGACAAGCCGCGGCGTGTGCGTCGCACCCGGATGACCGGTGCCGAGCGCCGCCAGCAGCTGCTGGAGATCGGTCGGACCCTGTTTGCCGCGAAGGGCTTCGAGGGCACGTCGGTGGAGGAGATCGCGGCGAAGGCCGGGGTGTCCAAACCGGTGGTGTACGAGCATTTCGGCGGCAAGGAAGGCCTGTACGCGGTCGTCGTGGACCGTGAGATGCGGCGGCTGCTGGACATGGTGACCAGCTCGCTGACGGCCGGCCATCCGCGTGAGTTGTGCGAGCAGGCGGCGTTCGCGCTGCTGGACTACATCGAGGAGTACACGGACGGGTTCCGCATCCTGGTCCGTGACTCGCCCATCCCCCAGTCGACGGGCTCCTTCGCCTCGCTGATCTCGGACATCGCCACCCAGGTGGAGGACATCCTGGGCCGTGAGTTCAAGTCGCGCGGCTTCGACGCGAAGCTGGCCCCGCTGTACGCGCAGGCGCTGGTCGGCATGGTGGCGCTGACCGGCCAGTGGTGGCTGGACGTGCGCCGCCCGAAGAAGGCGGAGGTCGCCGCCCATCTGGTGAACCTGGCGTGGCACGGGCTGGACGGGCTCGAGCCGAAGCCGCGGCTGATAGGTCATCGCAAGAGCTGACGACACGAGTGACGACACGGGTGAGGCCCCCGGGAATCCCGGGGGCCTCACTCGTGTGAGCTCAGTGCTTGAAGACGTCCTTCGTCTTCTCCTTGGCCTGGCGGGCGTCGCCCTTCATCTGGTCGGCCTCGCCTTCCGCGGTCATGCGCTCGTTGCCGACGGTGCGGCCGACCGCTTCCTTGGCCTTGCCCTTGAGCTGTTCCTTCTTGCCCTTGGCCTTCTGCTCGCCTGCCACGGCTGATCACTCCCAGTCAAGTCTGAGGGGCGTCTCATCGCTACGGGTGACCAGGTGGGCGCGGCTCAAACGTGGGGCTGGAGGAACTCCAGGCGGTTGCCGGCCGGGTCCTGGGCGTAGAAGCGGTGGTGACCTGGCAGGTTGTCGTCCCAGGTGACCTCGGTGCCGAGGGCGGTGAGGTGTGCGGCGTAGGCCTCGATGCCGGTGACGCGCAGCCCGGGGTGGGCCTTGCGGGCGGGGCGGAAGTCCTCCTCGACGCCGAGGTGGAGCTGGACGGCGCCCGCCTGGAACCAGCAGCCGCCGCGGGCCGCGAGCACCGGCGGCTTGGGGATCTCGGTCATGCCGAGGACGCCGGTGTAGAAGGCGCGCAGGGCGTCCTCGCTGCCGGGCGGGGCGGCGAGCTGGACGTGGTCGATGGCGGTGATCACGCCCGGGTCTCCTTGACGGCTACGGCGAACAGGCGGCGGAAGGGCAGGACGGTGCCGTAGGGCGCGCTCGGGTAGGCCTCGCGCAGCAGGTCGCGGTATTCGGCGAGGAAGGCGTCGCGGGCCTCGGGGTCGTCGGCGAGGGCGGTGAGGGCGGGGCGCAGGCCGGTGCCCTTGACCCAGTCCAGCACCGGGTCGGTGCCCGGCAGGACGTGGAGGTACGTCGTCTGCCACACGTCCGGGGCGCAGCCGAGCCGGGCCAGCCGGTCGAGGTAGGCGCCGGGGGTGTGCACGGAGTCGGTGCGGCGCAGGACGCCGGCGAGGCGGGAGCGCCAGCGGGGGGTGCCGGCGAGGTCGCGCATCAGGGCGTGCAGCGGGGCGTCGATGTTGTCGGGGACCTGGAAGGCGAGGGTGCCGCCGGGCCGCAGCGCGGCGATCCAGTCGGCGAACCGGTCCGCGTGCCCCGGCACCCACTGGAGGGTGGCGTTGGAGACGATCACGTCGTACGGCTCGGCGGGCGTCCAGTCGCGGACGTCGGCGTGCGCGAAGTCGAGGTGTCCGCCTCCCGCTGTCGGGCCCTCGTGGGTGGTGTGGGCGGCGTCCAGCATCTCGGCGGCGTTGTCGTAGCCGGTGATGCGGGCGGTGGGCCAGCGCTCGGCGAGCAGGGCGGTGACGTTGCCGGGGCCGCAGCCGAGGTCGGCGATGCGGGGCCGGTCGCCGGGCGGGTCGGGGACGCGGGCCAGCAGATCGGCGAAGGGGCGGGCGCGGTGCCCGGCGTGGCGGAGGTACTGGTCCGGGTCCCAGGTCGGCTTGGTCATGGCCCCTACTGTCCCCGCGGATTTATCTTGATGTCAAGAGACATGACATCAAGAGACTTAATGTCGACACAACCACTACACTGATCGCCATGGAGGACGAGGTCGATCGGCTGGTCGCAGCGTGGCGCCGGGAGCGTCCGGACCTCGACGTGGAACCGCTCGAGGTGCTCAGCCGGGTGAGCAGACTGGCCCGGCACCTGGACCGGGCACGCCGTCTTGCCTTCTCCGAGCACAGTCTCGAGCCGTGGGAGTTCGACGTGCTGACGGCCCTTCGGCGGGCCGGCGCCCCCTATCAGCTCTCCCCCGGGCAACTGCTGACCCAGACGCTGGTGACGTCCGGGACGATGACCAACCGGATCGACCGCCTGGCCAAGAAGGGCCTGGTGGAGCGGTTGCCCGACCCGAGCGACCGGCGTGGTGTGCTGGTGCGCCTGACCGACGAGGGCCGCGACCGCGCCGACCAGGCGCTCGCCGGGCTGCTGGACCAGGAGCGGGCGATCCTCGCCGAGCTGTCCCGCGCCCAGCGCGGTGAACTGGCGGGGCTGCTACGCCAGCTGACCGCCCCGTTCGACAACATCCCCGGCTGACGGACCGTTCAGGTCGGCCGGCCCCACGCCGGCGCGGCGGGCCAGTGCCACGGCCGCGAGGGTGGAGTGCACACCCAGCTTGCCCAGCACGTTCTGCATATGGGTGCGCACGGTGTGCGGGGAGAGGAACAGCCGCTCGGCGACCGCCTTGCGGCCGAGCCCCGCGACCATGCAGCGCAGCACCTCCCGCTCGCGCGGGGTGAGGGACTCCACCAGCCGCTCGCTCTCGGTGCGGTGCTTGCGCGCGGCCGTCAGCTCCCGCAGGACGCCGGTCAGCAGGGCGGGCGGCAGATGCGTCTCGTCGCGCAGCACCCCGCGGATCACCGTCAGCAGCCGCGACAGCGAGGAGTCCTTGGCGACCCAGCCGCAGGCCCCGGCCTGCAGGGCGAGTGCCGCGCGCCTCGGGTCGTCCTTCTCCGCGAGCACCACCATCCGCACCTGCGGCTGCGCCGTGCGCACCCCGGCGACCAGGGAGATCCCGTCGACGACAGCGTCGTCACCGCTCTGCGGCACCGGTGGCGCGGGGCGTACGCCGGGCGGCATCGCGCCCAGGTCGGCGTCGACGAGCGCCACGTCGAAGCGGCGCCCCTCGGCGGCCGCCCGCTCCAGCGAGCGCAGCGCGGCCGGGCCGCTGCCGGCGGCGGCGACCTCGACGTCCGGCTCGGCGGCCAGCGCCGCGGCCAGCGACTCGGCGAAGATGCGGTGGTCGTCGACGACCAGGACTCGGATGCGCACCACGGATGACCCCCAGCCTCGCCACGACGACCGGCGCGGACACGGCGCCCGAGGGGTCGGGCGAACCGTACGGCCGCCGCCGTACCGAACCGCTTCCCCCCGCCCGAGCGCCGTACCCGGCTTCACTCGCCCCCTGAACGAACACCGGCCCCCACCGGTGCTGTTCACAGGGTAGGGCCGCAGCCGGGCAGGGCAAGGCGAATTGCAGAACTGGCGGATCCCGGCGTCTAGGGTGAGCCGCATGTTCCGTATTGAGGCACGAGTGGACAAAGAGCGACGCCATCTGCTGCGCTCGCGCCTCTGTGAGGCGAACACCGCGGCCTCCCCCGTGCTGCGCGCCCTGCGCGGCACCCCCGGCGCACGGGACGCCCCCCTGCACCTGTGGGCCCTGGACGGCGCCGGCGATCTCGCGGGCGGCCTGGTCGGGCGGACCTGGGCCGGCTGGCTGCACGTCGACCATCTGTGGGTGGACGAGCCCCACCGCGGCGCCGGCCTCGGCTCCCGCCTGCTCGCCCGGGCCGAGCGCCTCGCCCGCACGGAGCGCGGCTGCACCGCCGTACGCGTGGAGACCTGGGACTTCCAGGCGCCCGGTTTCTATCGCGGGCACGGCTATGAGGTGGTGTGCGTGATCCCCGACTATCCGCCGGGGATCACCGAGTACACGCTGGTCAAGCGGATCGGCTGAGCCGGCGCGCGCCCGCGGAGGGGACCGCCTCGAACACGCGCGGGGCGGTCAGGCCCGCCGCGGCGAAGGCTTCCCCGACCGCCTTGGTGATGGTGTCCACGTCGGAGGCGTCGGCCAGCACGATCGCCGAGCCGCCGAAGCCGCCGCCGGTCATGCGGGCACCGAGGGCGCCGGAGGCCAGCGCCGTGTCGACGACGAGGTCCAGCTCCCGGCAGGAGACGCGGAAGTCGTCGCGCAGGGAGGCGTGACCCTCGACGAGGAGCGGGCCGATGGCGCGGGTGTCGCCGGACTCCAGCAGCGCCACGACCCGCTCCACCCGGTGGTTCTCGGTGACGACATGGCGGACCAGACGGACGGCCTCCTCCTCGTCGCCGAGCCGGGCCAGCGCCGCGTCCAGGTCCGCGTACGGCACGTCGCGCAGGGCGTCGACGCCGAGCAGGGCTGCGCCCTTCTCGCAGCCGGCGCGGCGCTTGCCGTACTCGCCCTCGCTGTGCGCGTGCTTGACCTGCGTGTCCACGACCAGCAGGCGCAGGCCCTCGGCCGCGAGGTCGAAGGGGATCTGACGCTGGGACAGGTCGCGGGTGTCGAGGAACAGGGCGTGGCCGGCCTCGCAGCAGGCCGACGCGGTCTGGTCCATGATGCCGACCGGGGCGCCGACGTAGACGTTCTCCGCGCGCTGGCACAGCCGGGCCAGCTGCCAGCCGCGCAGGCCGAGGCCGAACAGGTCGTTCAGGGCCAGGGCGACGACGACCTCCAGGGCCGCCGAGGAGGACAGGCCCGCGCCCGCCGGGACGGTGGAGGCCAGGTGGATGTCCGCGCCGGTCACCGGGTGGCCGGCCTCGCGCAGCGCCCACACCACGCCCGCCGGGTAGGCCGTCCAGCCCTTGTCCGACGCGGGGGCGAGGTCCTCGACGCGCAGGTCGGCGACGCCGCCCTCGATGTCCGCCGAGTGCAGCCGCAGCCGGCCGTCCTCGCGCCGGGACACCGCGGCCACGGCGGTGTGCGGCAGCGCGAACGGCATGACGAAGCCGTCGTTGTAGTCGGTGTGCTCGCCGATGAGATTGACGCGGCCCGGCGCCGCCCACACCCCTTCCGGCTCAGCTCCGTACAGCTCTTCGAACCGCTCGGCTACGGCGCCGGCGACGGCCTCGCTCATCCCTGACCCTGACCTTTCGTACCTTCTGCTCGAAAGTGCGTTACTTTGCGCGGTTCTGTGCGAACTCCCAGGCGTCCGCCACGATCCCGGCGAGGTCCGCGCGGCGCGGCTGCCAGCCGAGGCGCTCACGGGCGGTGTCCGCGGAGGCGACCAGGACCGCCGGGTCGCCGCCCCGGCGCGGGGCGACCACCTCGGGGATCGGGTGGCCGGTGACCTTGCGGACGGTCTCGATGACCTCGCGGACGGAGAAGCCGTTGCCGTTGCCGAGGTTGCAGATCAGGTGCTCGCCCGGGGTGGCGGCCTTCAGGGCCAGCAGGTGCGCGTCGGCCAGGTCCGCGACATGGATGTAGTCGCGCACGCAGGTGCCGTCCGGCGTCGGGTAGTCCTCGCCGTAGACCGAGATCGCGTCGCGGCGGCCCTGGGCGACCTGGAGCACCAGCGGGATGAGGTGCGACTCGGGGTCGTGGCGCTCGCCGTGGGCACCGTAGGCGCCGGCGACGTTGAAGTAGCGCAGGGAGACCGCGCCCAGGCCGTGCGCGTTCGCCTCGCTGGTGATCATGAAGTCGACGGCCAGCTTGGTGGCGCCGTAGGGGTTGGTCGGCTTCGTCGGGGCGCTCTCGACGATCGGCACCTCTTCCGGCTCGCCGTAGGTCGCGGCCGTGGAGGAGAAGACGAGCGTGCGCACGCCCGCCTCGCGCATGGCGCCGAGCAGGGCCATGGTGCCGCCGACGTTGTTGTCCCAGTACTTCTCCGGCTTCACCACCGACTCGCCGACCTGCGAGAACGCGGCGAAGTGCAGGACGCCGTCGAAGGAGGAGTCCAGCCACTTGGCGGCGTCGCGGATGTCGCCCTCGATGAACGCGGCGCCCGCCGGGACACCCTCCCGGAACCCCGTGGAGAGGTTGTCGAGGACGACGACCTCGTGGCCGGCCTCCAGCAGATGCTGGGCCACCACACTGCCGACGTACCCCGCACCGCCCGTCACCAGGTACTTACCGCTCATGAACTCGCTACCTCTCGCAGTCGCTCGGCCGCGCGCTCCGGAGGCACGTCGTTGATGAACACGCTCATGCCGGACTCGGAGCCCGCGAGGTACTTCAGCTTGCCCGACGTCCGGCGAATGGTGAAAAGCTCCAGGTGGAGGGCGTAGTCGTCACGGGTGACGCCGTCGGGCTCCACCAGCGGGCCGAACGGCGCCTGGTGCCAGGCGGCGATGTACGGCGTGGGCGGTTCACCAGTTCCGAAGATCCGGTCGAAGCGCCTCAAGAGTTCCAGATAGAGCCGGGGGAACTCCGCGCGGGCCCCCTCGTCCAGCGCCAGCAGGTCCGGCACCCGCCGCTTCGGGTACAGGTGCACCTCGTACGGCCAGTGCGCCGCGTACGGCACGAACGCCACCCAGTGCTCGCCCTGGAGGACGACCCGCTCGCCGGCCAGCTCGCGTTCCACGACGGCGTCGAAGAGGTTCCCGCCGCCGCTCGCCTCCTTGTACGCGGCCACCTGGCGCAGCATCAGCGCGGTGCGCGGGGTGGTGAACGGGTAGGCGTAGATCTGCCCGTGAGGGTGGCCGAGGGTCACGCCGATCTCGGCGCCGCGGTTCTCGAAACAGAACACCTGCTCGACGGAGGGCAGATGCGACAGCTCCGACGTGCGGTCGGTCCAGGCGTCCAGGACCAGCCGCGCCTGTTCCTCGGTCAGATCGGCGAAGGATGCCCGGTGGTCGGAGGTGAAGCAGACCACCTCGCAGCGGCCGGAGTCGCCGGCGAGCGAGGGGAAGCGGTTCTCGAAGACGACGACGTCGTAGGAGGAGTCCGGGATCTCGCTGAGCCGCTCGCCCTCCGACGGGCACAGCGGGCACTCGTCGGCCGGCGGGTGGTACGTGCGGCCTTGGCGGTGCGAGGCGATCGCGACGGCGTCGCCGAGCAGCGGGTCGTGGCGGATCTCGGAGGTGGTCACGGTCCGCTCCAGCGGGCGCCGGTCGACCGCGCCCCGCACCGTGTCGTCGCGCAGGTCGTAGTAGATCAGCTCACGACCGTCGGCCAGCCGGGTCGAGGTCTTCTTCACGCCGGACTCCCTCTGTCCTCACCCGAGCGCCTGCTGGGGGACCGAAGCACTGCTATGACTCAACACAATCAAACATAACACGTCACAACTCACCAGAGCCGTGCACATCACAATCCAACAAAGACCATCACCAGAAGTGTTCATTTTCTAAACGCGGACGCGTAGGTTCCGCTGAGGATCAGTTCGCGCAACGAAGCGAGTGCTTAATGCAGACCCCCACAACCGCCACATATCTGGCCGCCGGGCTACGGCTCCCCACGAACTGGCTCGACTACACGATCCTCGCGATCTACTTCCTGGTCGTGCTGGGCATCGGCTTCGCCGCCCGCCGGTCGGTGAAGACGAGCCTCGACTTCTTCCTGTCCGGGCGCTCACTGCCCGCGTGGGTGACGGGCCTGGCGTTCATCGCGGCCAACCTCGGCGCCACCGAGATCCTCGGCATGGCCGCCAACAGCGCGCAGTACGGCGTGTACACCACCCACTGGTACTGGATCGGCGCCATCCCGGCCATGGTCTTCCTCGGCCTGGTGATGATGCCCTTCTACTACGGCAGCAAGGTCCGCTCGGTCCCCGAGTTCCTGCTGCTGCGCTTCGACAAGTGGGCGCATCTGCTGAGTTCGGTCCTGTTCGCCCTCGCGGCCATCCTGATCGCCGGCGTCAACCTGTACGCCCTCGCGATCGTCGTCGAGGCCCTGCTCGGCTGGCCGCAGTGGGTGGCGATCGTGGTCGCCGGCTTCTTCGTCCTCGCCTACATCACGCTCGGCGGCCTGTCCTCGGCGATCTACAACGAGGTGCTGCAGTTCTTCGTGATCCTCGCCGCCCTCATCCCGATCACCGTGCTCGGCCTGAAGAAGGTTGGCGGCTGGGACGGCCTGTCCGACTCCCTGACCAAGAGCCACGGAGGTGACTTCCTCACCTCCTGGGGCGGCACGGGCATCGGCGACGCCAACCCGCTCGGCGCCAACTGGCTCACGATCGTGCTCGGCCTCGGCTTCGTGCTCTCCTTCGGCTACTGGACGACGAACTTCGCCGAGGTGCAGCGCGCCCTGTCCGCGAAGAACCTCTCCGCGGCCCAGCGCACCCCGCTGATCGCCGCGTTCCCGAAGATCTTCATCGTGTTCCTGGTGATGATCCCGGGCCTGGTCGCCGCCGTCCTCGTGCCGAAGATCGGCACCGCGGGCTCGGACCTGCAGTACAACGACGCCATCCCGTACCTGATGGAGCAGTTGCTGCCCAACGGTGTCCTCGGCATCGCGGTGACCGGTCTGCTGGCCGCGTTCATGGCCGGCATGGCGGCCAACGTGTCGTCCTTCAACACGGTGTTCACCACCGACATCTGGGCCAAGTACGTGGTGACGGACCGCGAGGACTCCTACTACGTGCGCTTCGGCCGGCTCATCACCGCGATCGGCGTGCTCGCCTCGATCGGCACCGCGTTCCTCGCCTCGTCGTTCTCGAACATCATGGCGTACCTGCAGACGCTGTTCTCCTTCTTCAACGTCCCGATGTTCGTCGTCTTCATCATCGGCATGTTCTGGAAGCGGGCGTCGGTCAAGTCCGGCTTCTGGGGCCTGGTCGCGGGCACGACGGTCGCGATGCTGAACTACTTCTGGATCTACAAGCAGGGCGTCATCGACATCCCCTCCGACCAGGGCGCCAACTTCGTCTCCGCGATCGCGGGCTTCGTCGCGGGCGGGGTCGTGATGGTGGCGGTGTCCCTGTTCACCAAGCCCAAGCCGGCCGAGGAGCTCCAGGGGCTGGTGTACGGCACCCGCTCCCCCGGGATGTCCGAGCCGCCCGCCACCGGCGACGACGCCTGGTACCGCCGGCCGGCGCTGCTGGGCTGGGGCGCGGTCGTGCTGGCCGCCGTCTGCTACATCCCGTTCTCGTTCTGAGGGCCTGTCGGAAAGGAGTGTGAGAGAGCATGAGTGAGAATCCCGGACACCGCGAGCACCGTGAGTACTCCGAGCGGGACGTGCAGCGCGAGGTCACCGAGCTGCAGGGGAAGTCGGCCACCGCGGCGCGGCTGTTCGACATCCGGCGGATCATCGGCGGGCTGTTCGTGGTCTACGGCGTCATCGTCACGATCACGGGGCTGACGGACTCCGACGCGGCGATCGACAAGGCGCAGGGGGTCAACATCAACCTCTGGACGGGGCTGGGGATGCTGGCGCTGGGGGTGTTCTTCCTGGTGTGGCTGAAGCTGAGGCCCGTGGCGCCGGTTCCTCCGGAGGAGGCCGCGGAGTAACGCCGCGGGGGCGCGGGTGCCGGTTCCTCCGGAGGAGGCCGCGGAGTAACGCCGGGGGGCCCGGGTGCGTTTGCCGGCCGGCGGTTCCTCCGCAGGAGCCCGCGGGGTGACGCCGTAGGGGGCGCGGGTGCGTTGCCGGATGCCGCGTGCGTGGTGGCCGGTCGCGCAGTTCCCCGCGCCCCTTGGTCGGCTGCCGTGCCGTGCGTCTCGGAGTCGGCGCTGTTGTCCGCGCTCCTTGGTCGGCTGTGGTGCCGTGCGTCTCGGAGCCGGCGCTGTTGTCCGCGTCCCTTGGTCGGCTGGGGTTTCCTTGCCCTTCAGGACTCGGTTCGGGCGGGGGCTGCCCTGTCCAGCAGGCCCGTTCGCGCTGCCAGGGCCGCTGCCTCGAGGCGGGAGCCCACCCCCAGCTTCATCAGGACGCGTTGGACATGCGTCCGGGCCGTCGACGGGGCGATGCCCATGCCCGCCGCGATCACCCTCGTGTCCTCGCCGTCCGCGACCCGGACCAGGACCTCCACCTCACGCGGCGTGAGGATCGACAGCAGGCGCCGGCCCTCGTCGTCCGGCTGGGCCGCGGGGTTGAGCAGCTCACCGAACGCCTGCTGCAGCAGGGCCGGTGCCACCGCCGACTCCCCCGTCCGCGCCTTCATCAGGGCCCGCTCGACGCCCTCGATCCGCTCGTCGTGCCGTACATAGCCGCACGCCCCCGCCGCGAACGCGGCCGCGATGCCGCGCGGGCTCGGTACCGGGCCCAGCACCAGCACGGCCACCTGCGGCCGCTCCCGCCGGATGCGCGCCACGGGGTCGAACACCCCCGGCTGCGCCGGCACCGCCGTGCCCAGCAGACACACCTCCGGCGCCCGCGAGATCACCAGCTCCGCCGCCCCCGCGACGGGCGCCGTCGCGGCGAGCACCCGGTGCCCCCGCAGCTTCAACGCCGAGGCCAGCGCCTCCGCGTGCAGTCGGTGGTCGTCGACCACCATCAGCCGCACTCCCAAGAGAACCCCCCAGTCCCCCCGATCCATTGCTCCCGGAAGCTACACGCTTGTACGACATCGCGCGCCCCCTACGCGACGAAAAGTGGCCCCGCCCCCTGAACAGGGACGGGGCCACGGGGCGCGGGTCAGCCGGGCGTCACCGCGTGCCGAAGGCGATCGCCAGGTACTCCCTCTCGCCCGCCATCGGCTTGCGGGCGAAGGTGTCCGCCATGTACAGCCGGCCGCCGGCGAAGATGAACTCGGCGTGGTCCGGGAGCATGCTGGTCTCCACGTCCCGCACCGACCGCGTCGCCGGGTTCTCCAGCAGCGTCGTGGCCTTGAAGCTGCCGCCGTCGATGCTGACGATCTGGCCGCCCTTGTCGTACGGCGGCCGCTTGTACGCGATGACGTTGGAGCCGTCCATGCGCAGCGGGGTGTAGGTGTAGCCGTCGCCGGCGTCGGCGCGCTGGCCGGTCTGCTTGCCGGTGGCCAGGTCGAAGGCGACGATCTCGTTGGTCCTGCCGTGGTCGCCGGTGCCGTCGTGCTCCGCGGTGGAGACGTACAGCTTGCCGTTGCCGACCACCAGGCCGTGGCAGTTCTCGACCTCGTCGAGGGTGTCGCAGGTCTCCGCGTAGCCGTCGCCGGAGAGGGAGATGTGGGACTTCAGCTGCCCGGTGGCGTTGTCGATGGCGAAGATGTCGGACACTCCGCTGCCGTTGCCGGTGTCACCGACGTCGGCGCCGACGACGAGCGGGTTGCTGGAGACGATGGCCGCGTCGTCGATGCCCGCGGACATCTTGTAGTCGGAGAACACCTTCCCGGACTTCGGGTCGATGGTCTGGATGTGGATCGTCGGGTTGTCGTACGACCCGCACTTGCGCACCGCGACGAGCTTGTCCCCGCCGCCGTAACCGGCGTCCTCGCAGGTGTCGGCCGCCTTCGGGGCCCACAGGGACGAGCCGGAGACGGCGTCCCACGCGGCGCCGCCGTCCAGGCCGCCGGCGGCGATCGTGCCGCCGCTGAGGGTGACGTTGTCGAACGTGGCCAGTTCGTCGCCGTTCTTGGCGGTCTTCGTCCACAGCTTCTTGCCGGAGGCCAGGTCGATGGAGGCGACCTGGCTGCAGCCGTGGGACGGCTTGTCCTTGGTCGGCATCGCGGGCTCGAAGACCACGGCCGCCTTGCCGTCGGCCGAGGCGTGCTTGCTGGCCGTGCACACCGGGCCGGGCAGCGGGATCGACCACATCTTGGTGCCCTTGGCCGGGTCGTAGCCGACGATCTCGGCGTTGCCGGTCTTGGCGTACACCTTGTCGGTGAGCCAGGAGCCGTTGACGCTGACACTGCTGTCGTCGGTGACCGGCAGCATGGGCACCTGGAACAGCACCTGCGAGGCGGGGTTGTCCGGCACCTTCTCGCTGCCGCCACCGCCGGCGGGCGTGTCGCCGCCCTTGCCGCCGCCCGTGGGGCCGGCGGAGCTGGCCGTCTCGTCCTTGCCGCCCTTGGAGTGGGAGTACCAGACGCCGCTGCCGATGATCAGCGCGCACGCGACGACGGCGGCGACGATGATCGCCACCTGCGGGTTCACCTTGCGTCCGCCGCCGGACGGCGGCGCGGCCGGCGGCTGGGGCGCCGTCTGCTGCGGGTAGCCGTAACCGGGCTGCTGCCCGTACGGCGCCTGCGGCTGACCGGGGTAGCCGTAGCCGGGCTGCGGCGGGGTCGGGGGCTGGCCGGCCTGCGGATAGCCGTACCCGGGGGCCGGCTGCTGACCCGGCATCGGCGGCGGGGGCGTCTGCGGGGCCTGGGGCGTGTGCGGGGCGCCCTGCGGCTGCTGCGGGTAGCCGTAACCGGGGGCCGGCTGCGGGGCCTTGTTCAGGCTCGGCGCCGCGGCCGGGCCGGGCGGGGCCGGCGGAGCGGCGGGCGGAGTCTGCGGGGGCGCCGGCGGCTGGGCGGGCTGCGGTGTGCCGTAGCCACCCGGCTGCTGCGGGGGCTGCGCGGGCGGCTGGTCCTGCGGCGGGCCGAAGCCACCCCCCTGCTGCGGGGGCTGGTTCGGGGGCGGGGGCGGCTGGGTCATGACGTGGGTACCTCGGGTCGGACGACCGTGTCGTCGGCGGGGCGGGCGGGGAGAGAAGCGCACGCGGGAGCGGGGCCCGGCAACGGGCCCCGCCGCGGGCTCACTTGCCGAAGGCGAGCATCAGCTTCTCCTTCGCGTCATCGCCGCCGCCCAGCCGGGTGGTCGCGATGTAGAAGCGTCCGTCGACCCAGTCGTAGGTCTTGGAGAAGAAGCCGTTCTCGATCTCCGCGGTGGACGCGGGCATCTGCAGCAGCTTGGCCGGCTGGTGCGCGGTGCCCGCCGTCGGGACGCCCACGACCTGGCCGCCCGCGTCGTACGACGGCTGGACGTAGGCGACGAGCTGGTTGCCGTCCACGCGCATCGGCAGCATCGACTCGTCGGCCGGGGACTTCACCCGCCACTTCTCCTTGCCGTTGGCGAGGCTGATGGCGACGACCTCGTTGGCGCCGGTTGTGGCGTCGGTGGGCAGGTACAGCGTGTCGCCGCCGGCGGCGGTGCCGAGGCAGCCCTGGAGGTCGCGCTGGAAGATGCTCCAGCCGCACTGGAAGTCGAACTTCTCGTTGACGTTGACGTGGGTGCGCAGCTTGCCGTCGGCCTGCAGGACCACCATGTCCCAGACCTTCTTGTCCTCATTGGTGAGGTAGACGACCAGCGGGTCCATCGAGAAGACCTTCTTGACCTCCCAGCCCTTCTCCAGCGGCTGGGTCCACAGCACCGCCCCGGTCTTCGGGTTGAGGCCCTGGAGCTCCTCGTGCTCGTTGGAGGTCATGGCGCCGCAGCTGGCGACCTGCACCAGCTTCGTCGCGCTGCCGGCGAAGGCGGAGGGGAAGCAGGCCGAGCCGTAGCGCTTCTTCTCGTACAGCTTGTGCCCGCTGTGCACGTCGAGGGCGACGCCGGACTGGGAGCGGCCGATCATCAGCGTGTCACCGGCGAGAGTCAGCTCCACGTTGAGGGCGCTGTCGAACAGGGCGCCGTCGTCGATCGCGCCGGTCCAGCCCTTCTGGCCGGTGGCGAGGTCGATCTCCTGGAGCTGGTTGCACTTGGCGCGCTCGCTCGTGCCGTCCATGTACGCGACGACGATCTTGTTGTCGGCCGTCTTCTCACGGGTGGCCGCGCAGATCTTCGACGCGAAGGTGATGGGGGTCCAGGCGGGCTTGCCGTCGCTGATGTTGTAGCCGAAGACCTGCTTGTAGGCGGCCTTGACGGTGACCTTGTCGGTGATCCACAGGCCGGGCGCGTCCGCGCCGCCCTTGGGCGCGTCGGGCGCCGACTGGTACCACAGCACCTTCGCCTCGCCGGGCTGGCGGCCGGCGTTGAGGTCCCCGGGGCCGTCGTCGCCGCGGTCGCCCGTGGGGCTCTCGGATCCGGTCGGCTTCGGGTCGTCGCTCTGCTGGGAGACCGGCTTCTTCTGCGGGTCGTCGTCGCCGCTGAGCGCCCACACGGTGCCACCGATGACGAGCAGCGCGGCGACGGCGGCGCCGATGACGGCGAGCGGCTTGCCCTTGAACGGGCCCCGGCCGCCGGGCGTTCCGGGCGGCGGGGTGCCGGGCGCGCCGGGGAACTGGGGCTGCTGCGGGTAGCCGTAGCCCGGCTGCGGCTGGCCGTAGGGGCCGGGCTGCTGCGGCGGCCCGTACGGCCCCGGCTGCTGGCCGTAGGGGCCGGGCGCGGGCGTGCCGGGGGGCGCGTAGGGGCCGCTCGGCTGGGCGTAGGGCCCGGGCTGCTGCGGGTAGCCGTACCCCGGCTGCGGGGCGCCGGCGGGCGGGGTCTGCGGAGGCGGCGGCGTCTGCGGTGCGCCGGGCGGCGCCGGCGGCGGACTCTGCGGTGGCGGCGGGGTCTGCGGAGCGCCGAACCCGCCACCGGGCTGCGGCGGCTGGTCCTGCGGCGGTCCGAACCCGCCCTGCGGCGGCGGCTGGTTGGGCGGCTGAGTCATCAGCGTCTCCCCCTACCTCACTGATTTTCACCCACGCCCTGAGGTACGCGATGGACCCAGAGTCGTTCGACAGACAGTTCTCAGACGGCCCTTTCTATCACCCGCCGCCGACGGTCCAGGGCTGTGAGGCCGGGCCTGTACCCAACGGAGGACCGGCCCGTGATGCCCTCGTTACGCGCCTTCACGCCCCCTTCACGTGACGTGCGCGCGGGGCGCATGCGCCCGAACGGTCAGGCGTCCTCGGCGAGTTCCAGCCAGCGCAGCTCCAGCTCCTCGCGCTGGCCGGCCAGCTCCCGCAGTTCGGCGTCGAGTTCGGCCACCTTCGCGAAGTCCGTGGCGTTCTCGGCGATCTGGGCGTGGAGCTTGGTCTCCCGCTCGGAGACCTTGTCGAGCTGCCGCTCGACCTTCTGCAGTTCCTTCTTCGCGGCGCGCTGGTCGGCGGCGCTCTTCTCGGTGCCGGCCGGCTTGGGCGCCGCGGCGGTGACCTGCGCGGCGACCGCCTCCTCCATGCGCCGGCGCCGCTCCAGGTACTCGTCGATGCCGCGCGGCAGCATCCGGAGGGTGCCGTCACCGAGCAGCGCGAAGACGCGGTCGGTGGTGCGCTCGACGAAGAAGCGGTCGTGGGAGATGACGATCATCGAGCCGGGCCAGCCGTCGAGGAGGTCCTCGAGCTGGGTGAGGGTCTCGATGTCGAGGTCGTTGGTGGGCTCGTCGAGGAAGAGGACGTTCGGCTCGTCCATGAGCAGACGCAGGAGCTGGAGGCGGCGGCGCTCACCACCGGAGAGGTCGCCGACGGGCGTCCACTGCTTCTCCTTGCTGAAGCCGAACGTCTCGCACAGCTGCCCGGCGGTCATCTCGCGGCCTTTGCCGAGGTCGACGCGCTCGCGGACCTGCTGCACGGCTTCCAGCACCCGGGTGTTCGGGTTCAGCTCGGCGACCTCCTGGGAGAGGTAGGCGAGCTTGACGGTCTTGCCGACGGCGACCCGGCCGCCGGCCGGCTGCGCCTCGCCGCCGGTGCGGGCGGCCTCGGCCATCGCGCGCAGCAGCGAGGTCTTCCCGGCGCCGTTGACACCGACGAGGCCGATGCGGTCGCCGGGGCCGAGCTGCCAGGTGACGTGCTTGAGCAGCACCTTGGGACCGGCCTGGACGGTCACGTCCTCCAGGTCGAAGACGGTCTTGCCGAGCCGGGAGGAGGCGAACTTCATGAGCTCGCTGCTGTCACGGGGCGGCGGCACGTCCTTGATCAGCTCGTTGGCGGCCTCGACGCGGAAGCGGGGCTTGGACGTGCGGGCGGGCGCGCCGCGGCGCAGCCAGGCCAGCTCCTTGCGGACCAGGTTCTGCCGCTTGGCCTCCTCGGTCGCGGCGATGCGCTCCCGCTCGGCGCGCGCGAAGACGTAGTCGGAGTAGCCGCCCTCGTACTCGTAGACGGCGCCGCGCTGCACGTCCCACATGCGGGTGCAGACCTGGTCCAGGAACCAGCGGTCGTGGGTGACGCACACCAGCGCCGAGCGCCGGGCGCGCAGGTGCTCGGCGAGCCAGGCGATGCCCTCGACGTCGAGGTGGTTGGTGGGCTCGTCCAGGACGAGCAGGTCCTGCTCCTCGATGAGCAGCTTGGCCAGCGCGATACGGCGCCGCTCACCACCGGAGAGCGGCCCGATGACGGTGTCGAGGCCCTTGGGGAAGCCGGGCAGGTCGAGCCCGCCGAACAGTCCCGTCAGTACGTCCCTGACCTTGGCGTTGCCCGCCCACTCGTGGTCGGCCATGTCGCCGATGACCTCGTGCCGGACGGTGGCCTGCGGGTCGAGGGAGTCGTGCTGGGTGAGCACGCCGATGCGCAGTCCGCCGGAGTGGGTGACCCGGCCGGTGTCGGCCTCCTCCAGCCTGGCGAGCATCCGGATCAGGGTGGTCTTGCCGTCGCCGTTGCGTCCGACGACTCCGATCCGGTCCCCCTCGGACACGCCGAGCGAGACCCCGTCCAGCAGGGCACGGGTGCCGTACACCTTGCTGACGTTCTCGACATTGACCAGGTTGACGGCCATCTCACTCCTGCCCGGGGGGGTCGATCAGCCTCCCAGCCTAATGCGCGTGCGTGGGTGGCCGGAGCGCCGCCGGCCGGTGGAGCCGGGCCGGGGCGCAGCGGGGAGCCGGCCGGCGTCCCGGGTCAGGAGGGGTGCACGTGCTCGTCGCGGAGCGCGGCCACGGCCCTGCGGAGGGCGCCGAGGGCGGGTTTGGCGCTTCCGTCGGCGCGGCGCAGTCCGAAGAAGTTCTCCTCGGACGAGGTGTCGGTGCCGAGGTCGTGGTCGGAGAACCAGAACAGTGCCTGCACGTGCGGGGTGCCGGCCGCGGTGCGCACCGAGTCCGCCGCGATCTCCGCCTGCCGCTCCTCGGTCACGTGCTTCGTCGTCGACAGGATGTTCTCCGGCCGGCCGTCCGTCGCGGCGCCGGGACCGCCGGTGGGCGCCCCGTACTCGGTGATCCACACCGGCAGGCCGGGGGTGCCGTACACGGACAGCACGTGCTCCAGGCTGTCCGGCGCGCTGTCGATGGCCTCCCAGGTGGTTCCGCGCCCGGTCGTGTCGCTCGGCAGGTACGGGAACGTGTACGGGTGGTAGGCGACGGCGTTGACGAACCGGTTGCCGCCGCGTGCCGAGACCGCGGCGAGGAAGTCGCTCTGCGAGATCCTGGTGCCGCCCGTGTGCACCGCGGCGAGCCCGCCGAAAATCACGTAGGCCGAGGGGTCCTGGTGCCGCAGGGCCCGGCTGGTCAGGCGGAGCAGGTCCGTGTAGGTCCCGGGGTCCGGGGCGGGCTTCCAGAAGTCGGGCAGATTGGGCTCGTTCCACACCTCCCAGGTGTGGATGCCGGACGGCGCGTAGCGCTGCGCGGCGGCGGCGGCGAAGTCGGCGAACGCGGCCGGGTCGGCGGGATGGCACTTCTCGTCGTCGCATCCCGCGGGCCGTGCCCAGGGCGGGGTGTAGCCGAGGATCGGCAGCACGGTCAGATGACGCTTCGCGGCCGCGGCGACGATGCGGTCGAACTGTCTCCACCGGTAGTCGCCCGGCCCGTCGGGCTGGACGTCCCGCCACGACAGGTCGGCCCGCACCCATCGGGCGCCCACCTCGACGGCCACGTCGAGGGCTGAGGCGAGGCCCTTGTCGGACAGACCGGTGAGGCGGTTGCCGTACGCGATGCCGATCCGCAGGGGCTTGGACTCGGCGACCGGCGACGGTGTCGGCTCGTGCTTCGTACACGCCGTGATCACGGTCCCGGTCAGGACCAGGGCCGCCACGGCGGCGAACAGCCTGTGACGCCGATGATTTTTCGCCACATCTCACATGTTAAGCGTGGAGAGGGGGGTGTTTCGTGAACACACCGGCGCTGGTCCGGGCCAGGCGCCGGGTGACGCCGCCGGCGAAGCGCACCGCTTCGGCCAGTGCGGGCAGCGGATCGTCACGGCACCACCAGGCCCGTTCCGTACCGCGCCGGGGGAGCAACGCCTCGGGCATCCTGTGCTCACGCCGGGCGCTGACGACCGCCGACGGCAGATCGGCCTGCCCGAGGACGAACATCCGGCCGTCCGCCTGCGGCGCCGTCGGTATCAGCCGGCCGGTGAGGTCCAGGTACAGCGCACGCACCACGTCCGTACCGTCCCGGGTCTCGAACAACCGGAACTGCGCGCCCGTCCGCGGGTTGAAGTCGACCAGCTTGTAGCGTCCGTCGCGCCGGTCGAAACGCCAGTCCAGATCCGCTATGCCGCGGTAGCCGATGCGCCGGCACAGACCGGCGGCGAGTTCGGCGAGCCGCGGGTTCGGACGGCTCCACGCGCGCGTGGTCGCTCCGCCGTACGGCGGCCAGGAACGGATCTTGAAGCCCGTGAAGACGAGCCGTGCCACACCATGACGGTCGCAGTACAGGTGGGTGATCCAGTCCTCGGCCACCGCGTCCGGGATGTACTCCTGGACCAGCACCGAGGGCGTCTGCCGCGAGCCCAGGCAGGCGAGCAGTTCGTCCTCGCCGTGCACCACGGTGGTGTGGCTGACGACCGGCGCGCTCAGCCGGGTGAACGCCTCCCGGTTCTTCAGTACGAGGGGATATCCCACGTCGTGCGCGAGTGCGAGCAGTTCCGCGCGGTCGGCCGGCGCCCAGGACCGCGGTGCGGGCACGTCGTTCGCGGCACAGATGTGGAACAGGCCCTCCTTGCTGGTGAGCCTGCGGGGCAGCCCGGGGGGAACCGGGGGCAGCAGGAACCACGCCGACAGGACGTCGGCGTGCTCGGCGAGCAGGACGGCGGATTCGTCGTCCGCTGCCACGGCGACCGCTCTGCGGCCGATCGCGCGGCCGTAGTCCAGCAGCAGCGAGGGCAGTTCCGCGGGCCTGTCCAGCGCGGTGGGCGGGATGGCGAAGCGGCCGGCGAGGTGACGGGAGACGGCCATCGGGGTGAAGGCGTCCTCGACCATGGCGTACACCGGCACCCCGGCCCGGCCGAGGGTTCTGAGGACGCCGAGACCTCCGTGCTGCTGCGGTGCGTGGACCAGCCTCACCAGCAGGGCGGGCACGTCGCGGTTCATGACGGCTCCCGCTGCCGTGCCGGGACCGCGGCCGGGTCGGCGAGGCCGTCCTCGGGCAGGACCGGCATGCGCAGGACGCGCCGCAGCAGCCGGTCGGCGCGGATGCCGAGGGTGTCCGGCCGTGCCGAGGCGGTCCGGGCGCCTCGGCCGGACACCCAGGCGCCGACCTCGTCGACGGTGGTCGCCGCGCGCAGCGGCAGCCGGGCGAGGGCGAAGACGTTGTCCCCGACCCGGCTCAGCCTGCTGCGCACCGCGCAGGCCGAGTCGTATCCGCACTCCGCGACCACCCGCAGCAGACGCGTCGTGAAGTGACCGTAGGGGTAGGCGAAGGAGGTGATCTCGTGCCCGAGGGCGTCCTCGAGCAGTTCCTTGCTGCGGACCACCTCGTAGGCGGCCACCCGGGGGTCGGCCAGGTCGAGGTCGCGGTGGGTGTGGGAGTGCGCTCCGATCTCCACCCCCTGCTCCTCCAGCTCGGGCAGCCGGCTCCAGCTGACCATCGGATGCGGCGGGAACACCGTCTCGCGCCGGTGCCGGCCCTCCAGGGAGCCGGTGGCCGCGTAGAACGTGCTCGGCAGGCCCCGCGCGGCGAGGGCGGGGGCGGCGATGTCGGCGAAGTCCGCGAAGCCGTCGTCGAACGTGATGACGACCGGGTCGCGCGGCAGGGGGCGGCGGCCGGTCGCCGCTTCGGCGAGGCGTGAGACGGGCACGACGGTCCGGCCGCCGGCCACGATCAGGTCGAGGTGCCGGGCGAAGTCCCCCGGCGTCACCGTGTAGTCGGCGATCCACGGCGCGGGGTCGTCCGAGAGGCAGTGGTAGTTGAGGATCGGAATGCGGATCATGTCGGTCTCCTTCTCGATCCCGGTTCCTCGTCAGGTCCTCACCCGGTGAGGACGCGGGCGCCACGGCGATCCGCGGCCGGGGACAGGGGCGGGCGCGGCGCCGCCGGCCCGGTGGCGGGCCACCGCTTCGTGCAGGACGGCGACCAGTTCGTCGGCCTCCCTGCGGGCGTCGAACCCCTCCAGCAGACGCAGCCGCCCGGCCGCTCCCATGCGCCTCCTGAGGCCGGGGGAGTCGAGCAGCGGGCGCAGGGCCGCGAGCAGGGAGGCGTCGTCCCCGGGCTCGGCCAGCAGGCCGGTTCGTCCGTCCGCCACCAGCTCGGGGACGCCGTAGACCCGGCAGGCGACGACGGGCAGGCCCGCCGCCATGGCCTCCAGGACGGTGAGCGGGGTCATGTCGATGCGGCTCGGCAGGGCGAAGACCGCCGACGACCGCAGGATGTGCCAGAGCCGTGGGTCGCCCGGGGTGATGTCGTCGACGACCGTGAGGTTGCGGCCCCTGGGCACGCGCTCCCTGGTGATCATGACGAGTTCGCACCGGTCGGCGAGGTGACGCTGGTGCACCCGGACGAGCTGGTTGCCGCCCTTGCGTTCCAGGGAGCTTCCGACGAAGACGATCCGCGGCAGGTCCCGGCGCAGGGTGCCGGGGGCGACTGGCGGGTCGGCCGCCGGGGGGATGATGCCGACCCTGACGACTCTCAGCCGGTCGTCGCGGACGCCGTAGTCGTCCCGCACCGACGCGGCCGTCCAGTCGGTCTGGGCGACGACGGTGTCCGCCGCCCGGAAGACCGCCGACTCCAGGCGCAGGGCGGGCCCCAGCGTGTGCGGGGTCCACCGGGTGGGTTCGCGGTAGGGCAGGCAGTACGCGGTGCGGGCGTTCGTCGAGTCCAGCCCCACCACCGACGGCATCCGCCGGAGGGTCCCCGCACTGAGCAGCACGGTGTTCTGGGTGTAGGCGTGCAGCGCGTCGAACGCCGCCTCGGGTCGCAGCCCGCGCAGTCTGCGCTGTACCCAGGCGCTCGTCGCGAGCTGGAACCGCAGGGGCTGCAGATCCAGGTCGAGCTGGTACAGCAGCGGCACCGGGGCGGCGGCCGCCCTGCGCAGCACCGAGCGCGACGGTACGTCGAGGAAGTGCGCCTCGATCTCCGGGTGCCGCTCCCGCAGTGCCTGCCGCAGATGCAGGTGCATGGTCGTGTGACCGCCGAGATTCTCGTTGATGAACAGAACTCTCATCCCGGTGTCTCCGTTCCTCGGTCGGACGGGGTGCCGGCGCTGTCGGTCCCCCGGTCGGATGAGGTGGCCGCGCCGTCGGGGGGCCCGCTGTCCTGGTCGCCGGGATCGGCGTCGCCGTGGCCCCCGGCCCGCAGCGCCCTGAGCATCCCGACGTAGACGAGGGCGGTCACCGCCGCCCCGAGCGGCCAGAAGGTGAACCGGGCGACGGCCCAGCCGGCCAGCGCTCCGGACGCGCCGGCGCACAGCACCTTCGGCAACGACGACAGGGGCAGCGGACGCATCCCCGGCACCCGGCGCAGCAACAGCAGCATCAGGACACAGACCAGCACGTCGGTCACCAGCGTGTTGACCGCGGCGCCCAGGTAGGACCAGCGGGGTATCAGGAAGAAGTTCAGGGTGACGTTGACGATCAGGCCGAGCAGGGTGACCAGCGGGTAGTGGCGGTTCAGCCGGGCCGCCACCAGGCAGTTGAAGGCCAGCACGGTGAAGAAGGCGATGCACTCGGAGGCCACGACGATGCGCGCGGCGTCGGCCGCCGGGGCGTAGGCCTCTCCGTACAGCGTGCGGATCACCTGCGGCGCGAAGACCGTGAACTCGCACACCAGCAGGCCGCCGAGCACGGCCAGCAGGTGGGCGGCGCGCGCCGCGGCCGCCCGGAAGGCCTGCGGCCGGTGCGGCCAGCTGCGCACCAGCAGGGGCAGGACAGCGATGGCGACGTAGAACGACAGCGAATGGGCCAGGTCGACGAATTTGTAGGCGACCCCGTACTGGCCGGCGGCGACGAACGAGTCGAGTTTCGTCAGCATCACCGAGTCGACCCGGTAGTAGATCAGCATCAGGCCCACGCCGACCGACAGCGGTACGGCCTCCCGGATCAGCGACCACCACTCGCGCAGGTCGACCCGGTACCGCAGGGGCAGGACGCGGTGGGCCGCCACCATCTTCCAGCCGATCCCCAGGACCTCGCCCAGCAGAGCCGGGATGGCGAACAGCAGGATGTTCCCCCCGGCCACCGCGATCGCCGAGGTCAGTGCCAGCTGTCCCATGGAGCCGAACACGCTCGCGGTGGCGATGGGGCGCAGCCGCATCCCGGCCTCGAACACCGCGTCGTAGGCGTGCGACGGCGTCGCCACCACGACGATCACTCCGGCCACGGCGGTGGCCCGGACCACGTCCGACGGGTATCCGGCGGCGGCGACGAAGCCGAGGGCCACCACGTAGCCGACGGCGCCGAGGGCCAGTCGCAGCAGGACGTAGGTGCCGCCGAACCGGCCCGGGTCGTCCAGGTCGGTGGAGAGGCGGACCACCGCTATCCGGCCGACCTGCAGATCCGTGATGATGCTCAGCATCTCGAGGACGCTGAAGATCAGCGTGAACTTGCCGAACTCGACCGGCGTCAGAGAGCTGATGACGATCAGCCACGCGGTCCACAGCAGTGCGGATTTCAGCAGGCGGCCGGTGACCATGGCGCCGACGTTGGCGAACAGACCCGAGGGGTTCTTCGAGGCGCGCGGCACCGTCGCCCCGCCCGGCATCACCCGGGCGGCGGCGCTCCTGGACCACGTCCTCACGGCGCTGCTCCGGACAGCGGGAAGCGCTTCCTGGTGTGCCATCCGCGCACGTTCTCCGTCATGAGGGCGACCTCGGTGGCCCGGCAGGTGATCGGCAGGAGCGGTGTGAGCCGGTCCGTGTCCCCGCGGGCCTGCTCGCCGATGCCCAGCGCGAGGTGCGGGACGAAGTCGGGGTAGCGGCCGCGGTACGGCCGGCAGGCGGGCCAGCTCCGCATCACGAGGCCGACGAGGCCGGCGAACGGCTCGGCCGGGACCGGCCGCAGGTACAGCACGCCGGGGAAGCGGCCCACCTCGGTGAGAGAGAACCGGAAGGGCGGCACCGAGGCGGTGATCCGGGCCAGTTCCGCCTCCACCAGGCCGTCGATGGTGTGGGGCGCCAGGAAGGGGTACATCACCGTGATGTGGGCCGGTACCGCGCCGGGCGGGTCGTCCGCGCCCCGCCACACCCGCAGAGCGGGCGTCGCCTCGGGCACGGGGACCAGCAGGCTGCTGGCGGGCCGCACCACGCGCTTGGCGGCGCCCACCAGTTCCCACGGTGCCGTGGACACACGGCACTTCACGGCGATCCCCTTCGCCTCGTGTCCAGTTCCTTCAGCAGGGCGAGATCGTGGCGGTCCGTCGCACGCTGCGGATAGTCCTGGTGGAGTGCCAACTGCAGGCTCAGCGGCAGGCAGGGCACGACGTGGCCGGCGACGACGCCCCGGTCGTCGGGCACCGGGTCGCTCGCGGCGGCGGCCGTCGGTGCGTCACCCGCCGGGGTGGGAGTCCGCGCCCGCCCGTCGAGCAGCCCCGCGAACGGCAGGCGGGCGAGATCGACGGGGAGCAGGTCGACGGCGACCAGGCCGTCGTCCAGCACCCAGCGCACGGACAGCGGACGGCCGTCCGAGATGACCTGGTCGTCCAGCCGCCGGTAACCGACTCCGGCCAGGGCGAGCCTGACCCTGTCCTCGACGCCGTCCTCCCGGGCGAGCACGATGTCGATGTCCGAGTGACGCCGTGTCTGCCGGCCCAGCAGGGCGTCCACGCCCCAGCCGCCCGCCAGCCAGCCCCGGACACCGGCCCGGCCCAGCGCGTCCAGCACCACGAGGACGTCCGCGGCGGGTGCCCACCGGCTCCAGAGCTGCCGCACCCCGGGAACATCGACGAGGAACCCGCACGGGGAACGTTCGACGCTCCGTCCGACGGAGCGGACCACGCCCAGGGCCCGGCGCATCGCGCGGGTCGCACCGGACGGCGGAGTCACGCAGGGCACGGGCCCCTGCGACTCCCGGGGACGACCGGACCGTATGCGCATGCCGGGCCCCCTCTCGGACGTGGGCCGACCTTTTCCGCGCCCCCTGCCCCCACAGGGCGGCACTTGCGTATCTTTACAGTGTATACTTACGTTAAGTACGGTTTGTCTCGCGGTCAAGGGACCGGAAGAGCTGGAGGCAGCGGCCCGTGGAGGCCGACCAGGCGTGGCGTTCGACCGCCCGTTCCCGGCCGGCCGCACCCATGCGGTCAGCGAGAGAGCCGTCCCGCAGCAGGCGCCGGCAGGCGGCGGCCAGCGCCAGATGGTCCCCGGGCGGAACGAGCAGCCCCGTCACGCCCGGCGTGACGACATGCGGGATGCCTCCCACGTCGGACCCCACCACGGGCGTGCCGCACGCCATCGCCTCGACCAGCACCATGCCGAAGGACTCGGCATCCGTCAGGGACGGCAGGACGAGCACGGCGGCGCTCCGCATCACGGCGACCAGGCCGTCACCGGACATCTCCCCGGTGAACTCCACCCGGTCGGCGATCCCGAGCCGCTCCGCGTGGGCGGCATGGTCGGGCACGGCGTCCCCACCGCCCACCAGACGCAACCGGACCCCGGGCAGATCGGCGAGCGCGGCGAACGCCCGCAGCAGCACATCGACGCCCTTCCACCGCGACGTACGGTCCAGCCGCCCCACGTAGACGACCGTCCGCGGCCGCGTCGACGCGGGGGGACCCGGGGTGAACCGCTCCACGTCGACCCCCGGCGCGATCTCCACGGCGCCCGGACGGCCGTAGGCCAGCGAGACCGGTGACACGGCGACGAGCGCACGGGCCCGCGCGAACACCCGGGGCAGGACGTGCCGCTCGTACCAGCGGATCAGACGGTCGACGTGGGGACGACCCTTGCTCATCGACCCCGCGTGGTACGTCAGGACGGCCGGGCGGCGGCCCGCCACCGCGACCGCCAGCTCTCCCAGACCGGGAACCGGGGCGTGCGCGTTGACGACGTCGACGTCGAGACGGCGCAGCCAGCGGCGCAGTTGGAGCGGCCACAGCGGGCTGACCGGCGTGTTGGACCAGCGTGCCCACGTCCCCAGCCGGACGACCGGGATCCCCGCGTCGTCCGCGAACGTCGTCCGCCATCCGGCGGTGTTGGAGGTGATCACGACGGCCCGCATCGCCGGATCCTCGGCGACCGCGCGGGCGACATGGGCCGCGTAGCTCTCGCAGCCCCCGACGTGCGGCGGGTAGTACGGTGCGACGACCGCGACGGTGGGCATCACGGCTCCTGCTGCCCGGGCGCTGCCGGGAAACGCCGCGGCGCCGTGTGCCGCGGGGTGCGGGTGCTCGGGGCCGGCGGCGCGGGGAGCAGTGAGCGAAAGAGCCGCAGATGGCGCTCGGTGAGGGCGGGCCAGGCATAGCGCTCGACCGCGCACCTGCGGCCGGCCGCCCCCATACGGTCGGCGAGCCGCCCGTCGAGCAGCAGCCGCCGGCAGGCCCCGGCCAGCGCCTCGGTGCTGTCGTGCGGGAAGAGCAGCCCGGTGACGCCCGGCGTGACGACGTACGGAATGCCTCCCACGTCGGACCCCACCACGGGCGTGCCGCACGCCATCGCCTCGACCAGCACCATGCCGAAGGACTCGTGCGCGGTCTGCGAGGGCAGTACGAGCACGGCGGCGCTCTGCACCGCGGCGACCAGGGCGTCCGCGACGAGCGGGCCCGTGAATTCCACCCGGTCGGCGATCCCCAGCCGCTCGGCGTGTGCGACGTGCTCGGGGACCGCATCCCCCTCCCCCACCAGGCGCAGCCGTACGCCGGGCAGATCGGCCAGCGCCGCGAACGCCCGCAGCAGGACGTCGACGCCCTTCCACGGCGACGCACGGTCCAGCCGCCCCACGTAGACGAGGGTGCGTGAGCGGGTCGACGCCGGGGGGCCGGGGGTGAACCGGTCCACGTCCACACCCGGTGTGATCACGACGGCGCCCGGACGGCCCGCGGCCAGCGAGACCGGTGAACTGGCCACGACCGCACGGGCCCGGGCGAAGACCCGCGGCAGGACGTACCGCTCGTACGCGTTGACCAGGAGGTCGACGTCCCAGTGGCCCTGCACCATCGTGCCGGCGTGGTAGGTGAACACGGTGGGGCGGTGACCGGACACGGCGATCGCGAGGTCCCCGAGTCCGGGGACGGGCGCGTGGGCGTCGACGAGGTCGACGTCGAGCCGGCGCAGCCAGTGGCCCAGCTGCCACAGCCACAGCGGGTTGACCGGGGTGTTGAGATGGCGCGCCCACGTGCCGAGGCGGACCACCGGCACGTCGCCGTCCGTCCCGACCGAGGTGCGCCGCCGGGTCGGCTGCGCGGTGATGACGACGGCCCGCATCGCGGGGTCGGCGGCGACGGCGTGGGCGACGCGCCGGGCGTAGTTCTCGACGCCGCCGATCTTCGGGAAGTAGTTGGGGGCGACGACGGCGACCGTGGGCGTGCGGCGGCCGGGGTCCACGGCCCGGTCGAACACCTCGGCCGTGCGGTCGGACTGACGCTCCCAGGACAGCTCACGAACCGCCCGCGCACGACCGGCTGCCGCCAGGCGCCGGGCGAGTACGTCGTCGTGCAGCACGGAGCCGAGCGCTTCGGCCAGCCCCGGCACGTCCCCCGGCGCGACGAGCAGGCCGGTGTCGCCGGAGCTGATGAGGGAAGGGGCGCTCCCGGCCGCCGGGGTCACGACCGGGCGCCCCCACGTCAGCGCCTCGGCGAGTGCGCCCGGGGAACGGACGTCGTGGGCGGGCAGTACGAGAACCCGCCCGCGCCGGCAGGCGTCGGCCGGCTCCTCCGCCGCCCCCAGCCTGGTGAAGGTCACCCGGCCGTCCAGTCCCAGCCGCCGCGCCAGCCCCTCGTACCCGTCCCGCACTTCTCCCCGGTGCAGCACCTCCAGCCGCACCTGCGGAACCGTGCGGGACAGGACACCGAGCGCCCGCAGCAGGTCGGACAGCTCCTGACCGGCGTCGGCACCCGCGAGGAGGCCGGGGAAGACGACGCGCGGTGCCTCCGGCACCTGACCCGCGACGCAGGCGTCCGGATCCACGCCGGGGACGATCCGGGTGGAGCGGTCCGCGAAGGGGCCCGGGAGGCCGGCCGCCACGGAGTCCGACGTGCACACCACCTCCCGCGCCCGGCGCACGGCCCGGGTCCGCGCCCTCCGCTCGTACCACACGCGCAGGAGGCCGGGCACCCCTTCCGCCGCCGGTGCCGGCCCCGGGTGGTAGGTCAGCACGAACGGCAGCCCTGCGCAGGCGCGCGCGACCGTGTCGGCGAACAGCGGTGCCGACGCCCGCGTATGGGCGTTGACCAGCTCGACCCGCTCCGCCTCGGCGACCTCGCGCAGCGCCCGGCGCCAGTGCCGCTCCCGTAGCACCGGCGGCGCCGCCAGGGGCGCGCCGAGGCAGTACACCGGTACCCCGTCGGGGGTCTCGTAGCGTCCGGCGGCTCCGGCCGTCCGTGTCGCGATCACCACGTGCCGGCCGTGCCGCGAGCGCAACGACCGCGCGAGCTGCCACACATAGTGCGCCACCTCGCCGAGGTCCGGCTCGGCCCCCGGCGATGCGAGCAGCACGCTGCGCGCTGTCGCCGGGGCCTCCCGACGTGCCGTGGGCGCTGCCGTGGGCGCTGCCATGGGGGGCCTCCTGACGAACCGTGTGCCGGGATGTGCGAGGGAGCCGCGGACGGGGCGGTGCGATGCGGCGGGCGGGGCGGTGCGGTGGGCGGACCGGGCGGTGCCGTGGCGGCTCACCGGAAGATCACTGCGCCGTCACTGCTGTAGATCCTGTTCTTGGTCGCGTCCAGGAAGGCGATCGGATAGCGGTAGGTCACCGCGTCACCCTGGTAGAAGACCGATGTCCGGTCCTTGCGGACGGTCGCGTAGTTGAGGAAGACGTATCCGTTGTCCTTGACGAACGCCGGGTAGACGGTGTTCACCGCCTGGTGGCGGAGCTTGTCCTGCAGCCGGGCGTAGGGCTGGTTGTCCGACCGGACCTGCGACTGGATGTTCACGGGCTGTCCCGCGTCGCGCAGCAGCAGCCAGTCGAACGCCTGGTGTTCCTCGGGATGGATGAGGTAGTTGTCGTAATACCGGCCGGCGTTGTCCAGGTTCAGCGTCGGCGGGTAGCCGCCCAGCAGTTTCGGCACGGCACCGGTGAGGCCGAGCAGGAGCGCCACCGACACCGCGCAGGCCAGCGCGGCCGCCCGTCGCCGCCCGGCCCACCGGCAGAGCCACACCAGCCCGGCCGCGACGAACGGGGCGAAGACGATCAGGCCCTGCTGGAAGGCGCGCAGCACCCCGTAGTCGACGGAGACCTGCGGCAGGAGCGTGAGCATCGCGACCACCGCGCCCGCCCCCACGGTCAGCGTGACCTGGTCGCGGGCCGGGCGGAACGACTTGCGCCGGCCCCACACGGTGGTCACGAACCCGAGGAGCAGCAGCAGTTGCAGCAGCACCGCGACGAGCACGCGGAAACCGCTGTTCGCCGCCTTCACGTCGACACCGGTGTGCTGGACGGCACGGCCGAGCGGCGTGAGCGGCTGGACCTCGTCCGGTGCGACCCGGACGGGGTAGGAATCGACCACGGTCAGCGGCAGGTAGCGGCCGCGCGCCCCGGCCTGCGCCCTTTGGTCCACCGCGTAGGCGCGGTAGTCGGTCAGCCGCTGGACCGGGCTGACCCGTGCCCCGCCGATCAGGCTGTACGACACGTCCGAAGACCGGTTCCCGAACTGCCAGTTGCCGAGGTCACGCACGGTCGTGGAGACCGTCGCCTGCAGTTGTCCGCCCGTGTGGGAGACCGGGCCGGCCCAGAGTGCCGCGGCGGCCGCCGTGGCGACGACGATCCACCAGGTGACGAAGCCCCGTGCGACCGCCTCGCGCGGTGCCCTCTTCCGCAGCCGCGTGCCCAGCCGCCACAGGAGGTCGGTGGCGAACGCCAGCGCCAGGGTCACCACGATGATGTAGGTGGTCGCGTAGTGGGACAGGACGACACCGAGGGCCAGCACGGTGAACGCGATCCGCCGGGCGGCGAGCGGGCGGCCGGCGTCGGTCAGCACCACCATGGCGCACCCGACCAGGACGAAGGCGACCTCCTGGCGCGCGATGAAGACCATGTCCGTGAAGAACGTCGGGAACATCATGACGAACACGGCCGACAGCAGGGCCACGAGCTGAGGGGCGACGTTGCGCACCGAGCGGTAGACCAGCGCCGGGGTCAGGGCGAAGAGCAGCGGCAGGACGACCTTGAAGACGTAGACGCCGGAGATTCCCGTCAGCCGTACCAGCGACGTCGGCAGCAAGGTGATGCTCATACAGGCGTTGTAGGCGTCGCGGTAGGCGGCGATGTTCCAGCGGTCGGCCGAGGCGGTCAGCCGGAAGACCCCGAACTCCTGCTGGATGTCGTGGCCGGTGATGTACCAGCCGCGCAGGGAGGTGAGGAGCAGCAGTCCCGCTGCCGCGCAGAACAGGCCGAGGACGATGACGGAGGCCGGATAGCGGCGCCGGCGCCACATCAGGAGCGCCAGCAGCACCGCGACGGCGATCATCGCGGTGAAGCTGACGCCGGACCCGGCCTGGTTGTTGAGCCGGATCGGGCCCGCGACGCACAGGAGGAGGGTGACGGCGCCGAGGACCGACACCGGGATCAGCCCCGGCGGAAGTGCGGGGGCGTGGCCCTCGCGCCACCGGGCGAGACGGTCGGCCAGGCTCTCGGCGGGAGGATCCACCGCGACGGCGAGGACGGCGACGGCCAGCGCGGAGGCGACGGCGAGGGGCGTGCGGGCGAGGGGCTGCCCGGCACCGACGGCCGGCAGGACGGTGTTCACCAGCAGGGCGACCGCCATGGCGGTGATGACGCTGAGTCCGATGGCCAGCAGCACCCGGCCGTCGCGGGTCGACAGCACCCGGTCGGTGATGCCGTACCACAGCACCGTGGGGGCGCCGAAGAGGAGCCAGAGACCGGCGAGCGCCAGCAGGCCCGTGGGGGGACCGGGCAGCAGCTCGATGAGAAGGGCGAGGGCGGTGCCGCCCAGGACGGCGCGGCGTCCCGCGACCCGCCCTGCCAGGAGCGTGACGGCGGTCATGGTGAGCTCTTGGGGGTCTCGAAGCTGCTGGGGCTCAGGCGGAAGTGCAGGGATTCGCGGTGGCCGACGAGCGCGACCCGGACGAGCTGGGAGCCCGGGCGCAAGGGGAGCCGCACGATGACCGACATCCGTCCGTCGGGCTGCTCGGTGAGCGTGGTCGTGGCCGAGGCCGTCGTACGGCCGGCCGGCGACTCCAGCCACGCGCGCAGCCGGTAGGGGCCCGTGTCCACACCGTGGCGGATGACCGCCACCTGTGTGACGACCTGGTCGTGCCGCACGGCCGGGACACTCATGAAGTACAGCTCGCTGTAGGAGGCCGGCATCTGGGTGAACGACTCACGCAGCTCACGGCGTGCGGCAGGAGTCAGCAGGACACCCACGACGACGACCAGGACGGCCAGCACCACGAGCACGAGGCGACGGCGGCGCCGGTGGAGCGGACGCACCTCGCCGGCGGGTGCCGGTTCCTGCTGCGACGGCTTTTTGAGACTGTCGAGGAAGGGGCTCATGCTGCTCTCTCCTTCGGAGCGCCGCCGGCCACCGAGACCCCGCGATCAACGCTGGGACGGTCTGCGGACGTCGTGCCGGCCCGCAGCCCACCGGCCGGTGACACCGTGCTCGGCCTGGAAGTCGGGCAGCCGGGGCGGCAGCGCCCGCCGGGCCGGGACGCCGGGCCCGACGCGTTCCCTGCGCATGCAGCGGACCCTGCCCAGAATGCGGAAGCAGTCGACCGCGTCCTGCCAGCTGATCTTCTTGCCCTCGGCGTGGGACCGGCTGTAGTAGCTCACCGGGACCTCGAAGGGGCGGACGCCGATACGGAGCAGGCAGGCGGTGATCTCGGTGTCCAGTCCGAAGCCGCGCGCCTGGAGGTGCAACGAGCGGAACAGGGACAGCGGGATCAGTTTCAGGCAGGTGTGCATGTCGGCCAGGTGGGCGTCGAAGAGCACATTGGCCACGAGCGTCATCAGCTCGTTTCCCAGGGCGTAGCGATACGACTGGTAGACGGTGTTCTGTCCGAAGAGCCGCGCCCCGTAGACGACGTCGCAGCGCCCTTGGAGGACCGGTTCCACCAGCCGCGGGATGTCGTCCGGCGAATACTCCAGATCGGCGTCGAACGGAAGAATGTGCGTTCCGGTGGCCAGCTTCCCGGCCGTGAGCAGGGCGGCGCCCTTGCCGAGGTTGTGCGCGTGCCGGTGGGTGATCACCCGGGGACTCTCGTGCTGCGCCAGCAGGAGCGGAGTGCGGTCGCTGCTGCCGTCGTCGACGACGATCAGTTCGATCTCGCACGGGTACTCATGGTCGAGCACCGAGTCGACGGCCGCGGCGATCGTTCTTTCCTCGTTGTACGCCGCCATCAGGATGGAGAGCTTCACCGGGCCGTCGCCCGACCACTTCCGGCCGCTGGGCGCCGGGAAAGAAGGGATGTCTGGTGCGCTCATCGCGGGCCCTCCTCGCTTTGAGCCCCTCAGACGTAAGAGTGCCGTGCGGTATCTCTGTACGCTTACGTCGTATACGTCCCCACTGTGCCCACCGGGGCTCGCGACGTCAAGAGCAAAAAACAGCGAAACCGGGCTAAACAGGACAAAGGCCTAGTCGAGGACCGTCGCCCCCGCCACCGGCCCCGACGCCACGCGCACACTCCGGCACGTCCCCGACGTCCGCAGCGCCCGCGCGACCCCCTCGGCGCCCGACCCGTCCCGGACCAGGAACGCCGTCGTCGGGCCCGACCCCGACACCAGCGCCGTCAGCGCGCCCGCCGACCGGCCGACGGCCAGGGTGTCCGCCAGCTCGGGGTGCAGGGACAGCGCGGCCGGCTCCAGGTCGTTGGTGACGGCGGCGGCCAGCGCGTCCGCGTCGCCCTTCGCCAGCGCCTCGAGGACCGCCCGCGACGCCTGCGGCACGGGAATGTCCCTGCCCTGCGCCAGCCGGTCGAACTCGCGGAAGACCGCCGGCGTCGACAGCCCCCGCTCGGCCATCGCGAACACCCAGTGGAAGGTGCCGCCGACCTCGAGCGGCTCCAGCTTCTCACCCCGCCCGGTGCCCAGCGCCGCCCCGCCGACCAGGCTGAACGGCACGTCGCTGCCCAGCTCGGCGCAGATCTCCAGCAGCTCCTCACGGGTGGCGCCGGTGTTCCACAGCGCCTCGCAGGCCAGCAGCGCGCCCGCGCCGTCCGCGCTGCCGCCCGCCATGCCGCCGGCGACGGGGATGTCCTTGGCGATGTGCACATGGACGGACGGCTCGATGCCGTACCGCGCCGCGAGCGCCTCGGCCGCACGGGCCGCGAGGTTGGTGCGGTCCAGCGGGACCTGCCCGGCGTCCGCTCCCGCGCAGGTCACCCGCAGCTCGTCGGCCTCGGTGACGGTGACCTCGTCGTACAGGCCGACGGCGAGGAAGACGTTGGCCAGGTCGTGGAAGCCGTCGGGGCGGGCGGCGCCGACCGCGAGCTGGACGTTGACCTTGGCGGGGACGCGGACGGTGACGCTCACTTAGGCCTGCTCCTTGTGTTCTGCGATCCGCGCGAACTCCTCGACGGTCAGCGCCTCCCCGCGCGCCTGCGGCGAGACGCCGGCCGCGACGAGCGCCGCCTCGGCGGCCGCCGCGGACCCGGCCCAGCCGGCGAGGGCCGCGCGCAGCGTCTTGCGGCGCTGGGCGAAGGCCGCGTCGACCACCGCGAAGACCTCCTTCTTGGAGGCCGACGTCTTGACCGGCTCGGTGCGCCGCACCAGGGAGACCAGCCCGCTGTCGACGTTCGGCGCGGGCCAGAAGACATTGCGGCCGATGGCACCGGCCCGCTTGACCTCGGCGTACCAGTTGGCCTTCACGGACGGCACGCCGTACACCTTCGAGCCGGGGCCCGCGGCGAGCCGGTCGGCGACCTCCGCCTGCACCATCACGAGGGTGCGCTCGATGCTCGGGAAGGTGTCGAGCATGTGCAGCAGGACCGGCACGGCCACGTTGTACGGCAGGTTCGCGACCAGCGCGGTGGGCGGCGGGCCGGGCAGCTCGGTGACGTGCATGGCGTCGGAGTGCACCAGCGCGAACCGCTCCGCGCGCTCCGGCATCCGCGCGGCGATCGTCGCGGGCAGCGCGGACGCCAGCACGTCGTCGATCTCGACGGCCGTCACCCGGTCCGCGGCCTCCAGCAGCGCCAGGGTCAGGGAGCCCAGCCCCGGGCCGACCTCGACGACCACGTCGTCAGGCCGGACGTCGGCGGTGCGGACGATCCGGCGGACCGTGTTGGCGTCGATGACGAAGTTCTGTCCCCGCTGCTTGGTGGGACGGACGCCGAGGGCGCCCGCGAGTTCACGGATGTCGGCGGGGCCCAGCAGGGCGTCCGGGGTGGGGCTGCTCACGGAACAAGGGTACGGGGGCGCGCGGGGCGCGACGGCCGGGGCCGCTCAGCCGTGCAGCCGCGCCCCGCAGTGCGGCCAGGGACTCGCGCCGCTGCGGGTGTACAGCTTCTTCGCCCGGTACGTCTGTTCCGCCGCGGGCGCGTCCTGCGGCCGGCCGGTGCCGCCGAGGGCGTGCCAGGTGTGGGTGTCGAACTGGTACAGCCCGCCGTACGTCCCCGACGGGTCGACGGCGTCGGGCCGGCCGCCGGACTCGCACACCGCGAGGGACTGCCAGTTCAGGTGGTCGGCGCCGTGGACGGAGGCCGGCAGGGCTCTGGTGCCCACCCGCACGATCTGGGTGCGCGGCCGGCGCACCACCTCGGTCTGCTCGCGCCGCGGCTTGAGGCGTACGCCGTTGACGGTCCGCAGGGTGTACGTCACCCGGCGCAGGCCCGGGCGGCCCTGCTGCTCGACGACCTCCGTCCCCCGGAAGAGGGACGGGTCCTCGGTGCGCTGCTCGGGGAACGGGATCGGTTCCTCCCGCACCTCCTTGGTGCCCCTGATCCGCAGCACGGTGACGGTCTGCCCGTCGCGCGGGAAGCTGCCCGGCGCGACGGAGGTGGTGTCCTGGCCGCGCAAGGTGAAACCGGCCTGCTCGACGGCCTCACGGACGGTCGCCGCGTTGGTGCGGACGGTGCGGGCCTGCCCGTCCGCCATCACGGTCACGGCGCGTTCGGTGCGCACGTCGACGGCGAGCCCGGCGCGTCCGATGGGCTGGGAGCGCGCGATGGACAGGTAGGCTCCCTCCGCGCGCACGCCCAGCTGTTCCAGCGCCTCCTGGACGGTGTGCGCGGTCGTCCACACCTCGCGCGGCTGTCCGTCGATCGTGAGCCGTACGGGGCGCGCGTAGCGGACGGCGACCTCGTCCCCGTTCTCCAGGCGGGCGCCGCGGCCGGGTGCGACCACGTCGTGCGCCCCGACCTCGATGCCCTCCTGGGCGAGCAGGTCGCTCACGTCGTCGGCGAAGGTGTGCAGGGTGCGCGGCCGTCCTCCGTCGACGCTCAGCTCGACGGCCTTGTCCTCGGCGACGAAGGCGGTGGTCCCGCCGGCCAGGAAGGCGACGACGAGGGCCTGCGGCAGGAGGCGGCGCACGGAGCCGTCCGCGCGCTCGGCGTAACGCGCTCTGCGCCGGCGCGCGGCCCGGCGGTGCGCCACCGTTCGCGGGGCGGGGGCGGGCGTGGCGGTGACCGGGGGCTGCGGGGACTCCGGCGGTCGCGGGGGCTCCGGGGGCTCGTACACCTCGCCGTATCCGAGGGTCTCGGCCGTGTAGGGGTCGAAGGCGGGGTCCTGCGCGGGGTACGGCGGCTGCGGCTCCTCGGCATACGGCCACTGCGGCTGCGGATGGTACGGCGAGTACTGCGGGTACGCGTACGGGGAGTTGTTCACGCCGCCACTCCAGGGTCCGAAGGGGTCCGGATCGGGCCCAGAACCTAGCGGAGCCGCGCTCACTCTCCAAAGCGGCGCGGCTACCGAGGGTGGCGAACAGATGGTCAGTAGCCGAAGGCCCGGGCGGTGTTCGCGCCGAGGGCGGCCGCCAGCGTGTCCTCGTCGGTGCCGCGCACGGCGGCCATCGCGCGCACGGTGACCGGCACGAGGTAGGGCGCGTTGGGCCGGCCGCGGTAGGGCACCGGCGTCAGGAAGGGCGCGTCGGTCTCGACGAGGATCAGCTCCGCCGGGGCCACGGCGAGGGCGTCGCGCAGGTTCTGGGCGTTCTTGAAGGTGACGTTGCCGGCGAACGACATGTAGTAGCCGGCGTTGGCGCAGATCCGCGCCATCTCGGCGTCGCCGGAGTAGCAGTGGAAGACGGTCCGCTCGGGGGCGCCCTCCTCCTTGAGCACCCGCAGCACGTCCGCGTGGGCGTCGCGGTCGTGGATGACCAGGGTCTTGCCGTGCCGCTTGGCGATCTCGATGTGGGCGCGGAAGGACCGCTCCTGCGCCGCCTTGCCCTCCGGGCCGGTGCGGAAGTAGTCGAGGCCGGTCTCGCCCACGCCCTTGACCTGCGGCAGCGCGGCGAGCCGGTCGATCTCGGCGAGCGCCTCGTCCAGGGCCGCGTCGCCGCCGGGGGTGCGCGCGCCCTGCCGGGACCAGCCGTCGGGGTCGCCGTGGACGATGCGCGGGGCCTCGTTGGGGTGCAGGGCGACGGTCGCGTGCACGGCGTCGTACGCCGCCGCCGTCTCGGCCGCCCAGCGGGAGCCGGCCAGGTCGCAGCCGACCTGGACGACGTGCGTCACGCCCACGGAGGCCGCCTTCGCGAGCGCCTCGGCCACGGTGCCGGACTGCATGTCGAGGTGGGTGTGGGAGTCGGCGACGGGGACCCGGAGGGGTTCCGGGAGGGGCGGCGCGGCGTTCTTGTCGCGCGGGTCGGCCGGGTCGGGGGCGTTCGCAGGCATACCCCGATCCTACGAAAGGGCCAACCGCCCCCTCCGGCCGACGGCGCCAGTGCACCGGGCACGCCGACGGCACCGGTGCACCCGGGCACACAACCCACAGGGCGCCGCAAGCGCGCGGCCCGCTACGGGAGGGTCCCCGGGCCCTCGACTCCCTGCGGGGCCCTCAGGCGGCGCCCCGCCCACGTCGCCCCTGCGGGGAGCAACCGGGTGGCGGGAGCGCCGAGCCGGAGGGTGGTGAGGGCCGAGGCCGGCTCGCGCCGTTTCCCGCGCCCCCGGGGAGTGCAGTCCGGGCGCCCGGTTCACCTGGCCCCAGGAGAGCCTGGGCCCTCGGCCCCTAGCCGGGACAGCGTCCCGGGCCCTCGACCCCCCGCGGGTAGGGCACCCGAGGCCCCCGGCTCACGTCGCCTGGAGAAGCCGCCCGCGGTTCAGCCTCCGCGGGGGGGGCGGCGGGGTCCCGGGCGCTCGGCCGCCTGCGAGGACCTGATCCCTCAGCTCTCCGCCGGGAGGGCATCCCCGGACCTCACCCCCCTGCCGGGCGCGCGTCCCGGGCGGTCAGGTCCGCGGGGAACGGCGTCCGTGGTCTTCAGCTCGCCTTGCGGTGGAGGTGGAGGGCGTGCAGCAGGTCGGACAGGTGCCAGTGCCGCCGCTCGGCGGTGAGGTCCGCGCCCGTTCCGGGCGCCGAGGGCACCTGCGGTACCTCGAGGGGTCCGGCCGGCGGCACCCGGTGCATGTCGTGCGCGCCGCGCACCGAGGCCACGCGCCCGGGCCGCATGATGCGGATCACATGGCTGTCGCAGCTCTGGCAGCGGGGCCGCTGCAGCGGTGAGGGCACGACGCGCCCGTCGGCGACGTACAGCACGAACGCGTTGCCGTCGGCGTCCGTGTGGTGCTCTATCTCGTACGACTGCTCCCAGCCGCTGCCGCAGCGCATGCAGGCGAAGGAGTACGACTCGTGGACGACGGCCGTCGCGCCGCTGCGCAGCCCGGGCTGTCCGGTGATCTCACTCATGCCAGCTCCTGTAGTCCGCTGGACAGGGACGAGTGCGTCCCTTCACCCAGTGGACGCTTCCGCGACCGCGAACGCACGGGTCCTGTCGAGTGTTGGACCCGATTTGGAGCTTCCTTGCCGAAAGTGACCCGTTCGGTCCGTTTCGGCTTTGCCATCGGTGACGGTCGTTTACCCGGCCATGGGGCGCATGCTCAGCCGAGATGCGCCCTGCTCAGAGGGGGTGTACGCCCCCGCGACCCGGGTTCACGCCCCGCCGCCGGCGGCCCCCGCATTCTTCGCCGCCACCACCGCGTCGAACACCTGCCGCTTGGGCAGCCCGGCCTCGGCCGCGACCGCCGCGATCGCCTCTTTACGGCGCTCCCCGGCCTCCTCGCGCACGCGCACCCGGCGCACCAGCTCCTCCGGGCCCACCTCCTGCGCGCCCCGCTCGGGCGCCCCCTCCACGACGACGGTGATCTCCCCGCGCACGCCCTCGGCCGCCCACGCCGCCAGTTCGCCGAGCGGACCGCGCTTGACCTCCTCGTACGTCTTGGTCAGCTCCCGGCACACGGCCGCGCGCCGCTCGGCGCCGAACACCTCGGCCATCGCGGCGAGGGTGTCGTCGAGCCGGTGCGGGGCCTCGAAGTAGACCAGCGTGCGCCGCTCCTCGGCGACCTCCCGCAGCCGGGACAGCCGCTCGCCCGCCTTGCGCGGCAGGAACCCCTCGAAGCAGAACCGGTCCACCGGCAGCCCCGAGAGCGCGAGCGCGGTCAGCACGGCGGACGGTCCCGGAACGGCCGTGACCTTGATGTCCTTCTCGACGGCGGCGGCGACCAGCCGGTAGCCCGGGTCGGACACGGACGGCATGCCCGCGTCGGTGACCAGCAGCACCCGCGCGCCGCCCACCAGTTCCTCGACCAGCTCCGGGGTACGGGCGGACTCGTTGCCCTCGAAGTACGACACCACGCGCCCCTTGGGGGTCACGCCGAGCGCCTGGGTCAGGCGCCGCAGCCGCCGGGTGTCCTCGGCGGCGACGACGTCCGCGCCCGCCAGTTCCTCCGCGAGCCGGCCAGAGGCGTCCGCGATGTCGCCGATGGGGGTGCCCGCCAAAACAAGGGTTCCAGTCACGCCCCCATCCTCCCAGGACGCGCCGCGAGGGGAGGCATCCCGGCCATGCACGGGACTCACACAGCGCCGTTCCCTACGATGGCGCGGTGACCAGTACCGCGTCCTCCACGGACACCCGGCAGGACCGGGCACCGCACGACCAGCGGCCGTCGTGGCAGCAGCGGCTGCGCCGTTTCGGCCACGTGGAACGGCCCGCCGCCGACGTACACGACCGGCTGGTGCCGCCGTACGCCGCGCCGAGCCCGCGGCTGTGGCAGGTGCTGGGCGTGCCGCCGGTGCTCGCCGACCGGATCCGGCGCTGGTCCGGCTGGGGCGGTCCGCTGCTCGTGACGCTGATGGCGGGCGTGATCCGGTTCTGGAACCTGGGCAGCCCGAAGGCGGTGATATTCGACGAGACGTACTACGCCAAGGACGCCTGGGCGCTCGTCCACCGCGGTTTCGAGGTCAACTGGGACAAGAACGCCAACGACCTGATCCTCTCGGCCAACGGCCACGTCCCGATCCCGACGGACCCCGCCTACGTCGTCCATCCGCCGGTCGGCAAGTACGTCATCGGCCTCGGCGAGGTGATCTTCGGTTTCGACCCGTTCGGCTGGCGGTTCATGACGGCGCTGCTCGGCACGCTGAGCGTGCTGATGCTGTGCCGGATCGGCCGCCGGCTGTTCCGCTCCACCTTCCTCGGCTGCCTGGCGGGCGCGCTGATGGCGGTGGACGGCCTGCACTTCGTGATGAGCCGCACCTCGCTGCTGGACGGGGTGCTGATGTTCTTCGTGCTGGCCGCGTTCGGCTGCCTGGTGGTCGACCGGGACAAGGCACGCGAGCGGCTGGCGGCGGCGCTGCCCGTGGACTCCGACGGCCGGGTGCGCCCGCACGCGCACACCGCGGACACCACGGGCCTGGGATGGCGCCCCTGGCGCTGGCTGGCCGGCCTGATGCTGGGCCTGGCGATCGGCACCAAGTGGAACGGCCTGTACGTGCTGGCGGCGTTCTGTGTGATGGCGGTGCTGTGGGACGTCGGCTCCCGCAAGGTGGCCGGCGCGCGCCACCCGTACGCGGCCGTGTTCAAGCACGACCTGGGGCTGGCGTTCGTGGCGACGGTGCCGGTGGCGGTCGTCACCTACCTCGCGTCCTGGACCGGCTGGATCCTCTCCCCCACCGACGGCACGGGCGGCTACTACCGCAACTGGGCGGCCACCGACGGCAAGCACAGCAGCTGGTCGTGGCTGTTCCCGGACTGGTGGCGCAGCCTGTGGCACTACGAGCACGAGGTGTACGAGTTCCACCTCAACCTGCACTCGCCGCACACCTACCAGTCCAACCCCTGGAGCTGGATCGTCCTCGGCCGCCCGGTGTCGTACTTCTACGAGTCCCCGGCGCCCGGCAAGGACGGCTGCCCGGCGGACGCGGGCGAGAAGTGCGCGCGGGAGGTGCTGGCGATCGGCACGCCGCTGCTGTGGTGGGTGGCCTGCTTCGCGCTCCTGTACGTGCTGTGGCGCTGGTTCTTCCGCCGCGACTGGCGGGCCGGCGCGATCGCCTGCGGCGTCGCGGCCGGCTACCTCCCGTGGTTCCTGTACCAGGAGCGCACGATCTTCCTCTTCTACGCCGTGGTCTTCGTCCCGTTCCTGTGCCTGGCGGTGGCGATGCTGCTCGGCGCGATCGTCGGATCCCCGGGCGCGAGCGACACCCGCCGCGTGGCGGGCGCCACGAGCGCGGGCGTCCTGGTCCTGCTGATCGCGTGGAACTTCATCTATTTCTGGCCCCTGTTCACGGGCACGGCGATCCCCATCGACCAGTGGCGCTCCCGGATGTGGCTGGATACGTGGGTATGACACGGATTGACTGAGCGCTTGGTGTCTCTCTTCGGACAACTTCCGGGAACTGGGGCCCCGGCGGGCCCGTGATCCGCATACAGTGCGGACGACACGGTCTTTGAACACGTTCAATTCGCGTGGTCGAGGGCTCCGAGGGGAGACACGGGGAGGGGCGCGTCATGCGTTCGGGGGTGAAGGCCGGCATCGTGACCGCGGTGCTGGTCACCATGGTCGGCGGAGCGGGGTACGGGGCCTACAACTTCGTCTCGGCGCTCAACGACACCGGCGGGAGCGGGGCGGGCGGTCCCGCGCCGGTGCGGAGCGGGCCGCCGAGCGGCGACGAGGTCCAGGAGACCGCGCGGAACTTCTTCGCGGCCTGGACCAAGGGACAGGCGGCCGAGGCGGCGTCGTACACGAACAACGCGGCGAAGGCCGAGCCGCTGCTGACCTCCTACGGCGAGGCGGCCCACATCACGGGAGTGCGGATCACCCCGGGCGCGGCGAGCGGTGCGACCGTGCCGTTCACCGTGAAGGCGACGGTGTCGTTCGGCGGCAGGAGCAAGCCGCTGGAGTACAGCAGCCGGCTCACCGTCGTGCGCGGGCTGACCAGCGGACGGGCGCTGGTGGACTGGCAGCCGTCCGTGGTGCACCCGAAGCTCACCGGCATGGACGACCTCCTGGTCACGGGTGAGGCGGCCGCGCCGCCCGTGGAGGCGGTGGACCGCCACGGCGTGGTCCTGACCGCGCAGAAGTACCCCTCGCTCGGCCCGATCCTGGACGAACTGCGCGCCAAGTACGGCGAGCGGGCGGGCGGCACCCCGGGCGTCGAGCTGAGCGTCCACCACGCCGACGCCGGCAGCGCCGACACCACCCTGCTCACCCTCGCCGAGGGCAAGGCGGGCAAGCTGACGACCACGCTGAGCGCGAGCGTGCAGGCCGCCGCCGAGAAGGCGGTGCGCGACTACGCCGAGTCCTCGGTGGTCGCCGTCAAGGCGAGCACCGGCGAGGTGCTGGCCGTCGCCAATCACCGGGGCGACGGCTTCAACGCCGCCTTCCTCGGCAAGCTGGCCCCCGGCTCCACGATGAAGATCGTCACCGCGGCCACGCTCATCGACAACGGCCTGACCACGGCGAACGGGCCGGCGCCCTGCCCGGACCAAGTCATGTGGGAGGGGCAGACCTTCCACAACCTCAAGGACATGAAGGCACAGCCCGGCGCCACCCTCGCCGACAGCTTCGCCCGCTCCTGCAACACCGCCTTCATCAAGTACGTCAAGCAGCTGAAGAACGAGTCGCTGAACCAGGAGGCCACCGAGCGGTTCGGGCTCGGGCAGGACAACTGGCAGACCGGCATCCCGTCCTTCGACGGCTCGGTGCCGGCCGTCGAGGGGCCCGACAAGGCGGCCGCCCTCATCGGCCAGGGCCAGGTGCAGATGAGCCCGCTGGACATGGCCTCGGTCACGGCGACCGCGATGACCGGCTCCTTCCGTCAGCCGGTGATCGTGCCGCAGAGCCTGGACGACCGTGAACTGGCCCGGGCGCGCGGGCTGTCGCCGGACACCGTCAGCCAGCTGCGCGCCATGATGAACCGCACCGCGACCAGCGGCACCGCCGCGCAGGCGATGTCCGGACTGCACGGCGGGATCGGCGCCAAGACCGGCTCGGCGGAGGTCGACGGGCAGGCGAAGTCCAACAGCTGGTTCACCGGCTACCGGGGCGATGTCGCGGCCGCGGCGATGACCCAGGAGGGCGGACATGGCGGCGACGCGGCCGGGCCGATTGTCGCAAGCGTGCTACGGGTGGGCGGCTGACGTCACCCCCGCCGGACGGGACTCTAGGCTGGTCGCCGTCGTTGGGGTGTGTGAGGGCGACGAGGGCAGTGGGGCCAGGGGCCTGGAGGCGTCCTGGGGAACGCGCGGAGGAACAGGGAGCAGTGGGCAAGAGACGACGCGTCGCCGAGCGACGGAGGACCGGGCCCGCCGTGGTCGGCGGGATGATCGCGGTGGTCGTCGGCGGCGCCGGGATCGGCGCGTACGCGCTGTACGGGGGCGGCGCGGCGGCCGAGGACAACACGGCGGCGCAGGCGGCGGCCCACAAGAAGGCCGTGCGGACCGGCCCGCTCTCCGCGGCCGAGGTCACCACCACCGCCCGGACCTTCCTGACGTCCTGGCAGCAGGGCCGGCTGCCCCAGGCCGCGGCCGCCACCTCCGACGCCCCGGCCGCGACCGCCCTGCTGACCGGCTACGCCAAGGACGCCCACATCCAGGGCGTCACCATCACCCCGGGCGTACCGCAGGGCACCAAGGTGCCGTTCACCGTCAAGGGCACCCTGGCCTACCACGGCGTCAGCCGGCCGCTCACCTACAGCAGCGCGCTGACCGTGGTGCGCCGCGCCGAGGACGGCAAGCCGTACGTCGACTGGCACGCCTCCGTGGTCCACCCGGACCTGGCGGACGGCGACACCCTGGTCACCGGCGAGTCGGGCACGCCGCCGGTGAAGGCGCTGGACCGCGCGGGCGGCGAGATCACCACGGCGAAGTACCCGTCACTGGGCTCGGTCCTGGACGGGCTGCGCGAGAAGTACGGCAAGAAGGCCGGCGGCAAGGCGGGCATCGAACTGCGGGTCGTACGCGGCAAGGCGTCGAAGGCGAAGAAGCTCTCCGACAAGACGCTGGCGGAGCTGAGCAAGGGCACGCCGGGCACGGTGAAGACGACGCTCAGCCCGCGGCTCCAGGCGGCGGCCGAGCAGCAGGTGGCGAAGCGGGCGCGGGCCTCGGTGGTCGTGCTGCGCCCCTCGACCGGTGAGATCCTCGCCGTCGCCAACAACGGCCACGGCTTCGACACCGCGCTCCAGGGCTCGCTCGCGCCCGGCTCCACCATGAAGATCATCACGTCGTCGCTGCTGATCGACAAGGGCCTGGCCTCCGTCGACAAGCAGCACCCGTGCCCGAAGTACTTCTCCTACGGCGGCTGGAAGTTCCAGAACGACGACGAGTTCGAGATCAAGAACGGCACGTTCAAGGCGAGCTTCGCCCGCTCCTGCAACACGGCCTTCATCAGCCAGGCCGGCAAGCTGGGCAACGACGATCTGACCCGGCAGGCGCAGCAGGTGTTCGGGCTGTCGATGAACAACTGGTCGCTCGGTGTGCCCTCCTTCGACGGCGCGGTGCCGGTGCAGTCGGCGGCGCAGAAGGCGGCCTCGCTGATCGGGCAGGGCGGGGTGCGGATGAACCCGCTGAACATGGCGTCGGTCGCGGCGACCGTGCAGTCCGGCTCCTTCCACCAGCCCTACCTGGTCTCACCCGAGGTGGACGGGCGCAGCCTCGCCCACGCCTCGCGCACGCTGTCGCCGTCGACGCTGGCGCAGCTGCGGGAACTGATGCGGTACACGGCGGCGGCCGGTACGGCGGCCGAGGCGATGTCCGGGCTCGGCCCGGACTACGGCGCGAAGACGGGTTCGGCGGAGGTCGACGGCCAGGACAAGCCGAACGGCTGGTTCACGGCGTACAAGGGCGATCTGGCGGCGGCCGGTGTGGTGCAGGCGGGCGGGCACGGCGGTGACACGGCCGGGCCGATCGTGGCGGCGCTGCTGAGGATGGGCTGAGCGGCCGACCCGCAGGATCAGACGGCGGCCAGATAGGTGCGCCGCAGGAAGCGGAGCAGCGTCTTCGTCTCGAACTGGACGACGGAGACGCCCCGCGCGGAGTGGAACTCCACGACGGCGCCGACGCGCCCGCACGGCCACACCCGGACCTCGCCGGTGCCGGTCGGGGCACGCAGTCCCTGTTCGAGCAGGGTGCGGGAGAAGGTCCATTCGGCGGTGCCGGGCAGGCCGACGCACACCGAGCGCGGGTCGGCCTCGGGGTCGTAGCGCAGGACGACGGGTATCGACGTGTCCTCGTCCTCGGCGTCCGCGTCCGTGACGATGTGGGCTCGCGCGTACTGCTCGACTACAGACATCGGACGGCCCCTTACGCTCAGTGACCTATATGAAAGCCGTACATCCGCTTCCTTTACCAATGTCCCACATGAGGCGGCTCACGCCCTGTTGAGCGCCATCTCACAGCTGACGTGACCGCCGGAGGCGGCCAGCGACTCGCTCTTGCAAGTCGTTCGCATCAAGCCACTATCATCGAACGGTGCACGTACCTGACGGATTCATCAACGCCCCGGTCTCCGCCGCGACCGGCGTCGTCGCCGCCGGCGCGATAGCCGTGAGCCTGCGCGGCGCCCGCCGCGAGCTGGACGAACGCACCGCGCCGCTGGCCGGCCTGGTCGCCGCGTTCATCTTCGCGGTGCAGATGCTGAACTTCCCCGTGGCGGCCGGCACCAGCGGCCACCTGCTGGGCGGAGGGCTCGCCGCCATCCTCGTCGGCCCCTACACCGGCGTGCTGTGCGTCTCGGTCGTCCTGCTGATGCAGGGCATCCTCTTCGCCGACGGCGGCCTGACCGCGCTCGGCGTGAACATCACCGACATGGCGATCGTCACGACCGTCGTCGCCTACGCCGTCTTCCGCGGCCTGGTGAAGGTACTGCCCCGCAGGCGCCGCTCGGTCACCGTCGCCTCCTTCGTCGCCGCGCTGCTGTCGGTGCCGGCCGCCGCCGTCGCCTTCACGGCCATCTACGCCCTCGGCGGCACCACCGACGTGTCCCTGGCCAAGGTCGCCACCGCGATGATCGGCGTGCACGTCCTCATCGGCATCGGCGAGGCCGTGATCACCGCGCTGACCGTCGGCGCCGTCGTCGCCGTGCGCCCGGACCTGGTGTACGGGGCGCGCGGGCTCCAGCAGCGGCTGAAGCTCAAGGTGAACGGGGATCTGGTGGACGCCCCCGCACCGGTGACCGTGCCCGCCGCGGCGCGCACCTCGCGCCGCAAGATGTGGATCACCGGACTGGTCACCTCCCTCGTCCTCGCCGGCTTCGTGAGCTTCTACGCCTCGGCCAGCCCCGACGGCCTGGAGAAGGTCGCCCACGACCACGGCATCGACAAGAAGGCCAGGCAGCACGCCGCCTCCGACTCGCCGCTCGCCGACTACGGCGTGAAGGACGTCAGCGACGCCCGGCTGTCCGGCGGTCTCGCCGGTGTGATCGGCGTCGGTGTCACCGTCGTCGCGGGCAGCGCGGTGTTCTGGGCCGTGCGCCGGCGCCGCAGCGACGACGTGTCGCCGGCCTCCACCGCCGTGGAGAACATCTGACATGGGTGCCGGGCACGCGCACCGGCTCTACCGGCACGGGCACTCACCGGTGCACGCGCTGCCGCCGCACACCAAGCTCGCCGCCGCGTTCGCCTTCGTGGTCGTCGTCGTCTCGACGCCGCGCGAGGCGATGTGGGCGTTCGCCCTGTACGCCGCCCTGCTCGCCGTGGTCGCGTACCACGCGCGCGTGGGCGCCGGGTTCCTGCTGAAACGGCTGCTGATCGAGGTGCCGTTCGTCGCGTTCGCGGTGCTCATGCCGTTCGTGGCTGAGGGCGAGCGGGTCGACGTCCTCGGGCTGTCGCTGAGCGTCAACGGTCTGTGGGGCGCGTGGAACGTGCTCGCCAAGGGCACCCTCGGCGTCGCCGCGTCCGTCCTGCTGGCCGCCACCACCGAGCTGCGCGAGCTGCTGCTCGGCCTGCAGCGCCTGAAGCTGCCGCCGCTGCTGGTGCAGATCGCCTCCTTCATGATCCGTTACGGCGACGTCATCACCGACGAGATGCGCCGCATGCGCATCGCCCGCGAGTCGCGCGGCTTCGAGGCCAAGGGGGTACGGCACTGGGGGGTGCTCGCGAAGTCGGCGGGCGCGCTGTTCATCCGCTCCTACGAGCGCGGGGAGCGGGTGCACCTGGCGATGGTCAGCCGCGGCTACGCCGGTTCCATGCCGGTGATCGACGAGGTGACCGCCTCGCGGGCGCAGTGGCGTCACGCCCTCGCCCTCCCCTGTTCGGCTCTGGTCGTCTGTCTGCTGGGATGGTTCCTGTGACACCTTCACTGGACGTGGCCGGACTGGCCTTCGCGTACCCCGACGGGCACCAGGCCCTGTTCGGCGTGGACTTCACCCTCGCGCGCGGCGAGCGGGTCGCGCTGCTCGGGCCGAACGGCGCCGGCAAGACGACCCTCGTGCTGCACCTCAACGGCATCCTGTCCGGCGGCACGGGCACCGTGAAGGTCGCCGGGCTGAGCGTGGACAAGCGGAACATGGCCGAGATCCGGCGCAAGGTCGGCATCGTCTTCCAGGACCCCGACGACCAGCTGTTCATGCCGACGGTCCGCGAGGACGTCGCGTTCGGGCCGGCCGCCGCCGGGCTGAAGGGTGCCGCGCTGGAGGAGCGGGTCGACCGGGCGCTGGAGCGGGTCGGCATGCTCGCCTTCAAGGACCGCCCGCCGCATCACCTGTCCTTCGGTCAGCGCCGCCGGGTCGCGGTGGCGACCGTGCTCGCCATGGAGCCGGAGATCCTGGTCCTGGACGAGCCGTCCTCCAACCTCGACCCCGCCTCACGCCGTGAACTGGCCGACATCCTGCGCTCCCTGGACGTGACGGTGCTCATGGTCACCCACGACCTTCCCTACGCCCTGGAGCTGTGCCCGCGCTCGCTGATCCTCAGCGACGGCGTGATCGCGGCGGACGGCCCGACGGCCGAACTGCTCGCCGACGAGGACCTGATGCGCGCCCACCGCCTGGAGCTGCCCTTCGGCTTCGACCCCCGCTCGGTGACAACGGGCGCGTGACGCCCCCGGAGGCGGGCCGAGCAGGGCGGCAATGATCACGTCTACGTCTGCCTCTGGTCGCACGCCGGTGGTGTGCCCGGGCATCTGCACTTCGTCGTGCAGCCCGTCCGCGCGGAGGACGTGAGCCGGTTCGACGCCTTCGGGCCGGCGCTTCAGGTGGCCATGGGGCGAGCCGGGTGCGTGCCCGGGGCGGCCGAGGTGGAGCGGGTCTGCGACCGGCTGCGGGCAGCTCTCGGCTGAGGTCCGGTGCTCTCGGCTGAGGTCCGGTGCTCTCGGCTGAGATCCGGTGCTCTCGGCTGAGGTCCGGCGCTCTCGGCTGAGGTCCGGTGCGACCGCCTCGTCCCCGGCAACATCGATGTAACGATCCTTGCCGGGGAGCGCGGCAAAGGAATCGCAGGCCGTCCCCGGGTGTTACCCGCTGCGTCGCAGGCGAGTCGAAAGGGAAGTGCGGACGTGGACGTGCACGGAGCGGTGGCCGAGGGCTTCGAGCCGGTCAGGGAGGCGTTCGCCCGTAACTTCGCGGCGCTCGGGGAGCAGGGCGCCGCGGTGACCGTCTACCGGGACGGGCACAAGGTCGTCGACCTGTGGGGCGGCACCCGGGACGTCGACGGCGGCGCCCCCTGGGAGCAGGGCACCGCGCAGATCGTGCGCTCGGCCACCAAGGGCGTCGCCGCGGCCGCCCTGCTGCTGCTGCACCAGCGCGGCGAACTGGACCTGGACGCGCCGGTCGGCGCCCACTGGCCCGAGTACAAGACGGCCGGCAAGGAACGCACCCTGGTGCGGCACCTGCTCGCGCACCGGGCCGGAGTCCCCGTCCTGGACCGCCCGCTGACCCTGGCCGAGGCCGCCGACCCGGACCGGGCCGCGGCGGCGGTCGCCGCGCAGGCACCCGTGTGGGAGCCGGGCACCGACCACGGCTATCACGCGCACACCTACAGCTGGCTCACGGGCGAGCTGGTGCGGCGCGTCACCGGACGGACGATCGGCGAGTGGATCGCCGACGAGATCGCGGGCCCGGTGGGCGCGGACTTCTGGCTCGGGCTGCCGGAGGACGCGCACGCGCGCGTGGGCCGCGTCGGGCCCGTCACGGCACCCGAGGCGGGCGGGCTGAAGACCCGGCCCAAGCGCGCGGTCGCCGACGCGTACGCGGACCCCGCGTCGTTGACCTTGCGGGCCTTCGGGGCGATCGCCCCCGCCCCCGACGAGAACGACCCGGCCTACCACGCGGCCGCTCTGCCGGGCTCCACCGGCATCGCCACCGCCGACGGCCTGGCCCGCGTCTACGCCGCGCTGATCGGCGACGTGGACGGCGGCCGGCGCCTGTTCACACCGGGGACCATGGAACTGGCGCGCGGCGAGCAGTCGGCCGGCCCGGACCGGGTGCTGGTCGTGAACACCCGCTTCGGGCTCGGTTACATGCTGCACGGCAGCGCCTCCCCGCTGCTCGCCGACGGCTCCTTCGGCCACCCCGGCCGCGGGGGCGCCCTCGGTTTCGCCGACCCCGCCTCGGGCATCGCCTTCGGCTATGTCACCAACGGATTCCGCAAGACGGTGACGGCGGACCCGAGGGCACAGGCCCTGGTGCGGGCGGTGCGCGGCGCGCTCGCCTGACCGGCCGTGTCCCGGCGCCGGCGCTCACACGTGGATCGGGTGCGACGTCCGGCCCGAGGCGTCGTCGATCTCGTCGTGCGCCTTCGTCAGCAGCCGCATGGCCAGTTCGTTCAGTGCCCGCGCACCGGCGATCTCCTCGCCGACGCGCGGCTGATGGGAGTCCGTGCGGTGGCGGGTGGCGCTGCCGTGGGCCCGTACCTCCGAACCGTCGGGCAGCCGCACCATCGCCGCCGCGCGCGTGTGCTGGTCGTCCTCGCTGAACTCCAGTTCCACGTGCCATCCCACAGCGGTGTGCACGGTCATGACGATCACCTCCGGAGCATCTGCTTCCAGGGTGCTCCTCACGACGCCGGGACGCATCCAGCCGGACGCGGCCCTACCCGGCGTGCAGCATCAGCCCGATCCCGACCACCAGCAGACCCGCCGCGGCGATCCGGGGCGCGCCGAAACGCTCCTTGAAGAACAGCGCGCCGATCGCCGCGCCCACGATGATGGACGACTCGCGCAGCGCCGCGATCGGCGCGAGGGCCGCCTTGGTCTGCGCCCACAGGACCAGGCCGTAGGCGAAGACGGACAGCACGGCGCCGAGCAGGCCGAGCGCGGCGTACGGCCGCAGCAGCGCCGCCGTCCGCCCGCGCCAGCGCAGCACCGCGTATGCCGGGATGGCCACGCCCTCCAGGACCATCAGCCAGGCGATGTACCCGAGGGAGGATCCGGAGGCCCGCACCCCGAGCCCGTCGACGACGGTGTACCCGGCGATGGTCAGGCCGGTGGCGAGGGCCGCGCCGATCGCCGCCCAGTCCGGCCGGCGGCCGCGCAGCCCCCACAGGGCGACCCCGCACAGGCCCGCGCTGGACACCGCGACCCCGGCGGCGGCCCAGCCGTCCGGCACCTCGTGCGCGAAAACGGCGGCGAGCACGGTCACCACCAGGGGCGCGGAGCCGCGGGCGATCGGATAGGCCTGCCCGAAGTCCCCCAGCCGGAACGACCGCATCAGCAGGACGTAGTAGGCGACGTGGACGACCGCGGACAGCACCAGGTACGGCCGGGCCGCGGCCGCCGGCGCAGGCGTGAACGGCGTCAGGGCGAGCCCGATGAGCATCCCGCCGCCGGCGATGAGCGTGAACCCGACCAGCTTGTCGGTGATCTTGTGCGCGATGGCGTTCCAGCCGGCGTGCGTGACGGCGGCGAGCAGGACGGCCGCGGTGACGGCCGGGGTCACGAGGTCCGCTCGCGCACGTCCACGAGGGTGGCGCCGGCGTGCGCGACGAGGTCGCCCGGCGCCATCGGGAACACCGTGTGCGGGGTCCCGGCGGCGGCCCACACCACGTCGTGGGCGAGCAGCGAGCGGTCGGCGAGGACCCGGGTGCGGGTGCGGTGGCCGAAGGGCGGCACCCCGCCGATGGCGTACCCGGTGGTCTCCCGGACGACGTCGGGCCGGGCCCGGGTGACCCGCTCGGCGCCGAGTTCGGCGCGGACGCGGTCCACGTCGACGCGGGACGCGCCGTCCATCAGGACGAGGACCGGCTCCTGGTCGGCGGCGAAGACCAGGGACTTGCAGATCTGGCTCAGTTCGCAGCCGATCGCCGCGGCGGCCTCGGCGGCGGTACGGGTGGCGTCCGGGAAGCGGCGGATGCGGGGGTGCAGTTCGGTGAGGCCCATCGCGAGCAGGGCCCGGGCGAACAAGGGGTGGGCGCCGGAGTCTTCGGCATCGTCGGCGTCAGTGGCGGCTGTCGTCGTCATGCCCCGCACGCTAGTAGTCCGCGGAGCGGGCACGCGACCGGTTATGGCCCAGGTCACGGGGGTGGTGGCCCGGGTCACGGGGTGGTGCCGCGGGCTCCGGGCAGGACGGCGGTACAAGGAAGCCGGTGAGGGCGCCCCGTCCCCACGGAACCCTCACCGGCGGCTTGTGTCAGGCGCGGCGCGTCAGGCGCGCACCAGTTCCTTGTCCCCGTGCCCGGCCTCGTCCGCGGCGCGCAGGCCCTCGCCCTCGACGTCCACGTTGGGCAGCGCGCGGTCCAGCCACTTCGGCAGCCACCAGGCTCGCTTGCCCAGCAGTGCCAGCACGGCCGGGACGAGCGCCATCCGGACGACGAAGGCGTCGAAGAAGACCGCGACGGCCAGGCCGAAACCGATCATCTTCACCATCGACTCGCTGGAGCCGATGAACCCGGAGAACACGGCGATCATGATGACGGCGGCCGCGGTGACGACCCGCGCGCCGTACCTGAAGCCGGTCACGACGGCCTGACTCGGCTTCTCCCCGTGGACGTACGCCTCCCGCATCCGGGTCACGAGGAACACCTCGTAGTCCATGGCGAGGCCGAAGACCACGCCGACCATGAAGATCGGCATCATCGACATGACCGGGCCGGTCTGCTCGACGCCCATGAGGCCGGACAGCCAGCCCCACTGGAAGACCGCGACGACGGCGCCGAGGGCCGCGAGCACGCTCAGCAGGAAGCCGAGGGCCGCCTTCAGCGGGACCAGGATCGAGCGGAACACCACGATCAGCAGGAGGAACGCGAGGCCCACGACCAGCACCAGATACGGCACGAGGGCGTCGTTCAGCTTCTGCGAGACGTCGATGTTCATCGCCGTGGAGCCGGTGACGAGCACCTCGGCGCCGGTGTCGGCCGTGATGTCCGCGCCCTTGTCGCGGATGGCGTGGACCAGGTCCTCGGTCTGCGTGGACGAGGGCTTGGACGCCGGGACCACCGTGATCGTGGCCGTGTCGCCGGCGTCGTTCGGCTTGCTCCGGACGACCGCCGCGACGTCCTTCATGCCCTTGATCTCGGCGGCGACCTTGTCGAACGCCTTGCCCGGCGCGCCCGCGCCCTTGCCGTCGACGACCACCATCAGCGGCCCGTTGAACCCGGGTCCGAAGCCTTCGGAGAGCAGGTCGTACGCCCGCCGCTGGGTCGTCGACACCGGCTGGGAGCCGTCGTCGGGCAGGCCCAGTTCCAGGGAGGCCGCGGGGACGGCCGCCGCGCCGAGGCCGACGACGCCGAGCAGCAGGACGGCGACCGGACGGCGTACGACGAAGCTGGCCCAGCGGGTGCCCATGTTCGGCTTGCCGGAGGCGGCCGGGTTCTTGTCCTTGGCACGGCCGCCGCCGAGCAGCTTCGACTTCTCACCGGCCGGCTTGATCCGGCGGCCGGCGTAACCGAGCAGCGCCGGGATCATGGTGAGGGCGATGAGGACGGCGATGGCCACCGTGCCCGCGGCGGCGATGCCCATCTTCGTCAGCATCGGGATGTTGACAACCGACAGGCCGACCAGGGCGATGAGGACGGTCAGGCCGGCGAAGACCACCGCGGAGCCCGCGGTGCCGACCGCCCGGCCCGCGGCCTCCTCACGGGTGCGGCCCTCGGCGAGTTCCGCGCGGTAGCGGGAGACGATGAACAGGGCGTAGTCGATGCCGACCGCGAGACCGATCATCGACGCCAGCGTGGAGGTGGTGGAGCCGAGGTCGAGGGTGCTGGCCAGCGCGGTGATCGAGGAGACGCCGATGCCGACGCCGATGATCGCGGTGAGCAGCGGCAGCCCCGCCGCGAGCAGCGAGCCGAAGGTGATGACGAGGACGACGGCGGCGATGCCGATGCCGATGACCTCGGTGGCCCCGGTCTCGGGCGCCGCGGTCAGCGCGTCGCCGCCGACCTCCACGGTCAGCCCGGTGTCCCGCGCGTGCTGCGCGGCACTCTTCAGGGCGTCCCGCGAGGTGTCCTTCAGCTCCATCCCGGAGACCTTGTACTTCACCGAGGCGTAGGCGATCGTGCCGTCCTTGCTGACGGCGTGTCCCTTGTACGGGTCGGCGACGGAGCCGACCTCCGAGCCGGTGGCCAGCTCGTTCACGGTCTTCTCGACGGTGGCCTTGGTGGCGGCGTCGGTCACCTTGTGACCGGCGGGCGCCTTGAAGACGACCCGGGCGGTGGCGCCGTCGGCGCTCATCCCGGGGAAGCGCTGTTCCAGCAGGTCGAAGGCCTTCTGTGCCTCCGTGCCGGGTATCGAGAAGGAGGTGGAGCCCGCGGTGGGCGCGGACGCGGCGCCGACGCCGGCGAGGGTCAGCAGCGCCACCCAGATCAGGGCGACGAAGTGCCGTCGCCTGAAGGCGAGACGGCCCAGTTTGTAGAGGAACGTGGCCACGAGGGCGTACTCCCGGTCAAGTCGTGGTTTCAGGGCAGGGATGATCAGCCCGACGACGTGAGCGGAGACGTCAGGAATGGGCTTGCTGGGAGGGGACTGTCAGGGGATGGAGACGCCGAGGGCGGGGAGGACCACGGCGTCGATGTACGAGGTGAGGAAGGCCTGCGTGGGTGGCTGGTCGTCGAGGAGCGCCCGGGTGGCGAAGCCGCCGACCATCATGTGCAGCAGGAAATCGAGGGCGGGACAGTCCGCACGGACCTCGCCGCGGTCGATCGCCCGCTGGATCACCTGGTGGAAGCCGGACATCTCGGGTTCGACGAGCTGGGACCGGAACGCCTCCCGCAGGTCCGCGTTGTGGTGCATCGCCATGGCGACGCCCCGCATGAGCGCGGAGTTCTGCTGGATGGTGCAGTCGTCCTCCAGCCGCACCAGGGCGTGCAGGTCGCCCCGGAGGGAGCCGGTGTCGATCTCGTCGAGCCGGCCGTGCTTGGTGTGGCGGATGGCCTTCACGACCAGTTCGGCCTTGCCGCCCCACTGGCGGTAGAGCGTGGCCTTGCTGGAGCGGGTGCGGGCGGCGACGGCGTCCATGGTGAGGGCGTCGTAGCCGACTTCGCGCAGCAGGTCGAGCACGGCCTCGTACAACTCGGCCTCGCGTTCGGGGGTGATACGGCTGCGGCGTGCCGCCGCCACCTCGGTCATCCCGGTCACCACCCCTCCTGCTCCCGCACTCCGAACGACACGGTTTCGTACACGTCCGACGGTACCGCACCGCACAAGCGAAACGAAACGGTTTCGTTCGTGTTGTGGGTCACGGTCGTGAGGACCGTATAAAGGTCCCGTGCCGGGCCGCCGCACGAGTTGCCCGGGCCTGGCGAGCGGAAAAGCATGGGGAGGTGAGCTATCTGCGCATGCCCCACCTCCACGGCGATCTGCTGTGCTTCGTGGCCGAGGACGACCTGTGGCTGGCCCCGCTCGACGGACGCGAGCGGGCCTGGCGGCTGACCGCCGACCGCACCAAGGCCGGCCACCCCCGCTTCTCCCCCGACGGCAGCGTCGTCGCCTACACCAGCTGGCGCACCCTCGACCCGGAGATCCACCTGGAACCGGTGGACGGCGGCACCAGCCGCCAGCTCACCTACTGGGGCAGCTCCGACACCCGGGTGACCGGCTGGACCCCGGACGGCGACATCCTCGCGGTCGCCTCGCACGGCGAGCCCTTCTCCTACTTCACCTGGGCCTACAAGGTGACGACCGAGGGCGACCCCGGCCGCAAACTCCCCTGGGGCCCGGTCACCGACGTCCAGGTCGCCGACCTGGCCGGGGAGCGCAAGTCGCTCCTGCTCACCGGCACCCCGCCGCACGAACCGGCGTCCTGGAAGCGGTACCGGGGCGGCGCCATGGGCCGGCTGTGGCTGCACGGGCGCCGGCTTCTCGCCGACATCGGCGGCCACCTGGCCTCCCCGATGTTCGTCGGCGACCGCATCGCCTTCCTCTCCGACCACGAAGGCGTCGGCAACCTCTACTCCTGCGCCCACGACGGCTCCGGCCTGCGCCGCCACACCGACCACGACGCCTTCTACGCCCGCAACGCCGCGAGCGACGGCACCCGCGTCGTCTACCAGTGCGCGGGCGAGCTGTGGATCGTCGACGACCTCTCCGCCGACTCCGAGCCGCGCCGCCTCGACGTCCGCCTCAGCGGTCCGCGCACCGGCCGGCGGCCCTACCAGGTGCCGGCCGCCCAGCACGTGGACGGGCTCAGCGTGGACGAGACCGGCCGCGCGAGCGCCGTCGTCGTACGCGGCAGCCTGTACTGGCTCACCCACCGCGACGGACCGGCCCGCACCATCGCCGACACCCCCGGCGAGCGCGTCCGGCTGCCGGAGATGCTCGGCTCCGGCGGGCAGGTCGCCTACGTCACCGACGCCGAGGGCGAGGACGCGGTCGAGATCGCCTACCTGCCGCGCACGACCGGCGAGCGCGCCCCGCGCCGGCTCGCCTCGGGCGCGCTGGGCCGGGTGCTGGAGATGGTCGCCGACCCCGAGGGCGAACGGCTCGCGATCGCCTCGCACGACGGACGGCTGCTGCTCCTGGACACGGGCGACGACGCCGACGGCGAGGTCACCGAGCTGATCCGGTCCGTCAACGGCCCCGTGCGGGACCTGTCCTTCTCCCCCGACGGGACGTGGCTGACCTGGTCCCACCCCGGGATCGGCCGCTCCCTGCGGCAGATCAAGATGGCCCGCATCTCCCGCATGGGACAGGGTGACCCGCTGATCGTCGACGTCACCAACGGCCGCTTCGAGGACGAGAACCCGGTCTTCACCCGCGACGGCCGCTACCTCGCCTTCCTGTCCTGGCGCGGCTTCGATCCGGTCTACGACGTGCACACCGGCGATCTGTCCTTCCCGCTCGGCTGCCGCCCCTACCTCGTGCCGCTGTCGTCGGCCACCCCCTCCCCCTTCGCGCTGAGCCCCGAGGGGCGGCCGGCCGCCGGAGGCCTGGACCCGGTGGAGGACGAGGGCGACGGGCAGGTGACCGTCGAGGTGGAGGGGCTGGCGAACCGGGTCGTGCCCTTCCCGGTGATCGCCTCGAAGTACTCCGCCCTGTACCCGGTCGCCGGTGGCGGTCTGGTGTGGCTGCGCTGGCCGATCTCCGGCGCGCTCGGCGAGACCTTCGTCAACCCCGACGACACCACCGGCCGCCCCACCCTGGAGTACTTCAACCTCGCCAAGGCGAAGAAGACCGAACTCGTCGGCCACCTGGACCACTTCGCGGTCAGCGGCGACGGCACCCGGCTCGTCGTCGTCGACGAGGGCGAACTGCGCGCGGTGCCCTCCACCGAGCCCGGCGACAGCGATTCGACCGTGTGGATCGACCTGCGCCGCATCCTGCACGAGGTCGACCCGCCCGCCGAGTGGCGCCAGTCCTTCGAGGAGGCCGGCCGGCTCATCCGCGCCTACTTCTGGGACCCCGGCATGAGCGGCATCGACTGGGACGGGGTGCTCGCGCAGTACCGCCCGCTGGTCGAACGGGTCGCCTCCCCCGACGAGTTCGCCGACCTGCTGCGCGAGGTGCTCGGCGAACTCGGCACCTCGCACGCCTACGTCACCGCCGCCCGCCGCAACGAGGGCCCGCCGCACTACCAGCGCTGGCAGGGCCTGCTGGGCGCCAACCTCGTGTGCCGCGACGGAACCTGGCGGATCAAGCGCATCCTGCCCGGCGACTCCTCCGACTCCAAGGCCCGCTCCCCGCTCGCCGGCACCGGCATCCGCGAGGGCGCCGCCTTCACCCATGTCGACGGCCGCCCGGTGGACCCGGTGGCGGGACCGTTCCCGCTGCTCGCGGGGGCGGGCGGGACGACCGTGGAGCTGACGTTCAGCGTCGCCGAGGGCGAGGAGGGCGAGGAGGCGCACTCCCGGCGCGTGGCCGTCGTCCCCCTGATCGACGAACGGCCCCTGCGCTACCAGGACTGGGTGGCCAAGCGCCGCGAGGTGGTGCGCGAGCTGAGCGGCGGCAAGTGCGGCTATCTGCACATCCCCGACATGGGCGGCTCCGGGTGGGCCCAGTTCAACCGCGACCTGCGCATGGAGATGTCCCGGCCCGCGCTCATCGTGGACGTGCGCGGCAACGCCGGCGGCCACATCAGCGAACTGGTCGTGGAGAAGCTGACCCGCACGATCCTCGGCTGGGACCTCACCCGCAACGCCCAGCCCGTCTCGTACGCCTCCAACGCCCCGCGCGGACCGCTCGTGGCCCTGTGCGACGAGGCGACCTCCTCGGACGGCGACATGATCACGGCCGCGTTCAAGCTGCTGAAGCTGGGGCCGGTGGTCGGCCAGCGCACCTGGGGCGGCGTGGTCGGCATGACCGGCCGGCACCGTCTGGGAGACGGCTCGGTGATCACCGTACCGATGAACGCGGCCTGGTTCGACGCCTACGGCTGGTCCATCGAGAACCACGGGGTCATCCCCGACGTCGAGGCCCTGCGCACGCCGCTGGACTGGGCGGAGGGCCGCTACGCCCAGCTCGACGACGCCGTCCGGCTGGCGCTGGACCTGCTGCGGACCCACCCGCCGGCGTCCCCGCCGGACTACCGCAACGTCCCCGACCGGTCCCGTCCGAAGCTGCCGCCACGGCAGTGAGCACACGCGCACGTGGGGTGCCCGAGGAAGCTCGGGCACCCCACGCCGTACCGGTCAGGCCGAGGTCAGATCATGTCCTCGTCGCGGTCGAAGCGCTCGTCCAGCTCCTGCTCCGCGTCCGGCATGCCCTGGCGGCCGCGCTCACGCTGCGGGCGCTCCTGCGGCTGCTGCGCACCGCGGTTGCCCATCTTCTCGCGGGCCTGCTCGCCCTTGTCGCGAGCCTGGTTCTGCCACTGCTCGGCCTTGTCCTGGAACTTGTCCTTCATGCCCATGTGGGTTCACTCCTGTGGTGGGTGATTCAGTCGCCCCCGAGGGGGCCTCGACCAGATTCACACGGGCTGTGACGCTGCGCATGTCGATCAGTTACGCAGCGTGGTTCGCTCCTGCTCATCGGCCGCCCCACCTGCGCCGACGAGGCCCGAGCGCATGCCCTGGAGCCGGTCCCCGAAGCGCCGCATCTCCCGCTGCCCCACCGTGCCGATGAGGCCCGGCAGATACCCGCGCACGCCCTGCATGCCGCGCAGCCACCACTGCCCGTACACATGGCTGGAGCGCCGCTCGATGCCGTCGACGATCCGGTCCACGGCCGGGCCCAGCGGATAGGTCTTGTTGGACGGCCACGGCAGCCGCTGCCGCAACTCCCGCATGACCTCGTCCTGGTCGGCGCCGCGCACCATGTCGGTGTCGGTCCACGACAGGTAGGCGACCCCCACCCGCACACCCCGGTGGCCGACTTCGGCGCGCAGGCTGTGCGCGTACGCCTCCACACCCGACTTGGACGCGCAGTACGCCGTCATCATCGGCGCCGGCGTGATCGCGGCCAGCGAGGCGACCTGGAGCAGATAGCCCCGGCCGGCCATCAGCGCCGGCAGGAAGGCACGGGCGGTGACCGCCGAGCCGATCAGGTTGACCTCGATCACCCGGCGCCAGGCGTCCGGGTCGGAGTCGACGAACGGACCGCCCGTCGCCACACCGGCGTTGGCGACCACGATGTCGACCTTGCCGAACCGCTCCTTGACCTCCTGCGCGACCCGCGCCATCGCCTCGTGGTCGGTGACGTCGGCGTGCCAGTAGGCGCTCTCGCTGTGCAGCCGCTCGGAGACCTCCTTCAGGGCCTCGGGCTCCAGCCCGACCAGGGCCACCTTCGCGCCGCGCACGGACAGCTTGCGGGCGAGGAGTTCGCCGACCCCGCGCGCGGCACCGGTGACGACCGCGACCTGCCCCTCCAGGCTCACCTTGCTCATGCGCTCTCCTCCAGTGTCGCGGGTGTGGTGACGTGTGCGGCGGCCAGTGCCCGGATCCTGGTGGTGACCAGGTCGGGCGCCTCGACGGGAGTCATGTGGCCGATGCCGGGCAGCTCGGTGAGCCCGGCGCAGTCGGGCAGCGCGGCGGCCAGGGACCGGGCGTGCACCGGCGGGGTGAGCCGGTCGGCGGTGCCGGTGACGATCTCGGTGGGGACCCTCAACTCCCGTACGCCGTGGTCGAGGTCGAGCAGGTGCAGCACCTGCGACCAGACGTACCGGGCCCGGCGCGGGCAGCCGTGCACGATCCGCGCGCACGCCTCGACCATGTGTGGGGCCGAACCGGGGCCCATCGTCCCGTACTTGAGGATCCGCAGCGCGAGCGGCGTGACCGGGCCGAGCGGGGCCCGCGAGCCGAGGACGCGCCCGGTCAGCCAGGTCCGCAGCCGCCCGGCCCGGATCGGCACGACGGTGGACTCGGCGACCAGCCGGGAGCTGCCGGTGCTGCACAGCAGGACGGCCGCCGCGTGCTCCCGGAACTTCTTCCGGCCGGCCGCCGCCATCACCGTCATGCCGCCCATCGAGTGCCCGGCGATCACCGCGCGCTCGCCGGGCGCGAGGGTCGCCTCGAGGACCGCTTCGAGGTCGTCGGCGAGGGCGTCGGTGCCGCACGCCTCGCTCACCGGGCTGCGGCCGTGACCGCGCTGGTCGTAGGCGATGACGCGGTGAGTGCCGGACAGCGCCCGGATCTGCGCCGCCCAGAAGGCGGTCGAGCAGGTCCAGCCGTGGGCGAGGACCACGGCGGGGGCGCCGTCCGGTCCGTGCACCTCGACATGGAGGCGGGCGCCGTCGGCCGAGGTGACCGTGAGCGTGCGGGCGGGGGCGGGCGGGGCGTACGGGCCGGAGGTGACGTGCGCGGGGCGGCTCACGCGGTCACCTCCGCGGTGCCGGTCGCCGCGGCGGACCCGGCGGCCTCGGTCTCCGCGGACGCCCGAGCGGACTTCGCGGGTGGCCGCAGGACGACGTACTCGGCGAGGTCGACCCGTCGGGTGGCCCGGCGGAACTCGCCGGTGGTGCCCGGCCAGATGGTCGTGTTGCGGCCGCTCGCGTCCAGGTACCAGCTGGTGCAGCCGCCCGTGTTCCACACGGTGCGCTTCATCCGCTCCTGCACCCGCCGGTTCCAGGCGTGCACGGCACTCGGGCGGGCGTCGAGGGCGGCGCGCCCGCCGAGGACGTTCAACTGGCGCAGATAGTCGGCCAGGTAGTTCAGCTGGGACTCGATCATGAGGATCATCGAGGAGTTCCCGAGGCCGGTGTTGGGCCCGATGATCGTCATCCAGTTCGGGAAGCCGGCCGCGGAGGCGCCGCGCAGCGCCTGCATGCCGCCCTTCCAGTGCTCGGCGAGGGTGCGCCCGTCGGCGCCCACGACCCGCTCGGCGATCGGCATGTCCGTGACGTGGAACCCGGTGCCGAAGATGATCGCGTCGACCTCGGTCTCGGTGCCGTCGGCGGCGACGACGGTGGACCCGCGGACCTCGCTGAGCCCGCTGGCCACGACATCGACGTTGGGCTGCGCGAGCGCCGGATAGTAGGTGCTGGAGAGCAGGATGCGCTTGCAGCCGATGCGGTAGTCGGGGGTGAGCTTGGCGCGCAGCGCCGGGTCCTTGATGGCGCGGGCCATGTTGCGCTTGGCGAGCTGCTCGACGAAGCCGAGTTCGTCCGGGTGCTTGGTGAACGCCTGCACCTGCAGCTCGCGGATGCCCCACAGCAGACCGCGGCGGGCCCTGGTGGTGAACGGCAGCTGCTGGTGCAGCCACCGCTCGGCGCCGCTGATGGCCCGGTCGACACGGGGCATCACCCAGGCCGGGGTGCGCTGGAAGAGCGTGAGCCGGCCCACTTCGGGCTGGATGGACGGCACGATCTGGATGGCGGAGGCGCCGGTGCCGATCATCGCGACGCGCTTGCCGGCGAGGTCGTAGTCGTGGTCCCAGCGGGCGGAGTGGAAGACCTTGCCCGGGAAGGTGTCGAGGCCCGGGATGTCCGGGATCTTCGGGTCGGACAGCGGCCCGGTGGCGGAGACGACGACGTCGGCGGTGAGATCCCCGGAAGCGGTCTCGATACGCCACCGCAGCTGCTCGCCGTCCCAGGTCATCCGCTTCACCTCGGAGTCGAAGCGGATGTGCGGGCGCAGCCGGAAGGTGTCCGTCACGTGCTCCAGATAGGCGCGGATGTGCTCCTGCCCGGAGAAGGTGCGCGGCCAGTCGGGGTTGGGCGCGAAGGAGAAGGAGTACAGGTGGGAGGGCACGTCGCAGGCGCACCCGGGGTAGCTGTTGTCGCGCCAGGTGCCGCCGACGCCGCTCGCCCGCTCCAGGACGACGAAGTCCGTGATCCCCTCGCGGCGCAGCCGCACGGCGGCGCCGAGCCCGCCGAATCCGGAGCCGATCACCGCCACCCGTACATGCTCGTGTTCGTGGGCCATCCGAAGCCTCCGCGCATCGCTGTTGGACTCTGCCGGTCCCGGTCAGACTCTGCCAGTGAACACTGGCGCAATGGGGAGAGTAGAGGAGCGGCCTACTGATGGGTAGGGGGTGGGCGAGGAAAGTTACCGGCGGTAGACCATAGGCTCCTCCCGTGGCCGAGAAGCGTGAATACCGCATGGAGGAGCTGGCAGAGCTGGCCGGCATCACGGTGCGCACCCTGCGCTTCTACCGCGAGCGCAAGCTGCTGCCGCCGCCCCGCCGCGAGGGCCGTATCGCCTGGTACGACGAGCACCACCTGGCCCGGCTGCGCACCATCGCCGCCCTGCTGGAGCGCGGCCACACCCTGAACGGCATCGCGGAGCTCGCCGAGGCCCTCGACCAGGGCCGCAACGTCGCCGACCTGATCGGCGTCGGCGGCACCCCCACCGAGGAGGAGCCGGTCCGGCTCACCCCGGAGGAGCTGGCCGCCCGCTTCGAGGGCGAGGTCACCCCCGAGAACCTCGCCGCCGCCATGGACCTCGGCTACCTGGGCACCGACGGCGACGAGATCGTCCACATCAGCCGGCGCCTGCTGGACGTCTCCTCCGCCCTGGTGCGCGAGGGCATCCCGCTCGCCGAGGTCCTGGCAGCCGGTGCCCGGGTCCGCGAACACGCCGACGCCCTCGCCGAACTCTTCACCACGCTGATCCAGCGCCACGCCGGCGAGGAGGGCCTGCACCGCCTGCGCCCCCTGGCCCGCAGCGTGGTGGAGGCGGAACTGTCCCTCGCGCTGGACCGACGGCTCAGCAAGCGGGACACCCTCTAGGGAGTGGTCCCCTCAGCGGCCCCTCCAGGGGGTGTCCCCTCGGCGGCCCCTTTTGGGGATGTCCCCGCGGCGGCCGCTCTTGTGGGTGCCCCCGCAGCGGCCCCTCAGCGGTCGTACACCACCGTCACCGGCGCATGGTCCGACCAGCGCTCGGCGTGCGTGGCGGCCCGCTCGACGAACCCCTTGACCGCCCGGTCGGCGAGGCCCGGCGTCGAGACGTGGTAGTCGATCCGCCACCCCGAATCGTTGTCGAAGGCCCGCCCGCGGTACGACCACCAGCTGTACGGCCCCTCGGCGTCCGGGTGCAGGGCGCGGACCACGTCCACGTAGCCGCCGTCGGCCGGGGTCAGGACGCGGCTCAGCCACGCGCGCTCCTCCGGCAGGAAGCCGGAGTTCTTCTGGTTGGCGCGCCAGTTCTTCAGGTCGGCCTGCTGGTGGGCGATGTTCCAGTCACCGCAGACCACCACCTCACGGCCGTCGGCGGCGGCCCGCTCGCGCAGCTCCTTCAGGTACGCGAGGAACTCGCCCATGAAGCGGATCTTCTCGTCCTGCCGCTCGGTGCCGACCTCACCGGAGGGCAGGTAGAGGGAGGCGACCGTGACGCCGGGCAGGTCGGCCTCGACGTAGCGGCCGCTGCCGTCGAACTCCGCCGAGCCGAAGCCGACACGGACCCGGTCGGGCTCCCGGCGGGTGTACAGGGAGACGCCGGCCCGGCCCTTGGCGGCGGCCGGCGCGTGGACGACGTGCCAGCCCTCGGGCCGGCGGACCTCCTCCGGCAGCTGCTGCGGCTCGGCGCGCACCTCCTGGAGGCACACGACGTCCGCCTCCGTCCGGGCGAGCCACTCCACGAAGCCCTTCTTGGCGGCGGCTCGCAGCCCGTTCACGTTCACTGTGGTCACAGTCAGCACCCCGGCACGATACCGGCACACTGGTCACAGTCTTCAAAACCGGAGACCCCACCTCCTGCATAGAAGTACGATACTCAGCATGTTTATACGTCGCGTCCCCTTCGACCACCCCGACGCCGTCAAGCTCAACGACGAGGTCCAGGCCGAGTACCACGAGCGCTACGGCGACGGCGGCGACGCCACACTCCTCGACCCGGCCGACTTCGAGCCGCCGAACGGCGTGTACTTCATCGTGTACGACGCCGACGAGCGGCCCGTCGCCACCGGCGGCTGGCGACGGCAGGACGACAACCACGAGGGCAACCGGGACGGCGACGCCGAGCTGAAGCGGATGTACGTGGTGGCCGACATGCGCGGCCGGGGGCTGGCTCGGCGGATGCTGGCCGCCCTGGAGGACGACGCCCGCGCGGCGGGCCGGGTCCGCATGGTCCTGGAGACGGGCACCAAGCAGCCCGAGGCCATCGCCCTGTACACCTCCTGCGGCTACGAACCCTGCGAGAAGTTCGGCTACTACCGCTTCCACGAGGAGAGCCGCTGCTTCGCGAAGACGCTGTAGCCGCGCCGCGCCGCGCCGCGCCGCTTCGCATCGGCACTGGCGCCGCCTCCGCTGCGCGGGAGCTCCGCAGCCGTGCGGGGCGGCCCACGAGGATCCGCCGGGGCGGCCCCCGCTATCCGGCGGGGCGGCCGTCGCCGGTCGCCCGGTTCGCCCGGCCGCGTCAACTGGGCCCGCCCGGCCTGCTGGTGAGCTCTGTCACGTCGGCCGGCACGACGGTGGCGGCGGTGCGCCGCTGAGAACAAGGGCAGGATCACACGGTCTGCGGGAATGAGTGAGGGCCCCGGCGATCCGAAGATCGCCGGGGCCCTCATTGCGTGGACCTGAGGGGATTTGAACCCCTGGCCCCCTCGATGCGAACGAGGTGCGCTACCGGACTGCGCCACAGGCCCTTGCAACGAGTGAAACTTTAGCATCCCCCACGCCGTGCTCGGAAATCCGCTCCGTGCGGGCGGGCGCCGGGGTCACTCGTTGGCCGCGCGGGGCCGCTCGCCGTCCTCGTACTGGTCGAAGAGGGGCGTGCGTCCGCGCTCACGGGCCCGGCGCGCGGAGGCCGCGCGGCGCGCGTCACTGCGGCCGTCGTCCGCCGACCGGTCCTCCGCACCGGCGGGCGCGTCCTGCGCGGCGGAGTGTTCGTCCCGCAGTTCCGGAGCGACCGCGCTGGAGCGGGCCGAGCTCCACGCGTCCGGGGCGCCGAGGTCGACGTCCGCCGTGGCGCGCGGGGCGACCGGCGCGGTGACGTACGTCGGCAGGGGCACCGGCACCGGGTCCCAGCTGTCGCCGTGGCCGGGGCGCCGCTGCCGCTCACGCTGCTGGTCGACCCACTCGGCGTGGTCCGTCTGCTCCACCAGGGCGCGCCGGTCCGCGGCGAGCGCCGACAGCCCGGGGTCGGTGGCGGTGTCGTGCCCCGCGTCCGGCTCCTCGGCGTCGGCGGGCGCGCCGGTGCCGACGGGCGGGCGCCGGCGCGGCTGGCGTTCGCGCAGTCGCTGGGCGGCGACCTCGGCGCGGCGGCGGTCCATCTGGTAGGCGAAGCGGCGGCGCTCCTGCCGGCGCAGGTAGACGATGTACGCGCTGAGCATGACGGCGGGCACGCCGGGCGCCCACAGGAACGCGAGCCCGCCGACCGCGGCGACGATCGCGCCGAGGGTGAAGGCGAGGAAGAGCATCACCGTGGTGCGCCGGCGGCGGGCGAGGACCTTGGTGCGCTGGGCGCGCGCGGCGGCCGCCTCGGCGGAGGGCGCGCGCCGGGCTTGCGGCACCCGGCCGCGTACCGGTGCGGGCTCGGGCTCGTGCACCGGCTCGCTCTCCGGTTCGTGCTCCGGTTCGTCGTACTCGTACGCCTGTGCCTGGGCCGCCGCCCGGGTGTGACGGCGGGTCGGAGGCACGGCGAAGGCCCGGACGTCCACCGTGTCGGTGACGGCGTCCGGGTCGGCGAGGTCGGGCTCCTCCTCGTCGGCGGAGCGCGCCCGCAGGTCCTTGGCGTATCGGCGCTCCATGCCCGCCCGTCCGGACAGCAACCGGATGGCGGTGCTGAAGCGTTCCGTCGGACGGGCCTCGTTCAGCTCGTCCTGCCTACGGAGCCACATCGGCACCAAGTAGGCGGCCCAGGCCCCGACAATGACTGCGTAGATGAGGCCGCTGCTGCTCACGTCTCACACGGTAGAGGGGTTTGCGTGAGGCCATCCGCCAATTGGGCCGGTGTGTCGCACGATCTGGCTGATATTTCGAACTTTTTTTGTGATCGATGCGATCAGCGGGCCACTCCGAGGCGGAATTCACCGTCCCGAGACGGTCATGGGCCGATCAATTTCGAACATATATTCAATTTCCCCGGGGAGGGAGATCGGGCCGCGTTTCCACCGGCCTAACCGTGGTCGCCCGGGGTGTTCTGCGGGCGCTGCGACGAGCCGTTCCGGGTCCGGGCGCGCCGCCAGCGGGCGAGCAGCCCCTCCGGGACTTCCTCGGCCGTGAGCGCGAAGACGAGATGGTCGCGCCAGGCGCCGTCGATGTGCAGATAGCGGGGCCGCAGCCCCTCCTCGCGGAATCCGAGTTTCTCCACCACCCGGCGGCTGGGCACGTTCTCGGGGCGAATGCACACCTCGATGCGGTGCAGGCCGACGTTGCGGAAACAGTGGTCGACCGCGAGCGCCACGGCCGTCGGCATCACACCGCGGCCGGCCACCGCCTCGTCCACCCAGTAGCCGACATGCGCCGAGCACATCGATCCCCAGGTGATCCCGGCGACCGTCAACTGCCCGACCAGCCGGCCCTGGTACTCGAGCACGAACGGCAGCATCCGGCCCGCGCGCGCTTCCCTGCGCAGGTGCCGCACCATCTGCCGGTAGGTCGGCCGGTGCGCGATCGGGCCGGTCGGCGTGGGCGGCGGGATGGTCGCCTCCCACGGCCGCAGCCAGTCCCGGTTGCGCCGGTTGACCTCGCGCCAGGCGCTCTGGTCGCGCATCCTTATGGGCCGCAGGACGACATCGCCCTCGGCCAGCACCACGGGCCAGGATGAGCCGTTCAGCTCGCACCCCCGCTTCCGGTGTCGGGTCTGGGGTGGTCGCCGCCGCGGATCTGGTCGACGGCGTGCACCAGCAGCGGCTGCAGGACCGCCAGGCCGTCCTTCACTCCGCCCGTCGACCCCGGCAGGTTGACGATCAGGGTCCGTCCGGCGACACCGGCCAGTCCGCGCGACAGCGCCGCGGTCGGCACCTTGCCCCGGCCGAACGCGCGGATCGCCTCCGCGATGCCCGGCACCTCGTAGTCGATCACCGCGCGCGTGGCCTCCGGCGTGCGGTCGGTGGGCGAGAGCCCGGTGCCTCCGGTGGTCACGACCACGTCGTAGCCGTCCTCGGCCGCCGCCCGCAGCTGATCGCGCACCGGGTCGCCGTCGGGCACCACGCGCGGGCCGTCGACGTCGAAGCCGAAGCGCTTCAGGCCGTCGGCGACCAAGGGCCCGCCCCGGTCCTCGTAGACACCCGCGGCGGCCCGGTTGGAGGCCGTGACGACCAGGGCCCGGTAGCTCATGCCCGGCTCCAGTCGCCCGACTTGCCGCCCGTCTTGTGCTCCACCCGCACGTCCGTGATGACCGCTCCCTTGTCGACCGCCTTGACCATGTCGATCACGGTGAGCGCGGCGACGGAGACCGCGGTGAGGGCCTCCATCTCGACGCCCGTACGATCCGTCGTCTTCACCGTGGCCGAGATCTCCACGGCGTCGTCCGCGACCGACAGGTCCAGTTTCACACCGGACACGGCGAGCGGGTGGCACAGCGGGATGAGATCGGGGGTGCGCTTGGCCCCCATGATCCCGGCGATCCGCGCGGTGGCCAGGGCGTCGCCCTTGGGGACGCCCTCACCGCGCAGCAGCTCGACCACACGGGGCGAGACGAGGACGCGGCCGCTGGCGCGTGCGGTCCGCGCGGTCACGTCCTTGCCGGACACGTCGACCATACGGGCGGCACCCGCGTCGTCGATGTGCGTCAGGCGGTCCTGCACGGGCTGTCCGGGGGTCTCCCCCCGGTTGGGCACAGTCATGGTGGTGGCGCTCCCGGTCCGGGCCCGGCGCGGTGCGGCGCGCGGGCCTGTGTTGTGCGCGACACGGTACCTCGGGCCGGGAGGGCTCAGCCGAGCAGGACGACCTCGATCTCGCTGCCGGGCGCGACCGACTCCACGTCCTCGGGCACCACGATCAGGGCGTTGGCGTGCGCGAGGGCCGCGATCAGATGCGAGCCGGTGCCGCCCACCGGGGTGACCGTGCCGTCGGCGTAGGCACCGCGCAAAAACTGCCTGCGGCCCTTCGGGGAGGTGAGCGGCTTCTGCGCGGACAGCGTCGCGGTGGCCTTCGGCCGGTGCACGTCCTGAAGTCCCATCAGGGCGCGGATGGCGGGCCGGACGAACAGCTCGAAGGAGACGTACGACGACACCGGGTTGCCCGGCAGGGCGAGCAGCGGGGTGTGGTCGGGGCCGATGGAGCCGAAGCCCTGGGGCTTGCCGGGCTGCATGGCGAGCTTGCGGAACTCCACACCGCCGCCCGCCTCGTCCTCGTCGGCGACGTGCGCCAGCGCCTCCTTGACGACGTCGTACGCCCCGACGCTCACCCCGCCGGTGGTCACCATCAGGTCGGCGCGCACCAGCTGGTCCTCGATGGTGGAGCGCAGCGTCTCGGCGTCGTCGGCGACGGCGCCCACCCGGTAGGCGATGGCACCGGCGTCACGGGCTGCGGCGGTGAGGGCGAAGCTGTTGGAGTCGTAGATCTGGCCCGGCGCCAACTGCTCACCGGGCTGGATCAGTTCACTGCCGGTGGACAGCACGACCACACGCGGGCGCGGGCGCACCCGGACCGTGCCGCGGCCGATCGCGGCGAGCAGGGCGATCTGCGGCGGGCCGAGCACGGTGCCCGCCGCGAGGGCGCGGTCGCCGGCCCGGACGTCGCTGCCGGCCGCGCGCACGTGCGCGCGTGCCTCGGCGGGCCGGTACACGCGTACGTGCCCCTCGGCGCCCTCCGGGGCGAGCGCGCGGGCGCGCATGCCGGTCACCGGGCCCTCGCCGAGCCCGCCGTCGGTCCACTCCACGGGCACCACGGCCTCGGCGCCGGGCGGCAGCGGGGCGCCGGTCATGATGCGGGCGGCCTGGCCGGGGCCGACATGGAGCAGGTCGGCCTGGCCCGCCGCGACGTCCCCGACGACCTCCAGGACCGCCGGGAACTCCTCGTTCGCGCCGGCCACGTCCGCGACCCGCACCGCGTAGCCGTCCATCGAGCTGTTGTCGAACGGCGGCAGGGACACGGGCACCGGGACGTCCTCGACCAGGACGCATCCCTGGGCGTCGAGCAGCTGCAGCTCGATCGGCTCCAGGGGGCGCACGGTGGTGAGGACGTCCTCCAGGTGCTCGTCCACCGACCACAGGTGGTCGGGGCCCGGGGTGCGGGACGCGGCGCTGCTCAAGGTGGCTACATCTCCTCGGTGACGTAACTGCGGAGCCAGGTCCGGAAGTCCGGGCCCAGGTCCTCACGTTCGCACGCCAGTCTGACAATGGCCCGCAGGAAGTCGCCGCGGTCGCCGGTGTCGTAGCGACGGCCCTTGAAGACGACGCCGTGCACGGGGCCGGCGACCTTCTCGTCCTCGGCGAGCTGCTGGAGGGCGTCGGTGAGCTGGATCTCGCCGCCGCGGCCCGGCTCGGTCTTGCGCAGTACGTCGAAGATGCCCGGGTCGAGGACGTAGCGGCCGATGATCGCGTAGTTCGACGGGGCGTCGGCCGGGTCGGGCTTCTCGACGAGGCCGGTCACCTTGACGACGTCGCCGTCCTCGGTGGCCTCGACGGCGGCGCAGCCGTAGAGGTGGACCTGCTCGGGCGCGACCTCCATGAGGGCGATCACACTGCCGCCGCACTGCTCCTGGACCTCGATCATCCGCTGCAGCAGCGGATCGCGCGGGTCGATCAGGTCGTCGCCGAGGAGCACGGCGAACGGCTCGTCGCCGACGTGCGGGGCCGCGCACAGCACGGCGTGACCGAGGCCCTTGGGGTCGCCCTGACGCACGTAGTGCATCGTCGCGAGATCCTGGGACTCCTGCACCCTGGCGAGCCGGTCCGTGTCGCCCTTCGCGGCGAGCGCGGACTCGAGCTCGTAGTTGCGGTCGAAGTGGTCCTCGAGCGGGCGCTTGTTGCGGCCCGTGATCATCAGGACGTCGTCGAGGCCCGCGGTGACGGCCTCCTCGACCACATACTGGATCGCCGGCTTGTCGACCACCGGCAGCATCTCCTTGGGCGTGGCCTTGGTGGCCGGCAGGAACCGGGTGCCGAGGCCTGCCGCCGGGATGACAGCCTTGTTGATCCTGGGGTGCGACTGGGTCATGACCGCCACCTTAACCGGTGTGCGGAGGGCGGCCCGCGACTCCCGGACATCAGCGCTCATATGAGCACAAGAGAACGGTACGGGAGCGACAAGTGGGTGAAATCGGACCGGTCATGGAGCCGGACAAGCGGGCCGTTCGGCGGCGTTTCCTGGCGGCGCGGAACGCACTGACCCCGGCCGATGTGACGAATGCCGCGGCCGCCCTCGCCGAACGCGCCCTGTCGCTGCCGGAGCTGGCGCACGCGCGCACGGTGGCGGCGTACGTCTCCGTGGGCAGCGAACCCGGCACCCTCACGCTGCTCGACGCGCTGCGCGCGCGGGGCGTGCGCGTGCTGCTCCCCGCCCTGCTCGAGGACAACGACCTGGACTGGGGCGAGTACACGGGCGAGGACTCCCTGGCGCGCGTGCAACATGGCGGAAAGATGGCCCTGTTGGAACCCGCCGGTGAGCGACTCGGTCCGCAGGCCGTGACCGGCGCCGACGTCGTCCTGCTGCCGGGACTGGCGGTCGACACGCGCGGGATGCGCCTGGGGCGCGGCGGCGGCTCCTACGACCGGGTGCTCGCCCGCCTGGAGCGCGCGGGCGCGCGGCCCGCGCTGGTGGTGCTGCTGTACGACACGGAGGTCGTCACGCGCGTGCCCGAGGAGCCGCACGACCACCCGGTGCACGCGGTGGTGACCCCGTCCGGGGTGCGCCGCTTCTCCGCGCCCTGAGCCACGGACGGCGCGGGGCCGGCCCGAGGACGCCGAAGGGCCCTCCACGCGCGTGGAGGGCCCTTCGCCTGCGGTCAGCCGGTCACGGCTTCGGGACGCTTGCGGTCAGCCGGTCACGGCTTCAGGACGAGCGTGTCGCTGGTGCTCTGGTCGACCGCGTTCGGCGAGAACGACCACGGCAGCAGTTCGCCCTTGGCCCACTTGTCCGTCTGATCGGTGTAGTGGGCACTGTAGGCGTGACCGGAGGCGCCGGAGAGGTTGATCCACTTCGACTTGTCGAGGTTGTCGAGGTTGACGACCATGCGCATCGAGGGCACCCAGACGACGCCGTAGCCGCCGGCGGCGTTCCAGCCGGTGGCGTTGACCGCCGCCTCGCCGCCGCTGAGCTTCCACGGGCCGCGGTTGAGGACGTACTTCAGGACGCCCGGGCCCTCGGTGCCGAGGGTCTGGTTCTTCAGGAACAGGCGGTGCAGCCGGCCCCAGCTCCAGGTGTCGATGTCCTTGCCGAGCTTGGCGGTCAGCTCCCAGCGGGCGTCGATCATGGCCCGCTTGAACAGCTCGTCGCGGTTGTGCGCCGCGGGGCGCGTGCCCGACCTCGGCGCCTTCCACCAGTCGCTGTCCGGCTTGTCCATCAGGGTGCGCACGACCTCGAACCAGCGGTCGCCGCCGTCGGGCTGCGCCTGGTCGGCGTCGCGCTGACCGCACTCGCGCACCTTGTCGGTGTCGTCCACCGGGCCGGTGGTGCTGACCGGGTCGACCCACAGGCACTGGCCCTCGACACGCAGCTCCTTGGGCAGCTTGTTGCCGAAGGCGAGCTTCAGGACGTTGCGCCACACGGCGTTGAAGTACGCGGCGGCCGCCGAGTCGGCGTCCTGGGTGTAGTCCCAGCCTTCGAGCAGTTCCTGCGCCTGGCGGACGTCCTTGTCGCCGACGTCGATCTTCAGCAGCGTCGGCACGAGCAGCTTGGCGATCTCGCTGCTGTTGTCCAGCTGCATCTGGCGCATGTCGTCGGTGGAGACCTTGCCGCCGCCCTTGATCTTGGACTCGATCAGGTCGGCGATGCGCTGGCTGCGGGTGCCGTAGCCCCAGTCGGTGGTCAGCGTGTAGGGGTACTTGTCCGCGTCGACCACGGCCTGGTTGGCGGTGACGACGTAGCCGCGCTCGGGGTTGTACTCGTAGGGCAGCTTGTCGAAGTCGAGGTACCCGGTCCAGCGGTACTTCGGGTCCCAGCCCGGCGCGGGGAGCGAGCCGTCGCCCTTGCCGCGCGTGGGGATCTTGCCGGGGAGCTGGTAGCCGATGTTGCCCTTGGCGCCCTTGCTGTCGGCGTAGACCAGGTTCTGCGACGGCACGTCGAACAGCTTCGCCGCGTCGCGGAAGTCCTTCCAGCCCTCCGCCCTGTCCATCGCGAACACGGCGTCCATGGAGGTGCCGGGCTGCAGGGCGGTCCACTTCAGGGCGATGGCGTAACCGTCGCCGCGGTCGGGCGCCGCGGTGTCGACGGTGGCCTTCTTGCCGACCTTGACCAGTTCGTCGTCGCGGTCGGACAGCAGCGGCATGCCGTCCTGGGTCTGGCGGACGACGATCTTCTTGGTCTCGCCGCCGGCGACCTTGATGGTCTCCTCGCGCGTGACGAACGGCTTGACCTTGCCGCCGTACAGATAGCCGTCGCCGGTGACCTTCTCCAGGTACAGGTCGCTGACGTCGACGCCGGAGTTGGTCATGCCCCAGGCGATGTCCTTGTTGTGGCCGATGACCACGCCGGGCATGCCCGCGAAGGTGTAGCCGGTGACGTCGTACGGGCAGGCGCTGGAGACGCTGCGGCAGTGCAGGCCCATCTGGTACCAGACGGACGGCAGCGAGGCCGACAGATGCGGGTCGTTGGCGAGCAGCGGCTTGCCGGTGATGGTGTGGTCGCCGCCGACGACCCAGGAGTTGGAGCCGATGCCGTTGCCGTTGACGCCGACGGCCGTGGGGACGTGGTCCAGGACCTTGTACAGGCCCGCGAGCTGGCTCTGCAGGCCGGCGCCGGAGGAGGTGGAGCCACCGGTGCCGGTGCCCGTGCCCGCACCGGTCCCGGTGCCGCTGCCGGTGCCGGTGCCGTTGAGCGAGGCGCCGGAGCCGCTGCCCGAGCCGCTGCCGCTGCCCGGCCCGAAGGAGTGGGTCGCCTCGTCGTATCCGCTCTCCTGCACGATCGGCTTGTTGCGGTCGTAGGGGTACTGCGGGTAGAGGTCGGCGATCTGCTGGGGGCCGAGGCGGCTGGTCATCAGGGCGCGGTCGATCTCGTCCTGCATGTTGCCGCGCAGGTCCCAGGCCATCGCCTTCAGCCAGGCGACGGAGTCGACCGGCGTCCACTGCGCGGGCTTGTAGTCGTTGCTGAAGCCCAGCGCCGCGTACTCCAGGGAGATGTCCTTGCCGTCCTTGCCCGCCAGGTAGGCGTTGACGCCCTTGGCGTACGCCTGGAGGTACTTCTTGGTCGAGGCGGACAGCTTGGTGTCGTACTCCTGCTTGGCGACGCGGTCCCAGCCCAGGGTGCGCAGGAAGGCGTCGTTGTCGACCTGGCTCTTGCCGAACATCTCCGACAGGCGCCCGGAGGTCATGTGCCGGCGCACGTCCATCTCGTAGAACCGGTCCTGCGCCTGGACGAAGCCCTGCGCCATGAACAGGTCCGCGTCGGAGGAGGCGTAGATCTGCGGGATGCCGTAGCCGTCGCGCTTGACGTCGACGGGGCCGGACAGGCCCTGCAGCGTGATCGACCCCTTGGTCTGCGGGAACGACGCACGGACGGTGCTGACCGACCAGTACCCGCCGAAGCCGACGCCGCCGATGACCGCCAGCACCAGGACGAGCACGATAAGACGGGCTTTGTGCCCCTTCTTCCTGCCGGACTTGCCGGGCTTGTCACCCGTTGTGGCGGTGGTGTTGGGGGGCATCGCTGTCCTTGCTGTCCTAACGCGAGCGGCAGGTTCGGCTGTGCTTTTAACTGAGCGCTGGAGCAACCATAGGCGCAGGGCCCCGTGGCACTTGACGCGGAGTCTGCAACCAGCCCGGGCAGGCGATCGATCTTGCCTCGTCCAGCGTCAAGAAATCGTCAAGAGTTAGGTAAGGTAACGAAGTAATCGGAAGATCGCAGGAAGGAACGGCCGCTGACTGTTCACCACCTCAACCAGCTCCTGCTCGTCTGCTCGCTCGTCCTGCTCGTCGCCGTGGCAGCAGTCCGGATCTCCTCGCGCAGCGGACTGCCCAGCCTGCTCGTCTACCTGGGCATCGGCATCCTCATGGGCCAGGACGGCGTCGGGCACATCCACTTCAACAGCGCCGCGCTGACCCAGGTCATCGGATACGCCGCCCTGGTCGTGATCCTGGCCGAGGGCGGACTCGGCACGAAGTGGAAGGAGATCAAACCCGTCCTTCCGGCCGCCTCCGCGCTGGCGCTGGGCGGGGTCGCGGTGAGCGTGGGGGTGACGGCAGCGGGCGCGCACTACCTCGTCGGCCTGGAGTGGCGCCAGGCACTGATCATCGGTGCGGTGGTGTCCTCGACGGACGCGGCGGCGGTGTTCTCGGTGCTGCGCAGGATCCCGCTGCCCACGCGCGTGACGGGCATGCTGGAGGCGGAGTCCGGGTTCAACGACGCACCCGTCGTCATCCTGGTCGTCGCCTTCTCCACGGCCGGCCCGGTCGAGCACTGGTACGTCCTGCTGGGCGAGATAGCCCTCGAGCTGGCCATCGGCGCGGCCGTCGGGCTGGCGGTGGGCTGGGTCGGCTCCTGGGGCCTGCGCCACGTCGCCCTGCCCGCCTCCGGCCTGTACCCGATCGCCGTGATGGCCATCGCCGTCTCCGCCTACGCGGCGGGCGCCCTCGCCCACGGCAGCGGCTTCCTCGCCGTCTACCTCGCCTCGATGCTGCTGGGCAACGCCAAGCTGCCGCACTGGCCCGCCACCCGGGGCTTCGCCGAAGGGCTCGGCTGGATCGCGCAGATCGGCATGTTCGTCCTGCTCGGCCTGCTGGTCACCCCGCACGAGCTGGGCGACGACGTGTGGCCCGCGCTCGTCATCGGGCTGGTGCTGACCATGCTGGCGCGACCGCTGAGCGTGGTGCTGTGCCTCACACCGTTCCGGGTGCCCTGGCGGGAGCAGACGCTGATGTCCTGGGCCGGACTGCGCGGCGCCGTCCCCATCATCCTGGCGACCATCCCCATGGTGAACGGCGTCACGGGCAGCCGCCGCGTCTTCAACATCGTCTTCGTCCTGGTCGTCGTCTACACCCTGCTCCAGGGCCCGACCCTGCCCTGGCTCGCCCGTCTGCTGCGCCTGGGCGACGACACGGAGACCGCCGACCTCGGCATCGAGTCCGCGCCCCTGGAGCGGCTGCGCGGCCACCTGCTGTCCGTGAACATCCCCGAGGGCTCCCGGATGCACGGCGTCGAGGTCAACGAGCTGCGCCTGCCACCGGGCGCGGCGGTCACCCTCGTGGTGCGCGAGGGCACCTCCTTCGTGCCGCTGCCCACGACCGTTCTGCGACGCGGCGACGAACTGCTCGTCGTCACCACCGACCCGGTGCGCGACGCGGCCGAGCGCCGGCTGCGCGCGGTGGCCCAGGGCGGCAAGCTGGCCGACTGGCTGGGCCCGGGCGGCGAGGAGCGGTGACGGCGACACGACCGCCTTCCGCCGCCCCGGCCAATCACAGGTGAACAAGCTGACGGTGCTCGTTTTCACAGGGCCGCCCCACGGAAACCCTGTACGATAAAGGCGCACCCCTGATCGAACCAACTCTGCCTGACGCAGAGCTGGCGCGACCGTATGGCGGCCGTGCAGCCCCTCACCGTGGGCCCCGGCATCTACCGCAGTCCGCGCAAGAGGACAGCTCTCGGCGCACGGTGCCCTTACAAGGGCGCCGCGCTACCAGGCGGCAGAAAGGCACGGGCCGTGGCGTCCACGGTCACCTCGGAGAAGAAGAAGGCGGCCACTGCCGCCCGCCCGGGCTACGGGCAGCTGCTGCGCACCCGCGGCGCCTGGACCTTCCTGCTCCCGGGCTTCGCGGCACGACAGCCGTTCGCGATGCTCACCCTCTCCATCGTGCTGCTCGTGCAGCACACCACCGGCTCCTACGGCGCGGCCGGCGCCGCGGCGGCCGTCACCGGCGTGTCGATGGCCCTGTTCGCCCCCTACAGCGGCCGCCTCGCCGACCGCTACGGCCAGCGCGCCGTTCTGCTGCCCGGCGTGATCGTGCACTCCGTTTCCGGCCTCACCCTCACCGCGCTCGCCCTCGCGCACGCCCCCCTGTGGGCGCTGTTCGTGGCGGCCGTGCCGACGGGCGCCTCGGTGCCGCAGGTCGGGCCGATGGTGCGGGCCCGCTGGGGCGTGAAGCTCAAGGGCTCCCCGCTGATGAGCACCGCCGCCGCCTTCGAGTCCGTCACCGACGAGCTGACCTTCGTGGTCGGCCCGCTGCTGGCGACCGCCCTGTGCACCACGGTGGCGCCCGCCGCCGGTCTGGTGACCGAGGCCGCGCTGACCCTGGTCGGCGGTCTGCTGTTCGCCGCGCAGAAGAGCACCCAGCCCCAGGTCCACACCGGGGGCGAGCACACGCGCGTGCAGCACGCCTCCGCACTGCGCGTCCCCGGCGTGCGGGTGCTGATCGTGACGTTCCTCGGCATCGGTTCCGTCTTCGGCGGCATGCAGGTCTCGCTGGCCGCGTTCACCGAGTCGATCGGCGAGCCCGGCCTGAACGGCGTGCTCTACGGCGTCTTCGCCGCGGGCAACATGATCTCCGGCGTCGTCTGCGGCGCCATCGCCTGGAAGGTCGCCCCGCAGCGCCGCCTGGTCGTCGGCTACACCGCCCTCGCGCTGGCCGCGTCCGCGCTGTGGACCGCCCACTCGGTGCTGCTGCTCGCCGCGCTCGGCCTGCTGGTCGGCATGTGCATCGCGCCCGCCCTGATCACCGGCTACACCCTGGTCGAGGGCCTGGTCCCGGCCGGCGCCCGCACCGAGGCGTTCACCTGGCTGACCGGTGCGGTCGCCCTCGGCCAGGCCGCGGCGGTCACCGTCGCCGGCCAGCTCGAGGACCGCTTCTGGGGCGGCGCCGGGTTCCTGGTGCCGATGGGCGGCACGGTGCTCGCCCTCGCGACCCTGCTGGCGCTGCGCTCGCGGCTGGTGGCGCCCGCCCGGGGCCGTACCGTCGCGCGTGGCGTGGGTCACCGCGTGCCGGTGACAGTGGACTGACGCCCGGGAATACGTCACTATGGTTCGTCGTTAGCACTCATCGAGTGAGAGTGCCAGGAGGAAGACAGTGCCCACCTACCAGTACCAGTGCACCGAGTGCGGCGAGGGCCTCGAGGCGGTGCAGAAGTTCACCGACGACGCCCTGACCGAGTGCCCCAACTGCCAGGGCCGCCTCAAGAAGGTGTTCTCCGCGGTCGGCATCGTCTTCAAGGGCTCCGGCTTCTACCGCAACGACAGCCGCGGCTCCTCGTCGAGCAGCTCGCCGGCGTCGTCGAAGTCGTCGTCCTCGTCCTCCACGACGACCTCGTCCTCCTCGTCCTCCTCGGACGCGGGCTCCTCGTCGAGCTCCAGCGGCTCCTCGAGCAGCAGCACCACCGCCGCCTGAGGCGCGCCTCTCCGCTTCGCTCCCCGCGGGACCCCGTCGTCGCCCGACGCCGGGGTCCTCGGCATGTGCACCGCCGGTTAGGGTGCGGACATGGCGAACAAGGCGCACGCGGAGATCGGCGTGATCGGCGGCTCCGGTTTCTACTCGTTCCTGGACGACGTGACCGAGGTCCAGGTCGACACCCCCTACGGTCCGCCCAGCGACTCCCTCTTCCTCGGTGAGATCGCCGGCCGCCGGGTCGCGTTCCTGCCCCGGCACGGGCGCGGCCACCACCTCCCGCCGCACCGCATCAACTACCGCGCAAACCTGTGGGCGCTGCGCTCGGCCGGCGTGCGCCAGGTCCTCGGGCCGTGCGCGGTCGGCGGCCTGCGCCCCGAGTACGGTCCGGGCACGCTGCTGGTGCCGGACCAGCTCGTGGACCGTACGAAGTCCCGGGTGAACTCCTACTTCGACGGGCTGCCGCTGCCCGACGGCGTCGTCCCGAACGTCGTGCACGTGTCGCTGGCCGACCCGTACTGCCCCGTCGGGCGCGCGGTGGCGCTGAAGGCGGCGCGGGGGCGCGACTGGGAGGCGGTGGACGGCGGAACGCTCGTCGTGGTCGAGGGGCCGCGCTTCTCGACGCGTGCCGAATCGTTGTGGCACCAGGCGCAGGGCTGGTCGGTGGTCGGCATGACCGGTCATCCGGAGGCTGCGCTCGCCCGTGAGCTGGAGCTCTGCTACACCTCCCTCACCCTGGTCACCGACCTGGACGCCGGCGCCGAGACCGGCGAGGGCGTCTCCCACGACGAGGTGCTGCGGGTGTTCGCGGCCAACGTGGACCGGATGCGGGGGGTGCTCTTCGACGCGGTGGCGGCACTGCCGGCGACCGAGGAGCGGGACTGCCTGTGCGCGTCGGCGCTCGGGGGGATGGATCCGGGGTTCACGCTGCCGTGACGGGGTCGGCGCCGGCGTGACGGTGGGCCGTCGGCGCCGGTGTGAGGGGCGGCCCTCTGCCGTCGGTGTGACGGGCGGCCGTCAGCCGTCTGCCGTCGGTGTGACGGTGGGCCATCTCGCCGTCGGGGCCGGAACGTCCCGTACGGGTGACGGGGTTTTCCACAATCCGTGGGTGGTCCACGGGCGTCCGCGGGATGCGGCGCGAGGGCTCATCGTGGTGTGCGCAAGCCGAAGCCCTCGCCACAGGTGGTGATCCCGTGTCCGTGTCCCTCTCCCTCCCCCATGCCCCCTCTTCCTCGTCGTCCTGTCCGCGTCCGCCCGGGGCCGATGTGCCGCCCACGCGCGAGGTTCCGCACTTCGCGCCGGTGCGGGTGGGCGGCGTGCGTCACCTGGCGCACCGGCTCGCCCGGCACCGCAGGCGGGCCGTCGCCGTCGGGCTGGCCGTCACCGCGGCCGCGCTGGTGGCGGCCGGGCCGCGGGGGACCACCGGGCCCGACCGGGTCCGCGGGCATCCGCCGGGCCGCCCGGCCGGCGGGACGGTCGCGGCGCCGGTCCGGATCGCCGACGCCGGCACGGTGCGCCTGCTGCGGCCGGGCGACCGGGTGGACGTCATCGCCGCCGAGGACGGCACGGGTGGCGGGGATGCGCGGGTCGTGGCGCGCGGTGCCCGCGTGGCCCGGCTGCCCGAGGTCACGGACGACGTCACGGGCGGCGGCACCCTCGTCGTGCTGTCGGTGCCGCGGGCCACGGCGGCGCGGCTCGTCGGGGCGAGCGCGACCGCACGGCTCGCGGTGACGGTGGGGTGAGGAGGGTGACTCGGCGCCTGTGCGAAAGTTTGTCAAGTGGCACGATCGAGTTACCGGATTGGACATGCCTCCCTTGGCCTGTCGTAGGTTGCGGAGCGATTTACTCCACATGCCGTACGGACGAGGAAAGGCCTCGAGGTGAGCGAGAAGAAGGCGCCGAGTGTCTGGGAGGGCTTCAAGGCCTTCCTGATGCGCGGGAATGTCGTCGATCTGGCAGTAGCGGTGGTCATCGGCGCCGCCTTCACCAACATCGTGAACTCGGTGGTGAAGGGCGTGATCAACCCCGTGGTCGGGGCGATCGGCACCCAGAGCCTGGACAACTACAGCTCCTGCCTGACGGCGAGCTGCACGAAGGACGAGGGCATCCGCATCATGTGGGGCTCCGTCCTCGGTGCGACCCTCAACTTCCTGATCACCGCCGCGGTGGTCTACTTCCTGATGGTCCTGCCGATGGCGAAGTACCTGGCCCGCCAGGCGGACCGCAAGGCGGCCCGGGAGGGCACGAAGGAGATCGTCGAGGTCAGCGAGCTGGAGGTGCTCAAGGAGATCCGCGACACGCTGGTCGCCCAGCGGACCGCCGGGCGCGGCGAGTAGCGGGAGACGCTCCCGGAACCTCAGATGTGGTGGGGCGGCTTCTCGTCGAGGAAGCGCTTCAGGTCGGCGGCGCTGTCGCCGGTCGTCGCGGGACGCTCGCCCCACCCGCCGTCGGTGTCGTCCGAGGACTGGAGCGCGAGCGGGTCGTCGAAGACCAGCGCGGCCTTCGGGTCGCGCGGCTCGGGGGCGGAAGCGGTGCTCATGCCTCCAGGTTACGCCGCGGCCTCGGCCCGAAGATTTTCGTCCGGTTATCTGGTGTGCTGGGACACATGACGCCGAGTTCCAGCCAGTCCCCCGCGCCCTCCGACGCGCGCTCCGACGTGCCTGCCCGGCACCGGCCCCTGCGCAGGCTCACCGCCCGCGGCCGCGACGAGGCCCATCGCGTCGCCTCACCGCTGGAACTCCTCTTCGACCTGTGCTTCGTCGTCGCGATCGCCCAGGCCGGCGTCCAGCTGGTGCACTTCCTGGCCGACGGGCATGCCGGCCAGGGCATCCTCAACTACGCGATGGTCTTCTTCGCCATCTGGTGGGCCTGGATGAACTTCTCCTGGTTCGCCTCCGCGTACGACAACGACGACGTGCTGTACCGGGTCGTCACCCTCCTGCAGATCGCCGGTGTCCTGGTGCTCGCGGCGGGGGTGTCACGGGCCTTCGACGAACACGACTTCTTCGTCGTCTGGCTCGGCTACGTGATCATGCGGCTGGCCATGGTCGCGCAGTGGCTGCGCGCCGCGAGATCGGCCGAGGGCGCGGAGCGGACCGCGGCGGTGCGGTACGCCTGCGGGGTGCTGCTCTGCCAGGTCGGCTGGGTCGGGCTGATCGTGCTGCCGGAGCCCGCGCGGCCCTGGCTGTTCCTGGTGATGGTGCTCGCCGAGCTGTCGGTGCCGTTGATCGCGGAGAGGTCCTTCACCACGGCCTGGCATCCGCACCACATCTCCGAGCGCTACGGACTGTTCACGATCATCGTGCTCGGCGAGACGATCGCCGCGGCCACGGTCGCGGTCAAGTCGGCCGTGGACGAGCACGACGCGCTCGGTGAGCTGCTGCCGATCGCGGCGGGCGGGCTGCTGATCGTGTTCGCCGCCTGGTGGATCTACTTCGTGGTGCCGATCCACGGGCACCTGCGCTCCAGCCGGCAGGCGTTCGTGTGGGGCTACGGCCACTACCTGATCTTCGCCTCCGCGGCGGCGATCGGCGCGGGGCTGGAGGTGGCCGTGGAGCAGGCGGTCGGTTCGGCGCACATCTCCACCACGGCCGCGTCGGCGGCGGTGACGCTTCCGACGGCGCTGTACCTGCTGACCGTGTGGGCGCTGCACGCCCGTCACTTCAAGGTCGGCATCGCACAGCAGATGGTCCTGCCGGTCACGGCACTGCTCGTGATTCTCTGCACGTTCCTGGGCGAATGGGCGGTGCTCGCGGCGGGAATCGTGTCGGGGCTCGCGGTGGCGGTCGGGGTGGCGCTGACAGCGCGGACGCGCTCCGCGCACGGGGTGGGGTGACATCGGTCGTGGAACCGGGTCGGATGACACGGGTCGTTCACACTGGGGCGCATGACAGTTGACGCGCTGACGGATGTCATCGGGGTGCGGGTCGGGCACGCCACGTGCCGTGGTGACGGGTGGCTGACCGGGACCACCGTCGTCCTCGCCCCCGAGGGGGGTGCTGTGGCCGCCGTGGACGTGCGCGGCGGCGGGCCGGGCACGAAGGAGACCGACGCCCTCGATCCGCGCAACCTCGTACAGAAGGTCGAGGCCGTGGTGCTCACCGGGGGCAGCGCGTACGGGCTCGACGCGGCGTCCGGGGTGATGGCGTGGCTGGAGGAGCGGGGGCGGGGGGTGCGGGTGGGGCCGGATCCCACGCACGTCGTGCCCGTGGTGCCGGCGGCGTGCGTGTTCGACCTCGGGCGCGGTGGTGACTTCCGGGCGCGGCCGGACGCGTCGACGGGGCGTGCCGCGGTCGAGGCCGCGGCGGACAGCGCGGTCGGGGCGGCTGTCACGGAAGGGTGCGTGGGGGCCGGGACGGGGGCGGCCGTGGGGGTGCTGAAGGGCGGGGTCGGGACGGCGAGCGTGGTGCTCGACTCCGGTGTCACGGTGGGGGCGCTGGTCGTGGCGAACGCGGCGGGATCGGTGGTGGATCCGGGGACGGGGGTGCTGTACGGGGAGATGTACGCGGAGTTGTTCGGGGGGCGGCGGGTGGCGTACCCGCCGACGGAGGTGGTCGAGGCGGCGCGGGCGCGGTTGCAGGAGCTGGCGGCCGCGCGGGTGGCTCCGCCGATGAACACGACGCTGGCCGTGGTCGCCACGGACGCGGTGCTGTCGAAGGCGCAGGCGCAGAAGATGGCGGGTACGGCGCATGACGGGATCGCGCGGGCGGTGCGGCCGGTGCATCTTCTGAACGACGGGGACAGCGTGTTCGCGCTGGCGACGGGGGTGCGTGCGTTGCCGGCGGAGGATCCACTGGCGTTGAACGCGTTGCTCGCGGCGGGGGCGGATGTGGTGACGCGGGCGATCGTGCGGGCGGTGCGGGCGGCGGAGTCGGTGGAGGGGTGGCCGTCGTACGGGGAGTTGTTCGGGCGGGCGTGAGTGGTGGCCGCGGGGCGGTGGTTGGCCGGTCGCGTTTGCCTGCGGCGCCTGTGCGGGTTTCGAGTGGCTGGTCGCGCAGTTCCCCGCGCCCCTTTTTGTGCCTGCGGCGGCCCGTGCCGGTGCGTGGTCGGTTGCGGTCTCGCCTGCGGTGCGTGGTGGGTCGGGGCCGGGGTGGGGGGTGCCCGTCCTCGGTCCGGCCGCCCGTCCCCGACGAGGGCACCCTCCGCCGGTGCCGGCCGCTGCGGGCGGACACCCCCCACCCCGGCCCCTTCCCGCCGCGCGCGGGTGCACCGACGTCGTGGTGACGCGCACCCCACCTTCGGTTCGCTGCCGCCTCGTTCGGTGCGAACCGTCGGGTGCGGCACCCGGCCTGGCAGCTCCCGGCAGGGAATTGTCGCAGTTCTGTCACGTGGGAACCGGAGCAGTCGTTTGATCGCTCTTTCTTCACGCCTTGGAGTGATCGACGAAAATTGGGAGCAGCCCGTGACAACGCCGGACACAGCAGCGCGGCGCGTACTGGGGGCCTGTGCCGCCCTGATGGTCGGCGCCCTGACCCTCACCGCGTGCGGCGGGAACGCCAACGCCAGCAACGACGACAAGGGCGGCGGCGGTGGCGGCGACACCAAGACCTCCGTCGCGAAGATAGCCATCTCGGCCAAGGACGGCTCGACCGGCGCCTCGATCAACAGCACCGGAGTGAAGGTCAGCGACGGCAAGCTGACGGATGTGAAGATGACGGTGGCCGGCACCGGGCAGTCCGTGGCCGGTGAGATATCCGCCGACGGCAGCACCTGGAAGCCCAAGGAGCAGCTGGAACGCGGCACGAAGTACCAGATCTCCGCGACGGCGAAGGACTCCGGCGGCCGTACGGCGGCCGCGAACTCCATCTTCACCACCGTCTCGTCGTCGAACAGCTTCATCGGGACGTACTCGCCGGACAACGGCACGACCGTCGGCGTCGGGATGCCCGTGTCGTTCACCTTCGACAAGGCGATCAGCGACAAGAAGGCCGTGCAGTCGCACATCACGGTCACCTCCAGCAGCGGCCAGCAGGTGGTCGGGCACTGGTTCGGGGAGCAGCGCCTGGACTTCCGGCCCCAGGACTACTGGAAGGCCGGCTCCAAGGTCACCATGAAGATCGACCTCGACGGGGTCCAGGGGGCCAACGGGGTCTTCGGGGTGCAGAAGAAGGTCGTCACCTTCACCGTCGGCCGGTCCCAGGTCTCCACCGTGGACGTCAACACGCAGACGATGACGGTCGTGCGGGACGGGCAGACCGTGAAGACGATTCCGATCTCGTCCGGCAGCCCGGAGCACACCACCTACAACGGCGCGATGGTGATCTCCGAGAAGTTCACGCAGACCCGGATGAACAGCCAGACGGTCGGGCTGGGCGGCGAGTACGACATCGCGGACGTGCCGCACGCGATGCGGCTGACGCAGTCGGGCACCTTCATCCACGGCAACTACTGGTACAACAAGGGCAATCCGCCCTTCGGCCGGGCGGGGACCAGCCACGGCTGTGTCGGCCTGGCGGATGTGCGGGGCGCGCAGGGGGACACCCAGGCGAAGTGGTTCTACGACCACTCGCTGATCGGTGACGTGGTGGTCGTCAAGAACTCGCCGGACAAGACCGTCTCCCCCGACAACGGGCTCAACGGCTGGAACATGGGCTGGAGCGAGTGGGTCGCCGGGAGTGCCGCGTGAGGCGGTGATCGCCGGGCGTGCAGGGGGCGTTGACGCTCCTCGGGCCGTGTGGGAACTTCCCGCACGGCCCGCGCGTTTTCCGGGCACACGTTTTCTCGGTTCCCGGACACGATGTCCGACCGAGGGGCTACGGTATGCACCCACTGGGTGACATGCAGCAAGCGCCGGGAGACACCTTGAGCGTTCCGTACGAGACCGCGGTGTACGAACCACCTGCGTCGCCGGAAGATCATCTGGCGCGGATTCTCGGCCGCGCCCTGAACTCCTTCGAGCTGCCCGACGACGTGATAGGGCGGCTGGACTGCGCGCTGGCGTACGACGGCTCGCTGCACTCCGCGCACCACAGCGCGGGGCTGCACCGGGAGACGTACCGGCACACCTGGCTCCTGGCCGACGGCCAGGCGCTGACCCTGTGGGAGCTGGTCCACAACACGGCCCCGGGCAGCGACCCGCAGCACGAGGTGTACGTCGACGAGGAGGAGCTGCGCGCGGCCACGGCCCGGCTGCCGCTGCCGCCGGACGGGACGGAGTTCGAGCTGCCGGTGCCGGCGCACCCCGCGCCCGTTCCCCGGCCGCGGCAGGTGTACCTCACCGACGGCTCGGCCGACCACGCGCGGCGGCTGCTGCGGCGCGCGGAGAACGCCGACCGTCCCGACGGGGAGACCGCGGCCGTGCTGGCCACGGCGCGGGGGCACCGGATCACGCAGGCGTTCGGCCGTCCGTGCCGGGCGGGCCGTATCGGACTGTGCTTCTCGCTCTACGAGCACGCGTTCCTGCTGCGTGACGGCCGCGAGATGGCCCTGTGGGAGGTGGAGCACACGGCGACCCCGGACGGGCGGCACATGTGCGAGGTGTACCCGAGCGAGGAGGCGGCCCGGGCCGCGATGGAGCGGCGCGCCGAGCGGGTCTCCTCGTAGCGCGGAGCCCTTCAGCCGCCGTCGCTGAGGCGGCGTACCAGGCTGGCGAAGGCGTCCCGTTCCGCCGGGGTGAGTTCCACGGCTTCCAGGTGGGGGCCGGTCTCGCGCGGGCCCGGGAGGGCGGACAGGGCGGCGTCCGGGGTGAAGCTCCGGATGATCGCCTCCTGGCGGAAGCGGCGCAGCATGCGGGTGATGCCGATCAGCCAGGCGATGCCGGCCAGAGCGAGGACGGCCATCCCTGCCGACTGGAGGATCGAGGAAGGCTCGGGCATGCGTTCCAGTGAACACCACGGTCCGGGACTTTGACCCCGGACCGTGACGCATCTCGCATTGCGTTCTCTAACCTGACAGGCGCCGTGAACAACTCACAGCGCCTGAAAGGGATATATGGGCTCTCCTTGTTACGCCGCCACCGGCTGCTTGGCGCCCGTGGCCGCCGCGCTCTCACCCGTCCCCGCCTCGGGGGCGCCGGGGGCCGGCTTGCGCAGCCCCTTGAGGACGACGACCAGGGCGGTGCTGACGCAGACGCCCGCCGCGATGGCGACCAGGTAGAGCAGCGGGTTGCCGATCAGCGGGACGACGAAGATGCCGCCGTGCGGGGCGCGCAGGGTCGCGTCGAACGCCATCGACAGGGAGCCGGTGATGGCGCCGCCGACCATGGCGGAGGGGATGACCCGCAGCGGGTCGGCCGCCGCGAACGGGATGGCGCCCTCGGAGATGAAGGAGATACCGAGGACCCAGGCGGCCTTGCCGTTCTCCCGCTCGGTCTCGGTGAAGAGCTTGCCGCGCACGGTCGTGGCCAGGGCCATCGCCAGCGGCGGGACCATGCCGGCGGCCATCACCGCTGCCATGATCTTCATCGCGGAGTCGCTGGGGCTCGCGACGGCGATTCCGGCGGTGGCGAAGGTGTAGGCGACCTTGTTGACCGGCCCGCCGAGGTCGAAGCACATCATCAGGCCGAGCAGCGCGCCGAGCAGGACGGCGTTGGTGCCGGTGAGGCCGTTCAGCCAGTCCGTCAGGCCCTTCTGGGCCGAGGCGATGGGTTTGCCGATCACCACGAACATCAGGAACCCGACGATCGCCGCGGAGATCAGCGGGATCACCACCACGGGCATGATGCCGCGCAGGGCCGCCGGGATCCGCACCTTCTGGATGGCCATCACCACCCCGCCGGCGATCAGACCCGCGGCCAGGCCGCCGAGGAAGCCGGCGTTGATGGTGAGGGAGATCGCGCCGCCGACGAAGCCGGGCACCAGGCCGGGCCGGTCCGCCATGCCGTAGGCGATGTACCCGGCGAGGACCGGGACGAGGAAGCCGAAGGCCACGCCGCCTATCTGGAACAGCAGCGCGCCCCAGCTGTCGGCCTGGGTCCAGATGAAGTGGTCCATGACCGACGGCGCCTTGTTGATCTTGTAGCCGCCGATCGCGAAGCCGAGCGCGATGAGCAGACCGCCCGCGGCGACGAACGGCACCATGTAACTGACGCCGGACATCAGCCACTTGCGGAGCTTGGTGCCGTAGCCTTCGCCCGCTTCGCCGGTGCGCTCGATTGGGGTGGAGCCCGAGGCGGGGGCCGCGGCGCTCACCTCGCCGCGCGCCGCCTTCGCCCGTACCTCGCCGATCAGTTCGGCCGGGCGGTTGATGCCCGCCTTCACACCGACGTCGACGGTGGGCTTGCCCGCGAAGCGGTCCTTGTCGCGCACCGGCACGTCGTGGGCGAAGATCACGCCGTCCGCGTCCGCGATCACCGCCGGGTCGAGCCGGGTGAAGCCGGCCGAGCCCTGGGTCTCGACGGTGAGTTCGACGCCCGCCTCACGGCCCGCGTTCTCCAGCGACTCGGCGGCCATGTAGGTGTGGGCGATGCCGGTCGGGCAGGAGGTCACGGCGACGATCCGGAACGGGCGCTCGCCGGCGTCCGGGGTGCTGGTGTCCGTGGCGGCACCGGCGGAGGCCGCCACCGGCACCGCCACGGAGTTCTGGGAGGCCTGCGCGGCCTCGGCGTCCGCGGGGCTGAGGTCCCCGCGGATCAGCGCCGCCGCCGTGTCCGCCCCGCCCACCGACCGCAGCGCGCCCGTGAACTCGGCGTTCATCAGCTGGCGGGCCAGCGACGACAGGATCGTCAGATGGGCGTCGTCGGCACCGGCCGGTGCGGCGATCAGGAAGATCAGGTCGGCCGGACCGTCCGCGGCGCCGAAGTCGATCCCGTCGGCGCTGCGCCCGAAGGCCAGCGTCGGCTCGGTGACATGGGCGCTGCGGCAGTGCGGGATGCCGATGCCGCCGTCGAGGCCGGTCGGCATCTGCGCCTCACGTGCGGCCACGTCGGCGAGGAAGCCGTCCAGGTCGGTCACCCGGCCCAGCGCCACCATGCGCTCGGCGAGGGCACGGGCCGCCGCTTCCTTGGTCGTGGCGGACAGGTCGAGATCGACCAGTTCCGCGGTGATCATGTCGCTCATCGCGGGCTCCTTAGCTCGCGTATCGCCCGGTCGGTGGGAGGGGCGGGAAGGGGGACGGGGGTGGGGAGGGAGTGGGGGCGGGGAGGGGGAAGGGGATGACGGGGGCGGGGGCGGCCGGTGTCACGGGAGTAAGGAGAAGCCGCGCCGCACGGCGGCGGTGACGCGGGCCGTCATGGCACCGGCTCCTGAAGCGGGCGGTCCACCGGCACCCGGTCCGTGACCGTCACGGCCGCCGGGTCCAGGTCGTCCGGGGCCGGCATCACACTGCCGGGCAGCGTCACGGCGGCGGCGCCGTGGGCGACGGCGGAGGCGAGGGCGTCGGGGCCGTTGCCGCCGGCGATGAGGAAGCCGGCCAGGGAGGAGTCACCGGCGCCCACATTGCTGCGTACGGCGTCCACGCGGGCGCTGCCGAACCAGGCACCCGAGCCGTCGACCAGCAGCTGTCCGTCGGCACCCAGGCTCGCGAGCACCGCGCCCGCGCCCATCTCGCGCAGTTCCTCCGCCGCCTTGAGCGCGTCGCCCACCGTGGCGAGCGGGCGCCCGACCGCTTCCGCGAGCTCCTCGGCGTTGGGCTTCACCACGTCGGGCCGGGCGCGCAGCGCCTCCAGCAGGGCGCGCCCGGAGGTGTCCAGGGCGATCCGCGCGCCCCCGGCGTGCGCCCGGCTGACGACATCGGCGTACCAGGAGGGGGCGAGTCCCCGCGGCAGGCTGCCGCAGCAGGCGATCCAGTCGGCGCCGCGCGAGGCCTCCCGCACGGTCTCCAGCAGCAGTTCCTGTTCGGCGGCGGTCAGGTGCGGGCCCGGCGCATTGATCTTCGTCAAGACGCCGTCCGCCTCGGCCAGCGCGATGTTGGAGCGGGTGGCCCCGGCGACCGGGACCGGCGCGACCTCGATGCCCTGCGCGTGGAGCAGCTCGGCGACGAGCGCGCCCGGCGCGCCCCCCAGGGGCAGTACGGCGACCGTGCGCCGCCCGGCGGCCGCGACCGCGCGGGAGACGTTCACGCCCTTGCCGCCGGGGTCCGTGCGCTCGGTCTCGGCGCGGATGACATCGCCGCGCTTGAGCGCCTGGACCTCGTAGGTGCGGTCGAGGGACGGGTTGGGGGTGACGGTGAGGATCATGCGCGTACTACTTCCGTGCCGCCGCGCTCGATGACGGCGGTGTCTTCGGGGCTCAGCCCGCTGTCGGTGATCAGCAGGTCCACGTCGCTCAGGTCGCCGAAGCGGGCGAAGTGCTCCTGGCCGTGCTTGGAGGAGTCGGCGAGCAGGACGACCCGGCGGGCGGCGGCGACGGCCGCGCGCTTGACCGCCGCCTCGGCGAGGTCGGGGGTGGTCAGACCGTGCTCGGCGGAGAAGCCGTTGGCGGCCACGAACAGCACGTCCGCGCGGATCTCGCCGTACGCCCGCAGCGCCCAGGCGTCCACGGCGGCACGCGTACGGTGCCTGACCCGCCCTCCGACGAGGTGGAGCTGGATGCCCGGGTGGTCGGCGAGGCGGGCCGCGATGGGCAGCGAGTGCGTGACGACGGTGAGCGAGGACTCCAGCGGCAGCGCGGCGGCCAGGCGGGCGACCGTCGTGCCGGCGTCGAGGATCACCGTGCCCTCGGTGGGCAGCTCGGCGAGGGCGGCCTTGGCGACGCGGTCCTTCTCGTCGGCGGCGGTGGACTCGCGCTCGGTGAGGTCCGGCTCGAAGTCCAGGCGGCCCACGGGGATGGCACCGCCGTGCACGCGCCGCACCAGGCCGGCCCGGTCCAGGGCTTTCAGGTCACGTCGGATGGTCTCCGCCGTCACCTGGAACTCCTCGGCGAGCGACACGACGTCCACCCGGCCGCCGTCCCGGGCGAGCCGGAGGATCTCCTGCTGCCGCTCCGGTGCGTACATGTCCGTTCGCCTCCGACTCGTACCCGTACGTGTGGCTTCACTCGGAGGCTACGCCCGGATTTCCGGAAAGTAAACAGCTTCGGGCGCAATCAGAAGTGAAACGGGCATGATCGGAAATCAACCCGGACATGGTTCCGGACATGGGGCGGGCCATGAGCAGGCACGACAAGGGTCCGGCACGGCAGAGGCCCGGCACCTCAGGTGCCGGGCCCTTCCTTGGACGGTGGTGCTCAGTGCACCAGTTCGCGCTCCTGCTCCGCCGCCGCGGGCTCGTCCGTCTCCGCTCCCTCCACGTGCTGCGCCGGACGCTTCGGCAGCGCGGACATCAGCAGGAAGATCACGGCCATCACCGCCGCCACCCAGCCCAGCGCGTGCTGGAAGGCGTGCACGAAGGCCGGGCCCACCTCGGCCCGGGTGAGCCGGTCGCCGATCTCACCGAAGAAGACCACCGAGACCAGGCCGAGGCCCAGCGCGTTGCCCATCTGCTGCACGGTGTTGATCAGGCCGGACGCCGAACCGGCGTGCTCGCGCGGCACCTGGGACAGCACCGCGTCGGTCAGCGGCGCGACGATCAGGCCCATGCCGAGGCCCATCACCACCAGCGGCAGCGCCATCTGCCAGGGGGCGATGGCCAGGCCGTAGTGCCCGGCCTCCGCGAGATACAGCAGCACACCCAGCGCCATGATCAGCGCGCCCGCCCGCAGCACCCCGCGCCCGAACCGCGGGACCAGCTTCTGCACGCTCAGCCCCGCCGCCAGCGACACGGCGATCGAGAACGGCACACCCGTCAGACCGGCCTTCAGCGGGCTCCAGCCCAGCCCCATCTGCATGTACAGCGTCCACACCAGGAAGAACACACCGAGCGCGATCCCGAACACCGTCTGCACGGCGATACCGGCCGCGAAGCTCTTGATCCGGAACAGCGACAGCTCCACCAGCGGGGAGCCGTCCCGCGCCGCCTTGCGCCGCTCGTAGCCGACCAGCACACCGAAGACGACGAGCGCGCCGGCCATCGAGCCGTATCCCCACAGCGGCCAGCCCAGCTCACGGCCGCGGGTGAGCGGGTAGAGCAGCATCAGCAGACCGAGCGTCACCAGGGCCACGCCCACCAGGTCGAGCTTGAGGGCGCGCGGGGCGCGCGACTCGGTGATGAAACGGCGGCCGAGGAACCAGGCGGCCAGTCCGACCGGCAGGTTGATCAGGAAGATGGGCCGCCATTCGAGACCGAAGAGGTTCCACTCCGTCAGCAGGGCACCCAGCAGCGGTCCCGACACCGCGCCCAGACCGATGATCGCGCCGAACAGGCCGAAGACCTTGCCGCGTTCGTGCGCCGGGAACGTGGCGTGCACGATCGACAGCACCTGGGGCACCATCAGCGCCGCCATGCCGCCCTGCAGTACGCGGGAGGCGACGAGCATCTCCGGGTTCACGGCGAAACCGCACAGGGCGGAGGCCAGCGTGAAGCCGCCGATGCCGATCAGGAAGACCCGCTTGCGGCCGTGGATGTCACCGAGCCGGCCGCCGGTGATGAGACCGGCCGCGAAGGCGAGCGCGTAGCCGGCGGTGATCCACTGGATCTGGCTGAACGAGGCGCCCGCGTCCCGCTGGATGGACGGGATCGCGATGTTGACGATCGTCACGTCGACGAGGTCCATGAAGGCCGCCGTCATCACGATCGCCAGGGCGAACCAGCGGCGGCGGTCACCGGCGGCGGGTGGTGCGGTGAGGTGCGTTTCGGTCTCGGTGGAGGTCATGCACCGAAGGTAGGACGCCAGTAGGTCAGATCGTGTCCTAGTTCTGCGGCATTCTCGACTGTATGACGACCGATACTCCGGCCCGGCTCCTGCAGCTCCTCTCCCTTCTCCAGACGCCGCGCGAATGGCCCGGTGGCGAGCTCGCCGAGCGGCTCGGCGTCTCACGCCGCACGATCCGCCGGGACGTCGACCGACTGCGGGAACTCGGCTATCCCGTGCAGGCCAGCATGGGCGCGGACGGCGGCTACCGGCTCGTCGCGGGCAAGGCCCTGCCGCCGCTCGTGCTCGACGACGAGGAGGCGGTGGCCATCGCGGTGGGGCTGCGGGCCGGCGCCGGGCACGCGGTCGAGGGCCTGGAGGAGGCGTCGGTGCGCGCGCTGGCCAAGCTGGAACAGGTGCTGCCGTCGCGGCTGCGTCACCGGGTGACCACGCTGCAGGCCGCGACCACGCCGCTGACCAGCGGGGACGGGCCGAACATCGCGCCCGAGACGCTCACCGTGATGGCGTCCACGGTGGCCGGGAGGGAGCGGCTGCGGTTCGCCTACCGGGCCGCCGACGGCACCCCGTCACGGCGGCTGACCGAGCCGTACCGGCTGGTGTCGACGGGACGCCGCTGGTATCTCGTCGCCTACGACCTCGAGCGCGAGGACTGGCGGACCTTCCGCGTGGACCGGGTGAGCGAGCCGTTCGCGACGGGCGCGCGGTTCGTGGAGCGGGAGCTGCCGGAGGGCAGCGCGGCGGAGTACCTGCGGCGCTCGATGCAGCGCGGACAGGAGTCCTACGACTATGTCGTCGCGTTCGCCGAGCCGGTGGACGCGGTCGCGGCGCGGCTGCCGGGGTGGCTCGGGGCGCCGGAGCCAGACGAGCGCGGCGGGTGCGTGCTGCGCGGGCGGGGCAGCGGACCGGTGGAGTGGCTGGCGGCGCGCCTGGCGATGCTGGGCTTCGACTTCACGGTACGGGAGCCGGCGGAACTGGTGGACGGCGTACGGGAGATGGGCGAGCGGCTGAGCCGTGCGGCACGGCCGCGGTGACGGCCGGAGGGCGTGACGGCCTGTGGCCGGACGGTGATCGGCCGTATGACAGAATCTGCCGTCCGGGCGGGTCACCCCGTGGTTCAGGTACGGGGTGGCCCGTCCTTTCAGGCTTCTGGCGCAGCAAGAGAGCCGGACTCCGGCACCCGGGGGGGGGGAGGGTGCCGAAGCCCGGCTCGTGGGAAGTCCCGGCGCCGGGGGGGGATTGCGTCGGGACCTGGTTCGGTTGGCGCGTGGGCCGGCTGCTGAAACGGTTTCCCAGGGTGGGAGTTCCGGTTTCTGGATCCGAACTCCCGTGCCCTGAGGTGTTGTTCCCCGTCACCCTCGGTCGAAGCGGCGGAACAGCGCCATCTTTGCGCGGTGTTCGGCCACCCGGCGTACGCGTCGGCGCACACCGGCCGGGGCTGCACACGCCCTCGCGGGCGGATGCGTCAGGCCGCCGCGTCGAAGCCCGTGTCGCGGGCCAGCTTCTTCAGCTCCAGCAGGGCGTGCTTCTCGATCTGCCGGATCCGCTCACGCGTCAGGCCGTGCTCCTTGCCGACCTCGGTCAGCGTGCGCTCGCGTCCGTCCTCGATGCCGTACCGCATCTTGATGATGGACGCGGTGCGCTGGTCGAGGCGGCCGATGAGGTCGTCCAGCTCCTCGCTGCGCAGCAGCGTCAGCACCGACTGCTCGGGGCTCACCGCGGAGGTGTCCTCCAGCAGGTCGCCGAACTGGGTCTCGCCCTCGTCGTCCACCGCCATGTTCAGCGAGACGGGGTCGCGGGCCCAGTCCAGTACGTCGATGACGCGCTCCGGCGTGGAGGCGAGCTCGGCGGCGATCTCCGTGGGCTCCGGGTCGCGCCCGTGCTCACGGTTGAACTCGCGCTGCACACGGCGGATGCGGCCCAGCTCCTCGACCAGGTGGACGGGCAGCCGGATCGTGCGCGACTGGTCCGCTATCGAGCGGGTGATCGCCTGGCGGATCCACCACGTGGCATACGTGGAGAACTTGAAGCCCTTGCGGTAGTCGAACTTCTCGACCGCGCGGACCAGGCCGGCGTTGCCCTCTTGGATCAGGTCCAGCAGGGGCAGGCCACTGCGGGGGTAGCGACGGGCCACGGCGACGACCAGCCGGAGGTTGGAGCGGATGAAGACGTCCTTGGCCCGCTCTCCCTGGTCGACCAGGGCCTCCAGCTCCTCACGGCTCGCGTCCAGCGCGGACTCCTCGTACCCGTCGAGGATCTGCCGCGCGAAGACACCCGCCTCGATCTGCTGGGACAGCTCGACCTCCTTGGCGGCGTCGAGCAGCGGTGTCCGCGCGATCTCGTCGAGGTACATGCCGACCAGATCGCGGTCGGCGATGTCGCCGGTGGCGCGAACACTGCTTGCCGCGTCGGCCGTCTCGCCATTGGCGGACTTACGACGGGCGACGGCACGGGTTGCCATGCGTGCTCCCTTGCGATGGTGGGTCAGCGGGTGGTCCGTCGGACGCTCGGCACGGCGGGAGGCGCCGCCGAGGTCTTCCGGACCCTCCTCCGGACTCCTCGGACTCTCCTCGGGTGCCCTGCATCCGATGGAAACAACGACTGGAATCCGGACAGAATTCCCAACCCGACCCCCGATTTTTCTGATCATGCAGTACCCTGTCGCGCCGCACGCCGCTGTGCGGTGCCGACGAGCACCGAGAGGTGCAGGTCAGGACGGGGATGGAGACCGCCCTCGCGCCCCTCGCGGACCACTCCGCTCCCTGCGCGGGTGAGACGCCCGTCACACGCGGCGCGACCGCCCTCACCTACCCCGGGAGAGCGCCTTGCTCACCCGCTCTCCCACCCCGGAAGACGACCGGCACCCGCGGAAGGTTGCCGACGAATCGGACTCACAGGATTTTCAGGGGCGGACCATATCCGGCCTTTATGAGGGACGGGGTGGGGCGGGCAGGGCGGGGCGGGCAGGGCAGGGCGGGGCGGGGGCAGGAGGAGGAGCGGGGGCGGGGCCGGGTCGGCGGGAGGTCGGTGGGCCCCGGCGGGCCTCCGGGGAGCCCGGGGCGGACCAGGGGCTCGGCGGGAGCCGGAAGGCGCGGGCGAGCCCGCGAGAGCCCGGATGGCTGGGAGCCGGAGGCCGGACGGTCGGCCGGGAGCCGTGCGCCGAAGGACCGGGGGCGGCCCGGACGGCCTGGGGCCGGGGGCCGAACGACCGGCGACCGGCGACCGGCGGCCGGCGGCCCGACGGCCGGGGGCCGGACGGACAGGGGCCGGACGGACAGGGACCGGGCCGGACGACCGGGGGCCGGACGGACAGGGACCGGGCAGGCAGCCGCAGCCGCTCCGGGCCGGTGGGCGCCGGTTCAGCCGAACTGGACCGAGCGCTTGGCCAGGCCCATCCAGAAGCCGTCGATCACCGACTTCTGGTCGCCGAGTTCGCCGGCGGCGTCGGCCGCGCCCATGGTCACGAACAGCGGGGCGAAGTGCTCCGTCCGGGGGTGGGCGAGCCGGCCGGCCGGGGAGCGGTGCAGGAAGTCCAGCAGGGCGTCGGTGTCGCCGCCCTCCAGCGCGCGCCGCCCCCAGTCGTCGAACTCCGCCGACCAGGCCGGAGTGCCCCCGGCGTGCCGCAGCGCGGCCAGGTTGTGGGTGAAGAAGCCGGAGCCGACGATCAGCACGCCCTCGTCACGCAGGGGCGCGAGCCTGCGGCCGAGCTCCATCAGCCGCACCGGGTCCAGTGTCGGCATGGACACCTGGAGGACGGGGATGTCGGCGCCGGGGTACATCTCGACGAGCGGCACGTACGCGCCGTGGTCCAGGCCGCGGTCGGGGATGTCCTGCACCGGCATTCCGGGGGCGCGCAGCAGCTTGCGCACGCTCTCGGCCAGCTCCGGGGCGCCCGGCGCGTCGTAGCGCACGCGGTAGTAGTACTCGGGGAAGCCCCAGAAGTCGTAGACGAGCGGCACCGTGGTGGTGGCGCCGAGGGCGAGCGGGGCCTCCTCCCAGTGCGCGGAGACCATCAGGATCGCCTTCGGCCGTGGCAGCCCGGCGGACCAGGCGGCCAGCTCGCCGGGCCAGACCGGGTCGTCCGCGAGCGGCGGGGCGCCGTGACTGAGGTACAGGGCGGGCATGCGCTCCTGGGCGGTGGCGGACATCGGCACTACTCCCAACACAGATGCTTTAAAACTAAAGCTTTGCCTTCCTCAGGGTACGCCCGACTTGTTTAAGTTTCAAGGACAGGCACCGTACAGTGGAGGCATGACCACGGCACCCGCATCCTCCGCCTCCTCCCCCGCCGCGGAACCGCCCCGCTGGCTCACCACGGAGGAACAGCGCGTCTGGCGCGCCTACCTGCACGCCACCACCCTGCTCGAGGACCACCTCGACCGGCAGCTGCAGCGCGACGCGGGCATGCCGCACATCTACTACGGCCTGCTCGTGGGCCTGGCCGAGGCCCCCCGCCGCCGGCTGCGGATGACCGAGCTGGCGATGCAGGCGAAGATCACCCGTTCCCGGCTCTCGCACGCCATCGCACGGCTGGAGAAGAACGGCTGGGTGCGCCGCGAGGAGTGCCCCTCCGACAAGCGCGGCCAGTTCGCCGTCCTCACCGACGACGGCCTGGCGGTGCTCGAGCGCACCGCGCCCGGCCATGTCGCCGCCGTACGCCAGGCACTGTTCGAGCGGTTGAGCCCGGCACAGCAGAAGGCCCTCGGCGAGATCATGGAGATCGTCGCCGAGGGCCTCCAGCCCAACGAAGCGGGTGCGGACCTGCCCTGGCTCCGCTAATTCACGCGCGCGCTCAGTGAGCCACCACCGGCACCGGCACCTCGTCCTCGACGCGCTCGCCGTCCCCGGAGGCCACCGTGGTGGAGCCCGGACGGCCGGCGTTGACGAAGGTGAAGGCGATCAGCGCGGCGACGGCGAGGATGCCGACGGCGAACCAGATCGCGGTGCTGTAGCCGTGCACCATGCCCTGCAGCGCGACCAGCTGCTGCTGCGGCTTGCCGGCGGCGGACGCGATGTGGTCCTTGACGTACGACGTGGTCGCGGACGCGGCGATGGTGTTCAGCAGGGCGGTGCCGATCGCGCCGCCCACCTGCTGCGAGGTGTTGACCATCGCGGAGGCGACACCGGCGTCCCGGGGCTGCACACCCTGGGTGGCCAGGGACATCGCCGGCATGAACGCCGTACCCATGCCGAGGCCGAGCAGCACCATCGCGGGCAGCAGCTGCGTGCCGTACGAGGAGTCGATCTTCAGCTGGGTCAGCACCAGCATGCCGAGCGCGGCGACCAGGAAGCCGGGGCCCATCAGGAAGCGCGCCGGGATCCGGGTCATCAGCCGGGTGCCGATCTGGGTGGAGCCGGTGATCATGCCGGCCACCATCGGCAGGAACGCGAAGCCGGTCTTGACCGGGGAGTAGCCCTTCACGACCTGGAGGTAGTAGGTCAGGAAGAGGAACAGGCCGAACATGCCGATGATCGCGAGGCCGAGGGAGAGGTAGATACCGCCGCGGTTGCGGTCGGTCACCACGCGCAGCGGCAGCAGCGGGGCCTTCACCCGGGACTCGACGAGCGCGAAGGCGATCAGCGAGACGGCGGAGATGACGAACATCGCCACGGTCACGGTGTCGCTCCAGCCGTCGGACTCGGCGCGGGTGAAGCCGTAGACCAGTGCGACCAGGCCGAGGGTGGACAGGACCACGCCGGGGATGTCGAGCGGGGAGCGGTTACGGCCGCCCTCCGGCTCACGGATGACGAAGTAGGCGCCGAGCGCGGCGACGATGGCGAACGGGATGTTCACGAAGAACGTCCAGCGCCAGTCCAGGTACTCGGTGAGGAAGCCTCCGAGGATCAGGCCGACCGCGCCGCCACCGCCGGCGATGGCGCCGTAGATGCCGAACGCCTTGGCGCGCTCCTTGGCGTCGGTGAACATCACCGCGAGCAGGGACAGGGCGGCGGGCGCGAGCAGCGCGCCGAAGGCACCCTGGAGCGCGCGGGCACCGAACATCATGGCGCCGGTGGTCGCGGCGCCGCCGAGCGCGGACGCGGCGGCGAAACCACCGAGGCCGAGGACGAAGGCGCGCTTGCGGCCCCACAGGTCGGCGATGCGGCCACCGAAGAGCAGCAGTCCGCCGAAGGCGAGGGCGTAGGCGGTGACGACCCACTGCCGGTTGCCGTCGGAGATGCCGAGGTCGGTCTGGGCGGAGGGAAGGGCGATGTTCACGATGGTGGCGTCGAGGACGACCATCAGCTGGGCGAGCGCGATGAAAACGAGCGCCTTCCAGCGGTTGGCGTCGCCGCCGCTGCGGACGGCACCGGGAGCCTTGAGGGCTGTTTCGGACATGGGGATACCCACTTCGGGACTTCGTGACGGAAAAAGCGTGCGGTGAACGGAAAAATCGGTAAACGGGAGAACGGCTCGCCCCGGGCGGGGCCGGTGAGGCCACCGTCCGTTGTGCGGACGGACGGCGGGCGCGAAACGCCGTTCGATAGGGAGACGGATGGCGGGTGCGGAACTAATCGCTCAGGTGTCGAACTCGGGTCTCTGGCTGAGGTCTCTGGCTCAGGCGGTGCGGAGGTCCTCCACGGTCGCCGCCGTACCGGGCAGGGTCGAGCGGGCCGGGGCCCGCAGCCCGTCCAGGAACAGCTGCAGATGGCGGTGGACGAAGCGGTCGAGGCTGCCGCAACCGGTGCCGGCCGGGGGCCGGCTGAGCTGGGCGACGGCGATCACCAGATCGCCGACCTCGACGTCGGGACGGAGCTGGCCGGCCGCCTTGGCGCGGTCCATGATCTCCGCGATGAGGTGCTCGGCCCCCTGCCGTGCCGCCTCCAGGTCGGGGTGGTTCTGGTCGAAGGTGGTGGCGACCATCGGGCACAGCGCACTGATCCGCTCGTCGGCGGCCGTGTGCGCGAAGCGCTCGAGCGCCTCGAAGGCGTCCCCGGTCTCGGCGAGCGCCTCCTCGGCCGCCCGCGCCGTCCGGTCCATCACGGAGCAGACGACCTCACGGACGAGGGCGTCACGGTCGGGGAAGTTGCGGTACACCGTGGCGTTGCCGACGCCGGCCCGGCGGGCGATCTCGTCGAGCGGCACGTCGGGGCCGTGCTCGACGAACATCTCCCGCGCGGCGGTGACGATGCGCTCGCGGTTGCGCAGGGCGTCGGCACGGGGCCGGGGCACCTTGCGCGGCGCGGTTGCGGTGATCGTCACGGTGTACTCCTCGGGCTGCATGTCTGGGTGACGGTCCTGGTGACTGTCAGGTTCGACGGTCTGGGCGACCGTCCGGGTCGCTCACGGATCCGGGGAGCTGGTCCCCGTTTCGCGCGAACACCTGACTAAACGGGGAGACGGTCCCCGGTTATTTCCCGACACCGGAGAGATTTCCCGTGACCTGGGTCACAGACCAACGACGAGCCGCCACGGGCCCGGCCGCGGGCCGAACACGCGATAGCTCCGACAGGTCACAGACCGCAGGCCGATCGGGGGGTGGGGTGGCGGGACGCCACCGACCGGACCGCAGGCCGAACGGGCGCGATCACCGCCCCGCCGCCCCACCCCCCGATCGGCCCGCTCCAGCGCGCGAGCGCACCCCGTGCGACAGAGGGTGATCGCATGGATGCAGCCGGGAGTCGGCGGCTGCCTGGAGCGAAGGGCCCTGCATGCAGCCGCAGCGACCCCGGAAGGGAACGCACCGCCGGATACGCCCGCGCCGCACGGCCGCCCTCGCCTCCGTCACGCTGCTGACCCTCGCCGTCAGCACCTCCGCCGGCAGCGGGCACCTGATCCCGGGCACCTCCCCGGCCGGTGCGGGCCCCGTCGCGGCGCTCTCCCGCTCCACCGCGCTGGGCCCCTGCATGATCAGCGGCGGTCCGTCCGTCCAGATGTCCGAGGGGGTGCCCACCGCCGGCGGCTACGCGCACTCCACGGGGACCGTGCGCGCGCTGACCCTGATGATCGACTTCCCGGACGCGCGGGGCCAGGGCAAGGCGATGGACCGCTTCCACGAGTTCTTCCCGCAGACCCAGCGATGGTTCCGCACCGGCTCCTACGGCCGCCTGGACTACCGCCCGTTCACCCCGATCACCGACTGGCTGCACATGCCCAAGCCGTTCAAGGCGTACGGCATAGAACGCGGCGCCCCCTTCGACCCGGGCTACCGCGCGCTGGTCCAGGACATCGTGGCCACCGCGGACGCCCAGGTCGACTTCAGCACCTACGACCTGCTCAACGTGCTGGTCACCCCGAACGCGGGCCCCTCCGCCCTGGACACCGTGCTGTCGGTGACGTTCGCCGGCAACGCGGAGGCCCCCGTCGCGGACGGAGTCCCGGTCGCCAACGCCTCGTTCGTCTACTCCCGTCAGGACGACGGCTCCGGCTCCTACGCCCGCACCGGCTACCGGGTCCTGCCGCACGAGAACGGCCATGTCTTCGGACTGCCCGACCTGTACACCGCGGACGGCGGCGGCGCGGTCGGGCACTGGGACATCATGAGCGAGGACTGGGGCGCCGACAACGACCTGCTCGGCTGGCACAAGTGGAAGCTGGGCTGGCTCGACGCCGCCCAGGTCCGCTGCGCCGCCTCCCCCGGCACGGCCGAGTTCCCCCTCACCCCGCTCGCCCGGCCCGGCGGCCCCAAGCTGGTCTTCGTCCCGCTCGACGCCCGCACCGGGTACGCGCTGGAGCTGCGCACCCGGGAGGGCAACGACGAGGCCGTGTGCCGGCCGGGCGTACTGATCTACCGCGTGAACGCCGGGGTCGACACGGGCATGGGCCCGGTGCAGGTGTACGACTCGCGGCGCGACAGCGGCGGCTGCACCCGCAGCCCGAACGTCCACGCCGAACTGTCCGACGCCACCTTCGTCCCGGGCCAGACCTTCGAGGACCCGCACCACGGCATCCGCATCACGGTGACGCAACCGGACAGCGAGAGCGAAGCGGAGGGCCAAGTGGTGGTCCGGGTGACGCGGAAGTAGGAGTGGCGTCGCGGCCGGCCGACGATCGGACGCCGCGTCATATCACTGCCCGCGCAAGCCCGGTCCTCCCATGACCCCGCACGGTCTGCGGACAGCCCATGACCACCACGGCCTGCGCACAGCCCATGCCCAGGGACCGATCCCGGCCCTCCGAATACGGTGTAATCGAGATCCTCCCCCCTCCCCCGCCGGCCCGGAGACCGTACGGCCCATGCACCCGCCCGACGCCGCCCACCGCTCCTCCGTGGCGCCCGCGCCGCCACCGGAGGAGGCCGTCACCCCGCTGAGCCGCGGTGTCGCCGTACTGCACCGGCTGACGGAGGCGAGGCGGGTGGCACCCTCAGCCTGAGCGCTCCCCAAGGCGCGACGGCTCCGCGATACGACGCAGGGACGAGAACTCGGACCACTCGCGAGCGTGCATGATCGTGGATCCCGAAGACACATCGCGCTCCGGTCCCCCACGCTGACGTCATGGAGCTTGATCGCACCCGCCCCCTCTGGCGCCAGATCGCGGCGGAGACCACCCGGCGCATCAAGAACGGCACGTATCCTCCGGGCAGCCGGGTGCCGTCCACCGTGGAGATCGCCGAGGAGTACGGCGTCGTGAACGCCACGGCGGCGAAGGCCATGCGGCACGTACGGGAACAGGGCTGGACACGCGGAGAGGTCGGCCTGGGCACCTTCGTCTCCGACCCGCTGCCCCAGGATCCGTCCGCATGAGCCCCGACGCCGAGATCGACCACGGCGCACCCCTCACGCCGTACCGGCAACTGGCGGAGATCCTGCGCGCGCAGATCCGACGCGGCGACTGGCAGCCGGGGCGGATGCTGCCGAGCGAGGCGCGCCTCGTGCAGCGGTACGGGATCGCCCGCACGACGGTACGCCGGGGCCTTGGCCTGCTCGCCGACGAGGGCCGGGTGTACGCGGTGCCGCAGCGGGGCTGGTTCGTCTCGGACCCCCTGCCCGCGGACTGACGACCTTGCTCCCTCCCCCGAGCAGACGCATCCGCTACCCTGTCATCAGCCGCCCGGGCATCCGGCGGCGCCGCCTTCGTAGCTCAGGGGATAGAGCACCGCTCTCCTAAAGCGGGTGTCGCAGGTTCGAATCCTGCCGGGGGCACCAGCACAAACGGCCCGGACCGATCATGGTCCGGGCCGTTTGACGGCTAAGTGTGACGGCAGCTCCGACGATCCCGTTGTTCCACTCCCCTCAGCCCCTCAGGCGCCCTAGGCTTCTTGGACCAGCCTTAGAGGGGACCATGACAACAACGGTGAGCGATCCCGGCGAGAGCGACGGCACGTATCACGTGAGGGTCAACGGCGGCGGCAGCACTTTCCAAGGTGTCGACGTCGGTCGCCTAGTCAGCGACTCGACCCTGTACATCGACCATCGCGCACCCAAGCGGCGCGGCACGCCCTTCACTACGAGGGCCGTCGCGGCAGGTGTCGCCGCTACCGTCGCCGCATCTGCCGGCACTCTTTCAGCTGGTTTTGTGGCGTTGAAGGATGAGAACAAGCCTTCCCCCCTTGGCCACTCCGATGTCGTGTTCGTCGAAGTTCTCCTCACGATCGGCGTAGTTATCGCGCTCGCCTTCGCCATCCCGTGGTTCCTCACACGCCGCAAGTACATGAAGAATCAGAACGTCGAGTTCGAGGAGAGACTACGGGCGGAAAGAGAGTATGCCCGCCAGGCGTTGGAGAAGCTGAAGCAAGCGAATGAGCTGGCCACCCTAATGCAGCTCAATCAGGGGCAGATAACCACTTACCACGACATCGTTACCGACCAAGCGGACAAGTCGTTCAAATCCTCTCGGATCGCGATGACAGTCGGCATGGCTCTCCTGGTAGCTGCCGCACTCGGAGGGGCCTGGGTGCCACTGGAGCAGATTCGCTGGTTCATCGGAGCACTCGCGGCGTTCAGCACCCTCCTTTCCGGCTACATGAGCAAGACTTACCTGACTCTGTATAAAGAGTCGATCGGCCAGCTAAATCGCTACTTCGACCAGCCAGTACTCAACAGCTACTATCTAACCGCTGAACGCCTTATTGGAGACCTCGCCCAAGAGCATCGAGACGAAGTTCGGATGCAGATCATCAACGAGGTTCTGCGTACCAGCGCTCGTCTCGGTGGCAGGCCTGATAAGCGGCTCCCGCAAGAGTCAAAGGCCGCGAAGCCTAGAAGGAAGAAACCTTCCCTGCCCGGACAAAATATGTCCACAAACCAAAGGTCGAGCGTTTAAGGTGCCGCTCGGCCAGCCGCCTCCTGAACGACTGCCCGAGCGCACGCATCGCCGCTAGGTAGTGGGTGGACGGCGCTTGAGCAGCCGATCCATGTGACTGATGGCTTCCCGCTGGGTGTCGTGTACGACGTGCGTGTACACGTCCATCGTGATGCTGATTTGGCTGTGCCCCAGGATTTCCATGATGACGCGCGGTGCGACGCCGGCCGCCGTGAGCAGCGTCGCGCAGCCGTGCCGTGCGTCGTGCAGTCGGACGACCCGCAGCCCCGCATCGGCCGCGATCCGCGTGAAGGACCGGTAGACGTTCCGCGGCTCGACCGGGCGACCGTTTCGCGTGGCGAAGAGATAGCCGGATTCCGACCAAGCGACGCCCGTGCGCGCGAATGCCTCCCGCTGCCTCAGCCGATGCCAGCGCAATGGCGCGATGCAGAGCGCCGGCATCGGGACCACACGGCTGCGGCGGCTCTTGGGGTCATCGTCGTACAGAGTGCCCCTGCGGCGCTGCGTCTGCTGGCGAATGTGCAGGACACGGTTGTCCAGATCTACATCCGACCAACGCAAGCCCACTAGCTCGCCGCGCCGCAGGCCCATAGCGATGGCCAGCACGAAAGCCGCGTACAACGGATCGCTGCGGGCCGCCTCCAGGAAGGACAGCGTCTCCTCCAGCGACCACGGGCGAATCTCCCGCTGCTTGACGCGCGGGGGCTCGACCAGCGATGCCACGTTGCGCGTGATCAGTTCCTCGCGCACCGCTGCCGTGAGCGCCGTCCGAAGCACCCGATGTGCTTCTTTCGCGGTCGCGGCCGTATGGGCGTTCTGCACGCGGGTAACGAAACGGTGCACGTCAGCGACGCTCAGCGACTCCAGCCGCTTCGTGCCCAAGAGGGGCACAAGGTAGAGCCGCACGTGCGTCTCGTACTTGTCATAGGTGCTCAGCTTGCGGCGCGGCTCGACGTACTGCTCCAGCCAGTACGGCAGCCACTCGGAGAGTTTGGCGGAACGGGTCGGCGTCGGGATGCCCTGGCGATCACGACGTACCAGTTCCTGGCGCTTGATGTCGCATTCCTCCCACGTGCTGCCGTAGACGGTCTTGCGCTTGCGCGTGCCGTCGGGCTGGGGGACGTACACCCGCGCCTCGTAACGACCGTCCTTGCGCTGCCAGATGGAAGGGCTGGTCATCGCAGGTCAGGGCCGTGGAAGCTTCGTTCGCCGCAGCCTGACACCGGCGGTCTGGGACTGGTCAGTGCTGGAGTCCCGAGCACGCCACCAGTCAGACGAACGAGGTGACCAGTGGTCCAGCATCGTGGCCGAAAGTGGTCGCCAGCCCCGTCAGGAGGTTCGTGTCTCTATCCGCCGTCCGTCGGCGGACGTGGCGGAACGGCTGGAGCTGGACCCTGAAACCGCGCTCACCGTCGTGCGGGAGCGCGTGCGGATAGTCGACCAGGACCCTTACGCGCTAGCCGACTCCTACTTCCCCGAGGAACTGGTTCGGGGTACGCCGCTCATGCTGCCGGAAGACGTGTCCGCGCCGGGTGGTGTGCTGGCCAGCGTGGGTCTGATCCAGGCGCGCTACCGGGATGAGATCACTGTTCGCATGCCAACCCGCGCGGAGATCGAGAAGCTGTCACTGCCTGCAGCCACACCGGTGGCCGTGCACATGCAGACGGGCTACGACGCAAACGACCGCCCCCTACGAGTAATGATCACGATCCTTCCGGGAGATCGGCATGTCATCAGGTACGACGTTCCAGCAGAGTGACCAAGTCTCCCGAGAGCAGGCACGCGTGAAGGCCCTACGAAGCATCGACACGACACTGCCCACCGATCGGCACCCCGAGCGAGTCTGGTACACCTCATACGGCTCGAACATGCATCTGGATCGGCTCGCCGCCTACATCCAGGGTGGGCGCCCACCCGGTGCCGCGAGGGAGTACCCGGGCTGCCGAAACCCTGCAATGCCGGCCAGTTCCATTCCGGTAGAACTCACGGGCGCGATGTACTTCGCGACCGAGTCGCCCGTCTGGGGCGGCGGTCGCGCCTTCTATGACCCGCAGGCGATTGGCCGGACGCTGGCCAGGGCGCACTTGGTGACAACCGACCAGTTCGCTGACATCGCTGCCCAGGAGATGTATCGAACACCGGACCTAGCTCTAGATCTTGAAGGGGTTCTGACGGAGGGTCGTGCCGTACTAGGCGAGGGCCGCTACGAGACGCTGGTGTGCGCCGGTCAGGTCGACGGCCTGCCCCTGCTGACCTTCACGGCGCCGTGGGGGGTGAACGACGTTCAGTGGGTCCCCCCGTCCGCTGCGTATGTGCGGTTCTTGGCAGCTGGCCTACTGTCTGCTGGCACCTGGGACCTGGAAGCGGTCGCCACCTATGTTGCTGCCTGCCCTGGAGCGCAGGGCCACTGGACGGCACAGGGCATTGTTGCGTTGTTGGGGGAAGATGTCGCCGCACCTAAAGGCCATCAGCTATTTAGTGCGGGAGGGGACGATAGTTAAGCACCGCGGATAGTGTTAAGTAGGCCCAGGAGACTATGAACGCGGCGCCCGTACAAGATGGCAAGAATGGCAACCCCGCATCCGCCGATTACGTAGGTGTCAATCCCATCGGGAAGAGAGAGAAGTCCAACACCAATCGCGCAGCCGGCGACCAATACTGCGGATATCGCCAACCTCAATGCCTCCCAGTCGCGCACCGGCATCAGCTCGGTGTCGAAGTCCTCTTCATCAAGGAGAGCGCCCAACCGTCCCTCTATCGATCGGTTGCTGATCTTCATAAGCAGACAAGCCAGGGGTGTCAGTGCAGCATCGCCTTCCCTGTCGATTCGAGATTCAGCGTTCCGTAGTTGTGAGACAACCAGTTGGGCGTGCTTCTTCAGCGTGCGCTTTCGGTGCGATCGGACGGGCAGTTGGTCACTGTAACGGTAAAGAGAGAGGATCCCGTCCTCGACTCGGCTAATTTGCTGTGAGAGTTCTCTCATGGCGTCAGGTCGACGCGCTACAGTCGCTCTTTTGACCTTGGCGCACGCTGTCACAGCATGCGCAAGTCCGTCGAGGGTGCTGTATCGGAGAAATACACGCATTTTTTTAGAGAGGGACCCTCTCTGTCCCATCAGAGTACGGTAAGCAATGACTGGCGGAACCCACTGGAAAGCAGTCCATGCCGCAGCGCCTGCTATCGCCCTGACGACTGGGGAGGTAATGGTTTCCGTGAGATTATTGAAGTGGCCGCTTCGTACCGTGTTCCATCCCTGAATGGCTGCTGGAGTGAAACGCATGTAAGTGCGTTGGGCATCGCCCTTTACGTAGTTCGTGACTATTGCGTCAACCCAGCTGATGGTGAAGAAGGTGCAAGATAGCCCGATTATCGGTACGAGCCAGCTTCGGTAAGAGCGAGCACGGAGTAGAGCTCGCATTGATCGTGGAGCCGGAGGGAGGGACAATTCCGACAGGCTATGCTGTAGACCAGCTATGAGGCTCTGGGCTGCCCTGAACTGCCTCGCTTCAATGCGTCGCTTCATCTGACCGATCACATCGACGATCATGCCATCTCATGCCCGACATGACTGTCTGATTGAAGAATCGATGCTGTGAGGGCGGTGGCGGCTAGTGGGCCCTCCGGGGGACATGGGTACTGCGGGTTCTCTAATGGACTGGCTGCGGGCTGCTCCAAGCACCGAGAATCAGACCCCGCCGGCCACCTCTCGGCCGGACAGAACCACTAAGGAAGGAACGCCGGGGGGGTACCGCAGCGTTGCTGACGGCCGCGGCTTACCCGTGCCGTCGGCAGTGATCTCGCCCAGGTCCGTGCCGTAGTCGCTTGCCAGGGTGAACACCTGAGTCAAGCCGCCCTCAGGAGTGATCCAATCCGGTCTTCAAGGGCCTTGTGAACTGCTTGATAATCGACAATCCCGTCCTCACGGCGCGCAAGCCGGTCCAAGAAATCGTGCCATACAGCATTGCGCGCCCCGCCCAGATGTACAGTTGCGAGGTAGAACCGGGCAGCATAGTCCACCATGTATCGGCCCCAGCACTGGTTGTTTGCCTCCCAGGCCGAGAGGATATCCCTCAATTGCTCCAGTGTTACGTACTGAGCGCACGGCAGCACTGCGGCGTGAGCAGCGAGGGCGCCATTATCGAAGTTTCCTACGTCTGCAAGGATGCCTGCGAGGAATCCCGCAAAATATGGACTAGGTCGGTATTCGATCACCGTGGCGCGACGATGATAGTCAATTCCAGCGAAAGCGGGTTCCAAAGAAGGCAGGGTGGCGCGGACTTCCTCAATGGATACAAATGACATGATCTGTGCGCTCGTAGGTTCGAGCTTTGGCGGTTGCCAGTATTCTAGCTGCGCGTGTTGTGCGCCGATGGTGCGCACAATTGTATCTAGTTGGCTACGCAAAGACTCATCAATCCCGCTCCAGAAAGCGTCCAAGTCGCCCAACCGTGCCAGGGCACGGCTCTGAATGGGAACAGTGGATGCCGATAGGCGGTCGGTAAACTTTCGAACCAGCTCGCTCACCAGAATCCGGTCTTCAGAGGCGAAGATCCTCAGGCGCGTAGCCATCCTGTCAGCCAGAGCTGCCGCGTCGATGTTGGCATCGTCCAGGGCCGGTTCCAGCAAGGCGTGCCGCGCAGCAAATTCCACCACTCGCCGCCGAGCAGCCGGCCGCACCCGACGGAAAAAGGCAGAAGCAATGTGGTTCGGATCCCCGACAAAGGCAGGGTCTAGGACATGTGCAGCGAAACTAGAGACGACCTTTCGTCCTTGGCTCGCTGGTTGAACCAGCACGGCCTCTAGAGCGACGACCAGATGAGTTCGCGCGTATTCAAGAGGAGGGTCAAACAGTTCGCCCATGGGCCGCAGGGAGGGGTGCGCACACAGGTTGCGGTCTTCGCGCAATCGCTCAAGTTGGATCTTCTGCGTAGCGTCGATGAGTTCCAGAGCTACGGCCTGATCGAGGAGGCTGCTCTCCACTGCTTGCATCGTGCGAATTGCTTTAGCGTCCAGGTTTCCTTGAGCTTGATCCACCTGCTCGATCAGGGGCGTGGCCTGAGGCTCGCCACCTTCATGCAGTGCCCTGACCTTGTCGATCAGGTCGGCACAGACCGCAGTCCATGTAAGGACAATCGTGGCCCGCGCGGCTCCCGCCGCGTAGGCGCGGTATGCCTCACGCACCAGCGGACGCACATCAATGCTACGAACGCGAGTGATCCACTGCTCAAGATCCTGCACAGGCCCTCTTCCTCGATTGTGTGGTACGAGCATTCTCCAGATTGGTGACCTTCACGTCACACTTTTCACGAGGAAAGCTGATCGGTGCGGGCGTGCATGGCCCGGCTCCCTGACAGGCCAAGCCGCTCGGCGTACCCGTTCCTGGCGTCTCCCCGGCTGGGACTACGTACGACGTCGGCCCGCGCTGACGGCAGTTCGTGACGGCAACAGCGGTGTAAGTCGCTGTACCGATAGGCACAGCCGCGCACCTCGCAGGCAGGGCTAGCTAGCGAGACCCCGGTCCGCGAGGCTGTGCGAAGGAACTCCTAAAGCGGGTGTCGCAGGTTCGAATCCTGCCGGGGGCACCAGCAAAAACGGCCCGGACCGATCATGGTCCGGGCCGTTTTGACTGCTGCTGTCATTCAGCACGTGGCCCAGCCGCTCAGCGCGCGGGTTTCATGACGTGCCCCAGGGCGACGAGGCCGACGCCTATGACGAGTAGTGACGGTGAGCGGACATTCCAGCTCGCCAGCATGAGCAGGGCGCCGGCGCCCCACAGTCTGGGCTGCCGCACAAGCCGAGGAAGCCGCCCGCCAGGCATCCGGCCGAGCAGCAGCGCATGCACTCCCAGCACGGCCCACACCACGGCCAGAATGACCAGCACCAGAGCCACGGCCATGAACATCGCCACCCCCAGTCGCCGACGCGCCGCTCGTACGCGTGCTGGGCATGGCCATGCTCGGCCTCGCAAACCCTCTGGGCCTGGTGCGCACCCTCGACTTCCGCCGCTTCGCGCATAGGCAAGCTGATACGGCTCCCGGAGCCGCACTGTTCCAGACCGTGCTGCTGCCTCAATCCCCACGGTCAGTAGCCGTGGCCCGGCCAGTGTGGGTCTGTCCAGCGGGCTTCGTCGGTGAGGCCCAGCAGGCGTATTCGGTGTTGCAGGGCCTTCGGTGCGCCCGATTCGCGGAGGCGTGGGGCTGCGTGGGTGAGGAGCCAGGTGACCAGTTCCGTGCGCGTCTGGTCCTCGTCGTGCTCGTACCAGTCGACGTGCCACGGCAGGCTGTCTCCCAGGAGGGCGTACTCCCATTCCGCGGCCGGCTCGGCGAGGCGTCGGTCGCTGAGGGGACCGGTGTGCTTCTCCCAGTCGGCGAGCCAGGGGCCCGGTGTTCCGGATGCCTCGGCGCACATCGCGAAGACCTGGTGCGCCGGTACGGCCGCGTCCGGATCGGTGAGGGTCTGTGCCCACCAGGCATGCAGGAACTCGCCTACCGGCTCGGCGTGTTCGTCGGGCCACTGCTGCCAGCGGCCGCGGGCGAAGGAGTATCCGGCCTCCTCGAGGCCGGACAGGGGCTCCACGCGACCCGCGGCCAGGGCCCTGGCGAACTGCGGCAGGATGCGGCGCAGTACGGCCGCGTGGTCCCTCCAGTCGACGGCCTGCCAGGTGCGGCGCAGGAGGTCCGGCTCCAGTGCCACGTCCGGTGTCTTGAGGAGGGCCAGCTCCTGCGCGCTGCCCCAGTGGCACTCGCAGTTGCGCTCGTCCGGGTGCGCGGTCATGCCGCGGAAGGTGACGGAGAGGCTGTCCAGGGCCTCGGTCAGGCGGCGGCGTGCGCGATGCATGAGGGATCCGGGCTTCGAGGACTCCGGGCGGCGTGCGCCGGCCGAAGATCGGCACCCTATACGGTCGAGATTCCGTCGAGATGCGGTCTAGATGCCGTCGAGGCGGGCCTTTGCACCGGCCGCCCCGGGTGGAGTGGGCGGGGGTGCCGTCCGGGGTCAGTTCTGGTGGTCGATTCTCTTCTCTCGCATCAGGGTCTCCAACTCCCCGTCGGAGAGCGGGTGCAGGGTGTCGAGGAGGCGCCTCAGGGCGGGCTCGGGGAGCGTCTGGCTGGTGACCTCGGCCTCCGTGCTGCCCTGGCGGCGGGTGAGCGTGACCTCGTGGGCCCCGCCGGGGAAGTCGCGGATCCGCACCATCTCGCCGTGGGCGTCCACCCTGCAGGTCACGTCCTTCTCGGCGGGCTCGGGGCAGCGGGGGGTCTCGGTGGACGGCGCGCGGACGACCAGGCCGACGTAACCCGTCTCGTAGCCCTCCCGGACGGGGCGGTAGTCGACGATGAACGCGGCGGGGTCGAGTACCGCGTGGGAGACCTGGAGGCCCGGCGGTGCGTCGCCCAGGTACAGGAGCTGCGCGTGCTCCCGGTAGCGTGCGACCTCCGCCTCCTGCCGGTCCTGTCGTGCCTGCGCCGGGCCGATGAAGCCTCCGTACGCCACCGCGCCCGCCAGCGCGGCCAGCGCCCCGAGCCGTACCCACCTGCTCGGCACGAAGAACGCCGCCGCCACGGCATAGGGCACCCCGGTCAGTGCGATCCGGGTGCCGGCGCCGCCCAGGTCGACGCCCTTGCCGTAGGCGGCCACGCCTGCCACGACGCCGAGCGTGCCGAGGGCGAAGACCAGGAGCGCCCAGCCCAGCCGCCGCGGCAAGGAGCCGTACAGCGGCCGTACGGGCCTCATCGGCAGGGCCGCCAGGGTCAGCAGGCCCAGGACCAGCGGCACACCGAGGGCGAGGAACTTCCCTGCCGCACCGAGGCCGCCGGCCCAGCCGTATGCCAGCAGTCCGACGCCGAGTGTCGGCACCGCGGCCGCCGTCATCGCCCAGACCAGGAAGAGATGCAGGGCCGTCAGCGTCCCTCTGCCGTCCTTCATACCGGCGAGCGTGTCAGGCGCCGCCGCGGCACGGCATGAGTACGGATACTCATGTGACGACCCCTCAGAGATCGTCTTACGCTGCTGTCCATGACCCATCACCTGCGACATCTCACCCAAGAGGACCTGGAGCTGGTCGAGTTCGCTCGGCGGATCGTGGAGGAGAACGGCGACGGGGAGGTGCACACCGTCGGGGCCGCCGTGCGGGACGCGCGGGGGCGGGTGTTCGGGGGGATCAACCTCTATCACTTCACCGGTGGGCCCTGCGCGGAGCTCGTGGCCCTGGGGCATGCCCGGGCCGCCGGGGCGCGGGAGCTGGCGGCCATCGTCGCCGTCGGCGACAACGGGCGCGGTGTGCTCGCCCCGTGCGGGCGCGACCGGCAAGTCCTTCTGGACCACCATCCGGGCATCCGCGTCCTCGTGCCCACGGACGACGGGGTCCGCGGTGTCGCCGTCGCGGATCTGCTGCCGCACAGCTATGTGTGGGCGGATCACCTGGCCGCCGCCTCCGACTCCGGCTCCGGCTCTCACTCCGGCTCGGAGGACGCCGGCTCGGAGGACGCCGGCTCGGAGGACGCCGGCTCGGAGGACGCCGGCCTTCCCGCCGTGGTCGCGCCGTCCCTGCCCTTCCACCGGGACTATCTCGACGCCGTCCGCGCCGGGCGCAAGACGACCACCGTGCGGCGGGGGGCTTCCGTCACCACAGGTCCGGTCGACCTCGTCTTCGAGCTGGACGAGGACGTGGTGCTCCCGGGTGTCGTGACCGCGCTCCGGCACAAGAAGGCCAGGGAGCTGACCGAGGAGGATGCCGTCGCCGACGGGTTCCGCGACCTCGCCACGCTGCACGACCGGCTGCGGTACCACTATCCCGGCATCGGTCCCGATGACGAGGTCACGGTCGTCCACTTCCGTCTGGCGGACGCCTGAACCGCACCCGGCACCCTTCCCTCCCCCGCTTGGCGACCTCCGAGTGCCGCCCGGCTCCGCCGCCGCAGGCATGGAAGCGGCGCCGGCCGTTGCCCCTGAGGGCCACTTGAGCGTGAGGAACACGGAGCAGGCCGAAGCGGGATGATCCTCGGTGGGGTACCGGAGTCGCCCTCGATCGCTACGATGCGCGCGGGGTCGCGCCCCGGGGGGGCGCGGAAACGTTTCCGGAGGGGGATCGCCTGTGTTCGTGCTGTCCATCGTGCTGCTCATAGCGGCCGTCGTACTCTTCCTCGTCGGCCGACGCCGCGAGGTGACGAGCTGGAAGCTCGGGGCGGCGCTCAGCGCCGTGGCGGGGCTGCTGGCGGCGACATTCGCCTGTGTTCATGTCGTGAGTGCCTACGAGGTCGGCGTCCCGGTGACCTTCGGGAAGATCGGTACGCCGCTGACGTCCGGCGTCCACTTCAAGTCGCCGTTCACCGACGTCACGTCCTTCTCCACCCGCCCGGTCGACCTCGACCTCAACGGCAAGGACGTCGTCGAGGTCCGCTCCTCGCAGGGCGGGGTGCTGTACGCCGACGTCACCATCAAGTGGGCCGTGGTGCCGGCGAAGGCGGTCGAGCTGTACCGGCTGGCGGGCAGCGAGGACGCCGTGGAGCAGCGGCTGGTGCTGCCCGACAGCCGCGAGATCATCCGCAACGTGTTCGCGAAGCACACCAGCGAGGAGGGGTACGCCTCGGCGCGCGAGCAGATCGGCGCCGAGATCGCCGACCGGGTCAAGGAGCGTCTTGCGCCGCGCGGGATCGACGTCACCACCGTCAATCTGCGCAATGTGCGGCCGTCGGACAAGCTGCAGGACCAGATCGACAAGAAGATCCAGCAGGAGCAGGCCACCGAGCGGGCCACGGAGGCGGCCCGCACGGCGAAGGCGGAGGCCGAGCGCAAGCGGATCGAGGCGGAGGGCATCGCCGCCGCCAACAAGATCATCGAGCGCTCGCTGAGCGACAAGGTGCTGTACAACCAGTGCCTGGAGGCCTACAAGGAGGCCGCGAAGTCCAACCCGGTGTACGCGGTCCCGTGCGGCACGGACGCGAACGGCACACCGGTGATCGTGGACGGCACCAAGAAGTAACGCAGCCACAGAACCCCACCGGACCCTGCCCGACCGCCCCCCACTCGCAACGGCGGCCGGACAGGGCCCGGGCGCACTGTCGTGCCAAGGTGACGTTCTGCTGGTCAGCAGCCTGGTTCCCTGATCACTCCGTTCAGTGATCCATGCGGCGAGCGAGCAACCCGCCGGGTCATGGCCCGGTTGTCCCAGGTGCTCATCCCGAGATCGGCAGAAGGGACCATCTCGCTCATGCGGTACCTCACGCGCCTCGCTGCAACCCTCGCCACAGCAGGGGCTCTCGTCGCCGGCATGCCCACCAACGCCCAGGCCACCGCCGTCGGCACGACACCCGCTCAGTGAGTGCGGGTTCGAGCACTCTCCTCAGACGCTCCCTCGTTATGGCAAGACATGCGCCCACCTGTATGTGAACGGGACGCGGCGTGTGAGTCAGTGCCACCACATCACGAAGTGAGCTGAGCATGATGGAGCAGCAGGACACCAGTACCGCCCGGTGTGCGCGCCAGGTGCGGGTACGGCGGGCCGGGATCGCCGCGTTCCTTGTCGGGACGTGCGGTGCGCTCGTCTTCTTCGCCTTCTTCCCGGGGCTGCCGCATGTCATCGACTGGGGGGCGATTCTTGTCTCGCTGGGGGTGGGGATCCTCAGCCGGTGGGGTGTTCAGGTCTGGGTGAAGGGGCGGGGGTGACGGGGTGGAGGGTGGCGTGGCGTGTGCTTCTGGGGGGTCTGTTCGCGTGGGCCAGTAGCAGGGTGACCGTCAGGGAGGATGCCGAGAGGGCGGTCATCGCTGTGGGCGGGGACGTGAGTTGGGCCAGGGTGCCGGCCAGGGTGGCGCTTGCTCCCTGGAGGGTGAGCATGCCTGCCGAGTGGAGGCCGAGGGCGTGGCCGCTGAGGGTTTCGGGGGTGAGCCGCATCAGGCGTTCCTGTTGCAGCAGGCTCGCGCCGAAGCCCGTCGACGCCGTCGTGACCAGTACGGCCGCGAGCCACAGCGGCGGGTGCAGGGCGAACGCGGCGTAGGGGGCCGCCAGCAGGACCAGCAGGGGTGTGATCAGGCGCGGGCGGAGCGTGGGCGGCAGGAAACGGCCCACCGCCAGGTCACCGAGCAGCATGCCCAGCGCCGCGCACGCGAACAGCGTGCCCGCGGAGGCGGGGGTGTAGGGGACGTACAGGGACTCGCAGCCGACGATCAGGCCGTTCGGGAACCACAGGCCCAGGTAGGTCAGCCGGCGGGGGCGGGACCTCCACAGTGTGGCGTTCGTCCGCCAGGTCGTACGGATCGACGGGCGGCCCTCGGCGCGGGGTGCGCGCCGGGTCAGGCCCCAGCGGGTCGCCGCCGCCGACACGAGGTACAGCGCCGCGGAGAGCAGCAGGGTGGTGTGCGGGCTCAGGCAGGCCAGGAGGGCGCCGCCGAGGCCGTACCCGGTGATCTGCATCAGACCGCTCAGCATCGTGAACACCGAGCGGCCCAGCAGATAGCCGTCCTTGGTGAGGATCTGGTTCAGCAGACCCCAGCGGACCCCGCCGCCGAGCGACGCGACGAGGCCCTGCGTGAGGATCACCAGGAACACCGACCACATCGGCAGGCCGGGGACCGCGAGCACGGCCGTGCCCGCCGCGAAGGCCAGGGAGATCGCCGTCAGGGCCCGCCTGGGCGGCAGGCGGTCCGCGCCCGACAGGAGCAGCGTCGCACCGAGGACCTGGGCGAGGGACGGGCCGAACATGCTCACCGCCGACAGCAGGGGTGAGTCCGTCGCCCGGTACACCAGGGTCGCGAGGGCCAGGCCGCCGGTCGTCTGGGCCGCCGTCAGGGCCGCCGAGGACAGGAAGAGGGGGGTGAACTCCGGGGTGCGGAACAGGTCGCCGTAGCTGCGCATGTCCCACACCGTCGGGCACGGCGCGTGGTGGCCGTACTCTTTCGCACAGGCGCGAAAGCTGGGTGGGGGCATGGGCTGGTGGCAGGTCAACGCGGACACGCTGGCCGGGAGCCGGTTCGTGATCTCGCCGCTCGCGGAGGTCTTCGCCTCCCTCAAGCTGCTGCACTCGGCGAGCGGGTCGCATCCCGGAGAGCAGGAGTGGCTGCGCAGGCACCTGCCCGCCTACCGGGCCCTGCTGGCCCGCGACCCCGTGACCGCCTCGCTGGTGCGGGCCGGCCTCGGCCGGGAGTGGATCGCCGACTTCCTCACCCCGACCCCGTACGACGGGGAGGGCTTCGCCGACGCCGTCGCCCGGGTACGGCAGGCCGGCGGCGCGCAGGCCCGCGCGCATCTGCGCCTGTCCCTCGCCGGGGAGCTGCCCGCCGAACTGCGCCGGGACGATCTGCCGGCGCGGGCCGCGGCGCTGCTGGAGTGGGTGTGGGAGGAGACCGTCCTGCCCTACTGGGAGCGGCGGCGGCGGGTGCTGGAGGCCGATGTGGTGGCGCGGACGGCGCAGGTCAGCCGGGGTGGCTGGGCGGCCGTACTGGACTCGCTCCGGCCGGGCACGCGCTGGCTGGGCGAGAGCCGGTTCCAGGTGAACCTCCAGGAGTACCCGCCGCGCGAGATCGCCGGCGCGGAGCTGGTGTTCGTGCCGGTCACCCCGCGGACCGGGTGGGTGAGCTGGGAGGACGGCCGGCGGTACGCCGTGGTGTATCCGTGTGCGGGCGCGCTGGCCGGGGACGGCGGGCCCGGGGTGCCGGCGGGTCTCGGCGCGCTGCTGGGGGCTGGGCGGGCCGCGGTGCTGGTGCTGCTGGGCTCGCCGATGAGTACGACCCAGTTGGTCGCCGTCACCGGGCAGGGGCTCGGGTCGGTGGGGCGGCATCTGCGCCTGCTGCGGGACGCCGGTCTGGTGCGGCGGCGCCGGGCGGGGCGGTCGGTGCTGTACACGCGGACGGCGGCGGGTGACGTGCTCGTCGAGGCGGCGGGCGCCGGACCCCGGGCCTCCGGCTGCGACGGCTTCGAGGCTCCCCCCGTCACGTCACCGGGCCCCGCTAGGCTCCGCTCATGACTACTGACGCCTCCTCCTCCCCCCTCGACGTCGAGATCGGCGCGCTCACCGGTGGCTCCGCCGAGCTGAAGAGCTACGCCGGCCAGGTCGTGCTGGTCGTGAACGTCGCCTCCAAGTGCGGGCTGACCCCGCAGTACACCGGTCTGGAGAAGCTGCACGAGCGGTACGCCGAGCGCGGCTTCACGGTGCTCGGTGTGCCGTGCAACCAGTTCCTCGGGCAGGAGCCGGGCAGCGCCGAGGAGATCGCCGAGTTCTGTTCGGCGACGTACGGCGTGACCTTCCCGATGACCGAGAAGGTCGACGTCAACGGGGACGGCCGGCACCCGCTGTACGAGCGCCTCGTGGGTGTCGCGGACGCCGAGGGGCACAGCGGGGACATCCGCTGGAACTTCGAGAAGTTCCTGATCGGGCGGGACGGCACGGTCGTCGCCCGCTTCTCGCCGCAGACCGAGCCGGAGGACGCGGCGCTCGTCGGGGCCGTCGAGAAGGCGCTCGGCTAGCCGGTCCGGGTTGACCTTGTCCCTGGGGCAAGGACCAGCGTTCCCGTCACCGGGCGAGAGGCGCCCGGTGACGGAGGATGGCGTCGTGGACGACGACCTGCTGACGATCGGCGCGTTCGCCGCGCGGGCCCGGCTCTCGCCGAAGGCACTGCGGCTGTACGACCGCCTCGGCCTGCTGCGTCCGGCGCACGTCGACGAGGTCAGCGGCTACCGCTACTACCGCGCCGGTCAGATCGACCGTGCCCGCACGGTCGCGCTGCTGCGGCAGCTGGACATGCCGCTCGCCGTGATCGCCGAGGTGGTCGAGGCCGCCGAGCGTGACGGCGGCGCGGCGGCCGACCGGCTCGGCGTGTACTGGGCCGGCGTCGAGGAGCGGATCGCGCGGCAGCGCACACTCGCCGGGTTCCTCCGTGGACGACTGTCCGGAAGGGGCTACGAGATGTACGGCACGTTCACAGTGGAGACGGTAGAGGTGCCCGCGCAGGTGGTGCTCACCGAGAAGCGGCACACGCTGGCGGACGAACTGCCCGCGTGGATCGGGGCGTCCATGGGACGGCTCGAGGCGGCGGCCCGGGAGTGCGGCGGGGTCGCGGGCTCGCCGTTCGTCGTCTACCACTCCGAGGTGTCCATGGAGAGCGACGGTCCCGCCGAGTCCTGCGTTCCCGTCGCCGACGAGGCTGCGGCCCGGGCGTGGGCGGCCAAACAAGGCCGGGCCCGGGAGACGGTGGTGCGGGTGGAGCCGGCACGCCGGCTGGCGTACACGCGCATCACCAAGGCGCAGGTCGCGCATCCGCAGATCCTCGCCGCCTTCGAAGCGGTGGAGGCGTGGATGAAGGAGCGGGGGCTGGAGTACGACGGTCCGTGCCGGGAGATCTACTTCGCCGACTGGGACGCCGCCGGGCCCGGGGACGCGGTGTGCGACGTGGCCTTCCCCGTCGCGTAGCGCTGGGGGAAGGCCGAGCCCTCTCGGCAAGGACGGCGAACTCGTCGAGAGGGCCCTCTTCGTGGCGCTGGTTTCGTGGGGGGTACGCCGGGTCTCAGGAAGACCCTCCCCTCAGGACTTGACCGAGGCGACGAAGGCGCTCCACGCCTCGGCCGGGAAGGACAGGATGGGCCCCTCGGGAACCTTGGAGTCCCGTACGGCCATGGCGGCCACGACCGGCGACTTGATCTCGACGCACGCGCCGTTGCCCGTGGAGTACGAGGACTTGGTCCACGAGACCGTGGCACCCTGACGAATTGCCATTTCTGCTCCGTATTGCCTGAGGAAGGTTGCTCGGTTCACGCCAACCTTGTTGCTTGCTTGGCGTGATCGACGCTACTCGCACCCCTCGGCTCGCGAAGCGACCATTCACTCGTTGGATGGCATATTCCAGAGGAGACTTCCATCCCGGCCGTTGACTGGTGTACCGTGCGGCACTTTCCGACGGCCGGGCACGCGGAAGCGTCCGTCAGCGGGCGTACTCCTTGGCGATCCGCGAGATGTACTGCAGCGACTGGTCCACGTTCAGCGCCTGCGCCCGCAAGTGCTCGTACATCATCGCGTACTTGTGGACGTCGTTCGGCTTCTCCAGGTAGAGGTCGCTGGTCACGCCCTCGATGTAGACGACGCTGGAGTCAGCGGCGTCCGGGAACTCCAGGATCGCGTACTGGCCGTTGAGGCCGGGGTGGGCGCCCATCTCGAACGGGATGACCTGCACGGTGACGTGCGGCAGCTGCGACTGCTCGACCAGGTACTCGAGTTGGTCGCGCATCACGGACTCGTTGCCGACCACTCTGCGCAGCGCCGCCTCGTCCAGCACCGCCCACAGCCGCAGCGGGTTCTCGGGCGCGGTGATGCGCTCCTGGCGGCGCATGCGCACCTGCACACGCTTCTCGATGTCGGCCTGCGCGGTCTCCGGCAGCGCGCCCGCGATCAGCGCCTCCGCGTACTGCCGGGTCTGCAGCAGACCGGGCACCACCTGCGGGTCGTACACCCTGAGGCTCGCCGCGTCCGTCTCCAGACCGATGTAGACGCTGTACGGGATGTCGCCGAAGGTGTGCCACCAGCCCTGCTGGCGGGAGTCCTTGGCCATCTGCATCAGCGAGTCGACGACCCGCTGGTCCTCGACCTCGTAGACACTGCACAGGTCGCGGACGTCGCGCTGACTGATGCTGCGGCGGCCGTTCTCCAGGCGGCTGATCTTCGACTGGGAGACGAGGAGCCGCTCGGCGACCTCCTCGGCCGTCATGCCCTTGAGCTCACGGAGCCTGCGCAGCTCCTGGCCCAGCCGGCGCCGCCTGACAGTGGGATTGACATTGGACGCCACGGGACGTGCACCTCCGGCTGCGTGCCTGTTGCTTGCGTTGCTTGCCACTTTGCGTATCTGCTGTTGAGCAGACTGCCACCAAGCGGCTTCCTGCCGCTGCCGAACGGTGGATATGCGGCGAAGACACGTGCGGCACCTCGCACACGCGTACGGCACGTCCGGCGCGCACGGCACGCACGGCGCGCACACCACGTCCGGCGCGTACGGACAGATCGCGGCGGTGCGGACGCGAGCGCCGCAGCGGCGCGGGGCGGCATGCGTGCGCGGGAGGCGGCATGCGTGCGCGCGGGGCGGCGCGGCCGGGCCCTCGAAGGGCGTACGGCCGGGCCGCCCCGCGCACACGCGCGGCTCCCGAACGGGTCCTGGGGTGGCGCCGGAGGGCGCCGGTGGTGCGGTGCGGTGCCGTGGCGCGGCTCAGTGGGCCACGACGCGCGCCATGCTGCTGCGGTGCGGCTGCACCGGAACGCCGCGAGCGGGTTCCGTCGCCGACCGGGCGCCGCCGGCCTGCCGGCCGGGGGGCGCCCCGCGGCGCGGCTGGGCGCCCACGCCGTTCTGCACGTCCATGACGGCGTGCGCGACCAGGCCGCCCATGGGGTCGTGCCGGATCAGGTCCCGCAACCGGGAACGGGACGAACGGCCCTCGTTGCCCGGGTACAGGTGCTTGCCGAGGCCGACCGCGTGGGCCAGGGCGGCGAGCGCCGCGGTCCGCGGGTCCGGCGGTACGCCGGTGCGGATCGCCGAGTCCAGCCGGGCCCTGATCTCCCGGCTGATCTCGTTGTCCGTCGCCTGATAGCGCGTCGTCGGCAGCACTCCGCACATCTGGCCCTCGACGGCATGCACCATGCCGCACCGCTCCAGATGCGAGAGGTAGGTCTGGCGGAGCCCGAGACGCGGCCCGCCGATCCAGTGGACGGCCCGTACCGGAGCGCCGCGCCTTCGCAGCAACTCCAACGCGCAGTCCAGAGTCGGATCTCCTGTCGGCCGTGGTACGACCACGGCGATACGATCCCCGTCTGGGGCTATCCGTCCGGCCAGCGCCAGCTCCACTAGCTGTGCTCCGGCCAGACCCAGGTCGAGCGACTGCGGCTGTGCAGTGGTACCCGTGGTCGGGTCCAGTGCCAGCAGCAGAAGCTCCTCCGGAAGTGTTCTGCGGCTCCTGCCCATCCATGCCTCCCCGCGTGGATGAATGACAGGGTGACCCCTCTCACATTGGTCTGTCGAGGGTGCGTGACCTGTTTGTAAGGGAACCGGCAGGTATGTCGTTCTCGTCCTACGCAGCGGTCGGGCCCACAGACAGGACACTGGTACATGGTTCGGACAGTGCCCTGAGGCGGTGTTCCGGGCGGCGGTTCACGGTTACGGCAGACGCACGGTGGGCGTGCGGCGGCGTAGGAGGAGGCATCGGTGGCGGGCGAGTCCCCCGACAAGTCGAAGCAGCGCGAGTCGTCGGCAGAACCGACGCCGGGGAGTACGGCGCCGGTTCCCGAGGCCCGGATTGAACGTTCCGGCGACTCCGCCACGGGGGCCTCCGACCCTCGGCTGGCGGTGGCGCGCGGGTCCGGCACGCCCCACGGGGGCGTGGACACGGCGACCCGGGTGCTGTCGGTGCGGGACCTGGCGGAGGACGCCGGGGAGACCGGGGCCGAGAGCGCTTCCGCGGGCGGGGCCGAGGGCGGCTCCGAGGGCGGCGCGGACGGCGAGGAGACGTCGGCAGCCGACAGCGGGGCCGAGGACGGGGCCGAGAAGGGGGCCGAGGGCAGGACCGACGGCGGTACGCCGGAGGACGACACCTCGGACGACGACACCTCGGACGACGCACCGGAAGACGCGTCCTCGGACGGCGACACCTCGGACGCGGACGGTGACGGTGACGCGCCGGGTACCGGGGGCGACGAGCGGCTGCGGGAGGCCGTGGCGGCCTGGGTGCGGTCGGCGGACTCCGACGGTGGCCCGGCGAAGACGAAGGGCTCGGACGAGCCGGAGAAGGCCCCAGAGGCCGCACAGGCCCCCGAGGAGGGCCCCTCCACGGCCGACCAGGTGCCGGAGAAGGCAGACGAGGCCCCCGAGGCGGCCGGCAAGGCCCCCGAGCCGGCCGACGCGGCTCCGGAGACGGCTGCCGCGGACGACAAGGCCGAGGCGGACGAGCAGGCCGAGGCGGGTACGGCGGACACGGCCGACGCCTCCGAGGACGCCGCGGAAGGCGCCGCCGACGCGGACGAGGCTCCTGAGGACGCCCCGGCCGGCAAGGGCGGCGATCAGCCCACCACCATGCTCAAGATCGGCGACGCTCCCAAGGCGCGCGTCGGCAAGGGCAACGTCGACCAGCCGACCACCATGCTGAAGCTCGGCGACGTCAGGCCGAAGCCCGCCGGGCAGGCCAAGGACGCCAAGGACGCCAAGGAGGGGTCCAGGGACTCCGAGGCCGGCGCATCCGCGAAGTCCGCCAAGGACGCCAAGGACAGCACCAAGGACACCAAGGGCTCCAAGGCCCCCGAGGACGCCCGGCCCGCCGAGTCCGAGGCCGAGCGGACCAGCAAGTTCGTCGCGCTCAAGCCGCTCGACGACCCCTCGACCCGTAAGCCCGCGCGCCCCGCGCAGCCGCCCGCGAACGAGGCGACGACCGCGCTCCGCCGGGTCACCCCGGGGACCAGGCCCACGGACGCCGAGCCGGCCGACGCCAAGCCCGCGGCGGCGAAGGCGGCGGACGCGAAGGCCGCTCCCGCGTCCCGGAACGCGGCGCCCAAGACGGCGGCCAAGGCAACTCCCCCGGCGCCCCCCGCCGAGGCCACCGCGGCCATTCCCCAGGTCGGCCCCGAGCGCACCACGCAGCAGCCGCTGCCGCCGAAGCCGCCGCTGGATCTGCTGGCCGAGCTGACGAACACCCCGCCGCCCCCGCAGACCCCGCTGCGGACGGCGGTGCGCCGGGTCAAGATCTGGACGCCGCTGGTCCTTCTGCTGGTGATCGTCTTTGCGGTCGTGCAGGCCGTGCGCCCGCTGCCGACGCCGACGCTCGACCTGACCGCCGAGGACAGCTACACCTTCGACGGCGGCAAGGTCGACATCCCGTGGCCGTCCTCCGGGCAGGCCGCGCTGGACGTGCAGGGCATCGGCACCTTCGGCTCGTCGGGTGACCGCAAGCCCGTGCCGATCGCCAGTGTCGCCAAGGTGATGACGGCGTACCTGATCCTGCGCGACCACCCGCTCAAGAGCGGCGAGGACGGGCCGAAGATCGGCATCGACCAGACCGCGCAGGCCCAGTCCGACGCCGGTCAGGAGTCGACCGTGCATGTGACCGCCGGTGACTCGATCACCGAGCGGGAGGCGCTGGAGAGCATCCTCATCGCGTCCGCCAACAACGTGGCGCGTCTGCTGGCCCGCTGGGACTCCGGTTCGGAGCAGGCGTTCGTGGCGAAGATGAACACCACCGCCAAGAGCCTCGGCATGACCGACACGACGTACACCGACCCGTCGGGTCTGAACAACACGACGGTCAGCACGGCCGTGGACCAGGTGAAGCTCGCCAAGCAGGCGATGGAGGAGCCCGCATTCCGCGAGGTCGCGGCGATGATGGAGTACGTCGACTACAAGGGCGTCAAGCACCCGAACTGGAACGGCCTGGTCGGCCACAACCACGTCGTCGGCATCAAGACCGGCACCACCACGTCGGCGCTCGGCAACCTGGTCTTCGCGGCCAAGAAGGACGTCGACGGCGTGACCCACCGGATCGTGGGTGCGGTGGTGCGCCAGCCCGCGGGCGGCCCGGAGAACACCATCCTCAGCGCCGCCCTCGACGGCGGTGACAAGCTGATCCGTGCCGCGCAGGCGGCGTTGCAGTCGAAGACGATCGTGAAGAAGGGCGACGTCGTCGGGTACGTGGACGACGGTGTGGGCGGCCGTACGCCGGTCGTCGTCACGCAGGACGTCACGGCGGTCGGCTGGGCCGGGCTGAAGGTGAAGCTGTCGTTCGCGGCGGACGCCCTGCCGCACACGGCGAAGGCCGGCACGAAGGTCGGCACGCTCACCGTCGGTGACGGTTCGGGCGACGCGGTGAAGGTCCCGGTCGCCCTGCAGAAGGATCTGACCGAGCCGGGCTTCGCGGACAAGCTCACCCGCCTGGGCTGACGCCCCCTCCGTGCGGGGCGGGCGCGCCCCGCCCCGCACGGCTCCGCGACCGCGCCGGCTTCGCGTCCGCGCACGCCGGGGGTGAAGGCCCACGGCAGAGCCCCCCGCCGGGGTGCGTGCTAGCGTCGCGAAACGGGACAGGTCGCCGGTCGCGGCCGAGAACAGAAGACGGGAACTGGGAGTGCCGACAGGTGGCCACAGCGGAGCCGACACGCGCCGACGAATCCGGTACGGGATCGAGTACCGGCCCTCGAATAGCGCTGCCTGAAACAGGCCCCTCCGGCGGCGGCGACGACCGCCGCGAGCGTTTCCGGTCCGCTTTCCTCGCCCTGCGGGAGCGGATGCTGCGCCACCCGGTGCTGTGGGTCACCGCCCTCGCGGGCGTCCTGCACATCGTCTGGTTCTTCACCTTCGCCAACAGCGGCGGCGATCTCGCGGCGCAGGACGCGTGGGCGGAGTTCGTCGGCCGGCACCCGGACTCGGCGTACAACCTCGCCTGGTACGGCGGTATGCACCCGGTGTCCTACAGCGTGGTGTCGCCGTATCTGATGTCGGTGCTCGGCGTCCGTACGACGATGATGATCGCCGGCACGGTCTCGGCGGGGCTGCTGACGCTGATCCTGATCCGTAGCCGAGCGGTGCGCAATCCGCTGTGGGCGACGATGGCCGGGGTGTTCGCCCTGCTCTGCAACGCCATCTCGGGGCGGGTCACCTTCGGTCTGGGCACGATGTTCGCGCTCGGCGCGGTCGCGGCGGTGTTCTGCTGGCCGTACCGCTGGCGCCACAAACGCTGGGCGAAGGCGCTGTGCGCGGCGCCGCTCGCCGCGCTCGCGACGATGGCCTCGCCGGTGGCGGGGCTGTTCGTCGGTCTGGTGGCGGTGGCGCTGTTCCTGCAGAAGCGGCGGCCGGGCGCGTGGGCGCTGGGGCTCGCCCCGTCGGCGGTCGTGGCGGTCTCGGCGTGGCTGTTCCCGTTCTCCGGTACGCAGCCGATGTCGTTCGGTTCGGCGTCCCTGCCGCTGCTGTTCTCGGGCATCGTCTACGCCGCCGTCCCGCGCAAGTGGAAGACGGTCCGGCTCACCGCGGCCGTGTACGGGCTCGCCGTGCTGCTGGTGTGGCTGATCAATTCGCAGATCGGCTCGAACATCACCCGGCTCGCGATGCTGTTCGCGGGGGTGGCGCTGGTGGCGGCGCTGCCGTTCACCGTGCCGAAGTCCCGCAAGTGGTACGCGGTGGTGGTGGCCTTCGTCGGTTTCGTCGTATGGATCGGTTACAAGACGGTCGACGACATCGTCCACACCGCTCCGGCGGCCAACTGGTCGCGTGAGCTGGCCCCGCTGGTGAACGAGTTGCAGCAGGTCGGCGCGGAGAAGGGCCGGGTGGAGGTCGTCCCGGCACGCTCGCACCGCGAGGCCTCCGCGCTCGCGCCGTACGTGAACCTGGCCCGTGGCTGGAACCGCCAGGCCGACATGGAGCGCAACCCGCTCTTCTACGACGACACCCTCAACTCGGCGAACTACCACGAGTGGCTGCAGCGCTGGGCGGTGCACTACGTGGTCGTGCCGAAGGACGAGCCGGACGGCGACGGCGGGCAGCGCGAGCGGGCCCTGGTGCAGCGCGGGCTGCCGTATCTGCAGCAGATCTGGGGCGACGACCAGTGGCAGCTGTTCCGGGTCACCGACCCGGCGCCGCTGGCCGAGCCGAACGCGGTCGTGGTGCGCGCCGAGCAGGGCGAGATGACGATCCAGGTGAGCCGGCCGGGCCGGATCCTGGTGCGGATCCCCTACTCGCCGTGGCTGAGCATCGTGGACGACAAGGGCAAGAGCCTGAAGGCCCCGCAGGAGACGGACGCCTCCAAGCACCGCGCCGAGGGCGCGCCGAAGTCGTTCGACAACGTCAACGGCTGTCTGATGCAGACGGAAGAGGACGCCGACGGCGACAAGTGGACGGTGCTGCTGGCGCCGAAGGCGGGGACGTACCGGCTGGCGGCGCCCTACCAGCTGCCGCGCGGCACGCCCTGCCCGGACGAGCTGAAGCGGTCCGTGCAGACGCCGTAGGGCAGCCACGGGCGGGACGCGGCCCCTGTCGGCGGTGATGCCGGCAGGGGCTTTTCCGCACCGCCGGATGTTCATATGAGTGAACGACAGCCATCAAGTGGAACGTTTTTACCGTGACTTGACCTTCCTCTCGCTTGTCGTGTTCATGTGGCCGACCTCACGATCGGCCGCATGAACAGTCTCGACTGGGCCGTGCTCATCGGCTACTTCGGCGTGATGGTCGCGATCGGTGTCTGGTCGCACAAGCGGGTGGACGACGTCGGCGACTTCTTCACCGCCGGCGGGAAGATGCCCTGGTGGCTGTCCGGCATCTCGCACCACATGTCGGGCTACAGCGCGGTGATGTTCACCGGGTACGCGGGCATCGCCTACACCTACGGCGTCACCTCGTTCATCACCTGGTCCCTCCCGATCGCCCTCGGCATCGCCATCGGCTCGAAGCTGTTCGCGCCCCGCATCAACCGGCTGCGCTCCCGGCTCCACGTGGCCTCCCCGCTGGAGTACCTGAAGAACCGGTACAACCTGCCCACCCAGCAGGCGCTGGCCTGGTCCGGGATGCTGCTGAAGATCGTCGACGTGGGCGCGAAGTGGGCGGCCATCGCGACCCTGCTGTCGGTGTTCACCGGGATCTCGCTCGACCAGGGCATCGTCGTCACGGGCGCGATCACGGCCGTCTACTGCACGATCGGCGGGCTGTGGGCGGACGCGCTGACCGAACTCGGGCAGTTCGTCATCCAGTTGCTGGCCGGGGTCGCCATGTTCGTGGCGGTGGTGCTGAAGCTGAACGACAAGGGCATCGGCTTCCTCGGCGCCTGGGACGAACCGGCCCTGCACGGGCACGGCAAGCCGCTCGCCGGCCCCTACGGCACGGTGTTCCTGCTCGCGTTCCTGTTCATCAAGCTGTTCGAGTACAACGGCGGCATGCTCAACCAGGCCCAGCGCTACATGGCCACGGGCAGCGCCCACGCGGCGGAGCGCTCGGCGCGGCTGTCGGCGGTGCTGTGGCTCATCTGGCCGGTGGTGCTGTTCTTCCCGATGTGGATGGCCCCGCTCCTGGTCCACGCGCAGAAGCCGGACGGCTCGGACTCCTACGCCCTGATGACCGAGCAGCTGCTGCCGCACGGTGTGCTGGGACTGGTGATCGTCGGCTTCTTCTCGCACACCATGGCCATGTGCTCCTCCGACGCGAACGCGATCGCCGCGGTGTTCACACGGGACGTGGCGCCGGTGCTGTCGCGGCGGGCGCGGGAGTGGGGGCAGCGCTCGGGCCTGGTCGCCGCACGGGTGACGACCGTGGTCTTCCTGGGCCTGTCCATGGCGGTGGCGACACAGGTCCACTCCCCGGCGTTCAAGGACATCATCACCGTCGTCATCAAGTGGGTGGCGGGCTTGATGGGCCCGATCGCCATCCCGATGATGCTGGGCCTGCTGCGCCCCTTCCGCCGCTCCGGCCCGACCGCGGCGCTGACCGCCTGGGCGCTGGGCCTGCTGGCCTTCTGGCTGGTCAACTACCCGATCAGCTGGCAGATCGAGGGCGGCGTGCCGTTGCAGTACCAGGTGTCGGTCCCCCTCGCGGTGTCCCTGGTGCTGTACATCGCCGTCGGCTGGGTGAAGCCGGAGGACACCCCGGAACGCCTGGCGGTCATCGCCCGCGTCAACGGCGACGACGACACGGTGGCGATCCCGTCCCCGGCGGACGGGGCGGACGACGCGCTGGGCGCCGGTCAGGCCCGCGGATAGCGCGCGAGCCACGCCGGGGACGCGCCCGCCGGGCCGTGCAGGGACGGGCCCTGGGTCATCTCCATCGCGAAGTCGTCGGACAGTTCCAGGAGGGTGGGGCGGCCTTCCAGTTCGGCCAGCCAGGCCGGCGGGAGGGCCGTCTCGCCGTGCAGGGCGCCGAGGAGACCGCCGGTGAGGGCGCCCGCCGGGCCGGAGGGGCCGTCGTGGTTGACGGCGAGGCGCAGACCGTGGCGGACGTCCTCGCCGACCAGGGCGCAGTAGACCGCGGCGCCGAGCACACCGGCCGCGGTGCCGTCCCCGAGCAGTTCGGTGACCCGGGCCGGGGTCGGCAGGCCCTGCCGTACCGCGCCGAGGGCGTGCTGGAGGGCGTCGGAGACCGGCTGGTGGCCGGGGCGGGCGGAGAGCAGCGCGAGCGCCTGCTGGACCGCGCCGTCCAGGCTCTGGCCGCGCGCGAGACCGTGCACGATCGCCGCGTACGCCCCCGCCGCGAGGCCGGCGACCGGGTGCGCGTGGGTCTGCGCGGCGCACTCCACGGCCAGCTGGACGACCAGTTGCGGCTCCCAGCCGACGAGCAGTCCGAAGGGCGCGGAGCGGGCGGCGGCCTCGGGGCCGTCCTCGCCGGGGTTCCGGGGCACCTCCAGGGTGCCCATCGTCTCCTCGCCGAGCCCCAGCAGCAGTGCGCGGGGCGGCTCGCGGCGGGCGTACAGCCACTCCTCGCGGGCCAGCCAGCCGTCGTCCTTGCGGCGCTCGTCGGGCCCCCAGTCCCGCTGGGTGGCCAGCCAGCGCCGGTACGCCCGGTGCAGGTCGGTCGGCGGATGCCAGGCGCCGGTGTCGCGGCGCACCTGGGCACGGATCAGCCCGTCCACGGTGAACAGGGTGAGCTGGGTGCGGTGGCTGACGGCGCCGCGCCGGCCGTGGGCGGGCGCCAGGTCTGCGATGCCCTCCGGGCCGTACGCCTCCCGGATCGCGGCCAGGTCCAGCCCGTTCACGGGCGTGCCGAGGGCGTCGCCGACGGCCGCCCCGAGGAGCGTGCCGCGCACCCGGCTGCGGAAGTCCTGCTGCTCGGCTCGTCCCCAGACGGCACCGGACGTCGCGCCCACCCAGACCTCCCCGGGACCGTCCGTACGTACGACGCGAGCACTGTAATCGAACGGGGACGGCTGGTTCAGGGGTGGAAAAGCGGGGGAAATGTGCGCGGCCGGACGGAACCGGTCAGCTTCCGCGCACGGGTGGGAAGTTGAGCACTGCACCGACGCACGGGACGGATGTGCAGAATGATCGGCATGACCACCCCCACCTCACGCGCGCTTCCGCTCGCCGCCGGGCTGCTCACCGGTGTGCTCGCGCTCTACATAGCTCTCGTCGCCTTCGGGAACATCACCGATTTCGGGACGAATCAGGCGTTCGTCCAGCACGTCCTGGCCATGGACACCACGTTCAAGGACGACGACCTGATGTGGCGGGCCATCACCGGCAAGGGCCTGCAGAACGCCGCCTACGTCGCGATCATCGTCTGGGAGACCCTCGCCGCGCTCGTGCTGACCGCCGGGACCGTCTGCTGGGCGCGCCGCGACCACGTCCTCGCCCGGCGGCTGTCCACCTACGGCCTGCTGATGCTCATGCTGCTGTTCGGCGCCGGTTTCATCGCCATCGGCGGCGAGTGGTTCGCCATGTGGCAGTCGAAGAACTGGAACGGCCTCGACGCCGCCACCCGCATCTTCCTGATCAGCGGCATCGTGCTGATCGTCAACCACCTGGCGGCCGGGGACCCGCGGCCCGCCGGGGCGCCGGCGGCACAGAGGACCGAGGCCGCTAGCTGACCACCGCGACCGTCGTCCCCGACGTCGCGAACGCCCACAGGGCCGCCCCGTCGGCCGCCCGCATCCGGATGCCGCCCGTACGGCTTCCCGCGGCGGGCAGCGGCGGGGAGGAGCCGTCGACCGCGTTGGAAAACGCGATCGACACCCCCGACTTCGCCGCGAAGTACACGATGTGCTCGATCTGCACGCCGTCGGAGCCGGTCGTCGTCTCGCGCCGCGTCGACACCTTGTACGTCCCCGGATCGGGGCCGACCGTGCCCGCCCACACCGCGAACGTGCGGCGCGGGGAGTCGCTCGCGTCCACGAGCCACAGCCGGTGCTGACCGAGCGAGTACACGATCCGGCGCCCGGTGCCCGAGCCGTCCGGCACCGCGGGCGGCACCGCCGGCGCCGGGTGCGGGTGCGCCGACGCCGACGCGCCCGGCCGGGCCGCCGACGCCGTGGGCTTCGCGCCCTGGTCGGCCTGCACCGTCAGCGCCGCGACCGCGGCGACCGCGCCCACGGTCAGCGCGGTGGTCCAGGCCCACGAGGGCAGCCGTCGGGCAGGCACCTGCGCATCTCCTCAGTCTCCGGCCCCCGGCAGCCCGGGGGCCGGATCATCGTACTGCCCTGGCGTGAACGCCCCGCCGGTCAGTCCAGCACCGGCAGCAGTTCCGGCAGGTGGCCGTCGGAGGCCTCGGCCGCCCGCTGCCGCTCCTGCGGGACCTCGCCGTAGAGCGTCGTGCGGGCCCTGGCGGGGCGGCCCGCCGCCTGCGCGACCGCGATCAGGTCCTTGACCGACTTGTAGGAGCCGTAGGAGGAACCCGCCATGCGGGAGATCGTCTCCTCCATCAGGGTGCCGCCCAGGTCGTTCGCGCCCGAGCGGAGCATCTCGGCGGCGCCCTCGGTGCCGAGCTTGACCCAGCTGGTCTGGATGTTCGGGATGTACGGGTGCAGCAGCAGCCGCGCCATCGCCGTGACCGCGCGGTTGTCGCGCATCGTCGGGCCCGGGCGGGCGATGCCCGCGAGGTAGACGGGCGCGTTGGTGTGCACGAAGGGCAGGGTCACGAACTCCGTGAAGCCGCCCGTGCGCTGCTGGATCCCGGCGAGCGTGCGCAGGTGGCCCAGCCAGTGACGGGGCTGGTCGACGTGGCCGTACATCATCGTCGACGACGAGCGGATGCCCAGCTCGTGGGCCGTCTCGATCACCTCGATCCAGGTGGCCGCGGGCAGCTTGCCCTTGGTCAGCACCCAGCGGACCTCGTCGTCCAGGATCTCCGCGGCCGTGCCCGGGATCGTGTCCAGGCCGGCCTCCTTGGCCGCCGTCAGCCACTCCCTGATGGACATGCCGGTCCGGGTCGCGCCGTTGACGACCTCCATCGGCGAGAAGGCGTGCACATGCATGCCGGGGACGCGCTCCTTCACCGCCTTGGCGATGTCGAAGTACGCCGTGCCGGGCAGGTCCGGGTGGATGCCGCCCTGCATGCACACCTCGACCGCCCCGACGTCCCATGCCTGCTGCGCCCGGTCGGCGACCTGGTCCAGGGAGAGCGTGTAGGCGTCGGCGTCGGTGCGGCGCTGGGCGAAGGCGCAGAAGCGGCAGCCGGTGTAGCAGACGTTGGTGAAGTTGATGTTCCGGGTGACGATGTACGTCACGTCGTCGCCGACCGCCGACCTGCGCACGTCGTCGGCCACCTTGCACAGGGCGTCCAGCGCCGCCCCGTCCGCGTGCAGCAGCGCCAGCGCCTCGGCGTCGGTGAGCTTCGTCGGGTCGTCGGCGGCGGTCGCCAGTGCCTGGCGGACGTCGGTGTCGATGCGCTCGGGGGCCATGCCGGGGGCGGCCGCCTCGCGCAGGGCGGCCCAGTCGCCGTACACCTCGTCGAAGTCGTCGCGGCGGTCGGACGTGCGGCCCTCGGTGTCGATGGAGGTGTGCAGGTCGGTGCGGCCGGAGGCGGTGAAGACCTCCTCCGGTTCCTGCCACGGCAGGCCCTCGGGCCGAGCGCCGGGCCGCGCGAGTCCCGTCTCGGGCTCGGCGAGCGCGCGCACGTGCGGCAGCAGCCGCGGGTCCAGCCAGGGCTCACCGCGCTGCACGAACTCCGGGTACACGCACAGCCGTTCACGCAGCTCGAAGCCGGCCGCGCGGGACTTCTCGGCCAGCTCCTCGATCTGCGGCCAGGGGCGTTCGGGGTTGACGTGGTCGATGGTCAGCGGGGACACCCCGCCCCAGTCGTCGATGCCGGCGCCGATGAGACGCTCGTACTCGGCGTCGACGAGGTTCGGCGGCGCCTGGAGGCAGGCGCTCGGGCCCATGATGAGCCGGGCCACGGCCACGGTGGCGACCAGATCGTCCAGTTCGGCGTCCGGCATGCCCCGCATCGCGGTGTCCGGCTTGGCGCGGAAGTTCTGGATGATCAGTTCCTGGATGCCGTGGTAGGCGCGGGAGACCTTGCGCAGCGCGAACAGCGACTCCGCGCGCTCCTCGTACGTCTCGCCGATGCCGATCAGCAGGCCGGAGGTGAAGGGCACGGAGGAGCGGCCCGCGTCCTCGAGCACCCGCAGCCGCACGGCCGGTTCCTTGTCCGGGGAGCCGTGGTGCGGGCCGCCCGGCTCCGACCACAGCCGGGTCGCCGTCGTCTCCAGCATCATGCCCATCGACGGGGCGACCGGCTTCAGCCGCTGGAAGTCCGTCCAGGTCAGCACGCCCGGGTTGAGGTGCGGGAGCAGGCCCGTCTCCTCCAGGACGCGGATGGAGATCGCGCGGACGTAGGCGATGGTGTCGTCGTAGCCGTGCGCGTCGAGCCATTCGCGCGCCTCGGGCCAGCGGTCCTCCGGCTTGTCGCCGAGTGTGATGAGGGCTTCCTTGCAGCCGAGGGCCGCGCCCTTGCGGGCGATGTCGAGGACCTCGTCCGGCGACATGAACATCCCGTGCCCGGCGCGCCGCAGCTTGCCGGGCACGGTGACGAAGGTGCAGTAGTGGCACTTGTCCCGGCACAGCCGGGTGAGCGGGACGAAGACGCTCTTCGAGTACGTGATGACGCCGGGGCGGCCCGCCTGTTCCAGGCCCGCGTCGCGGACCCGGGCGGCGCAGGCGGCGAGGCCGGTCAGGTCCTCGCCGCGGGCCTGGAGCAGCACCGCGGCCTCGGCGACGTCGAGGGCGACACCGTCCCGGGCGCGTTTGAGCGCGCGACGCATGGAGTTCTCGGTGGGGCCGGGTCCGGGGGTCGCGGAGGTCGTCATCCTTCGAGGATACGAGCGTGATCAGGAAAGGTAGGGGACGTACTCGTCCAGCGCCCGCAGTACCTCCCTCTCCCCGGCCGCGGGCAGTTGCAGCACCACCTCCTCGATGCCGAGGCCGGCGTAGTGGGCGAGCTTGCCCGGGCTCGGGTGCACGGCGTACGGGACGACCTGGAGTGCGGAGGGGTCCCGGCCCGCGTCCGCCCAGGCCGTGCGCAGCAGGGGCAGCGACTCCGTCAGGCCGCGGCCGCCGATCGGGAGCCAGCCGTCGGCGTACGCGCAGATGTCCGCGAACAGCTTCGGTCCGGCCGCCCCGCCGACGAGGGTGCGCGGGCCGAGGACCGGGCCGCGCGGCTTCTGCACGGGCTTGGGGTGGGCGAGGCTCGGACGCACGCTGTCGAACTCTCCGTCGTGGCCCGTCGGTTCGGGTGCCCACAGGGCCCGCATCAGCGCCATCCGGTCCCGGACGAGGGCCCGCCGGGTGCGCCAGTGCACCCCGTGGTCGGCGGCCTCCTCGACGTTCCAGCCGAAGCCGACGCCGAGCGTGACGCGGCCGTCGGAGAGGTGGTCGAGGGTCGCGATCTGCTTGGCCAGGTCGATCGGGTCGTGCTGGGCGACGAGGGTGATGCCGGTGCCCAGGCCCAGCCGAGCGGTGACGGCGGCGGCCTGGGCGAGGGCCACGAAGGGGTCGAGGGTCCGGCCGTACTCGCGCGGCAGGTCGCCGCCGGCCGGGTAGGGGGTGGTGCGTTCGACGGGGATGTGGGTGTGCTCGGGCAGGTAGAGCCCGGCGAAGCCGCGCTGCTCCAGCTCGCGGGCGAGGCGGGTGGGCGTGATGGTCTCGTCGGTGAGGAAGACCGTGACGGAGATGCGCATGACGGCATCTGTACCGTGCCGGACGACGGTAGTCCATACCGTCCGGTCGGTCACGACCCGTACGCCGATCGGGCGCCGGGTCCGCCGTTCCCCGATTCCCTTGCGGTCTACCGGAGTTCACGCCCGGGCGGCACAGTGGCGGCCATGTGTGACGACAGAGCAGACGGAAACGCCTTCGGCCGACGCGCCCTGTTCGTGACGGGAGCGGCCGCCGCGCTTACGTTGGGAAGCGTGACCTTCGCTTCAGCGGCCGACACAGGCGCGGGCGGCCAGGTGACGCGGACCGTGCGCGGCACACTGCCCCCGGGCGCCCCCGACTTCGTGTACGTCCCGGTCGAAGTGCCGCCCGGGGTACGGGAGATCAGGGTCTCCTACACCTACGACAAGCCCGCCGTACCGGCCGGCACGGCGGGCAACGCGCTCGACATCGGAGTCTTCGACGAGCGCGGCACCGACCTCGGCGGCAAGGGCTTCCGCGGCTGGTCGGGCGGCGCCCGCACGGAGTTCTTCGTACGGGCCGACGACGCCACCCCCGGCTATCTGCCGGGCCCGGTGCGCGCCGGCACCTGGCACATCGCGCTCGGCCCCTACACGGTGGCCCCGCAGGGCCTGACGTACGAGCTGACCATCACGCTCACTTATGGAGAGCCCGGCCGGACACCACGGCCCGTCCACCCGCCGGAGCGAGCCAAGGGGCGGGGCCGGGCCTGGTACCGGGGCGACTGCCACCTGCACTCCTGGCATTCCGACGGCCGCCGCACCCCCGCCGAGATCGGCGCCCTCGCCCGGGCCGCCGGCCTCGACTTCATCAACACCTCCGACCACAACACGAACTCCTCCCACCCGCACTGGGCGGACGTCGCCGGCGACGACCTGCTGGTGATGCTCGGCGAGGAGGTCACCACCCGCAACGGTCACGTCGTGGCCCTCGGCACCGACCCGGGCACCTTCGTGGACTGGCGCTACCGGGCCCGCGACAACCGGTTCGGGAAGTTCGCGCGCCGGGTCCGCGAGGCCGGCGGTCTCGTCGTCCCCGCGCATCCGCACGCCACGTGCGTCGGCTGCAACTGGAAGTTCGGCTTCGGCGACGCCGACGCGATCGAGGTGTGGAACGGGGCGTACACCCCGGACGACGAGGTGGCCCTCGCCGACTGGGACAGCATGCTCGTCGCCTCCGTGCGCGAGGGACGCGAGTGGATCCCGGCGATGGGCAACAGCGACGCCCACCGCGACCCGGACCCCGTGGGCATGCCGCAGACCGTCGTCCTCGCCGACGACCTGACCCGCGAGGCGATCCAGGCGGGCATCCGCGCCGGCCGCTCCTACGTCGCCGAGTCCGCGCGGGTCGCGCTGTCCTTCGGGGCGAGCGGCGGACGCGGGAGGCACGCCGGGATCGGGGAACGGCTCGAGGTGGACCGGGACACCCCGGTGACCGTGCGCCTGGAGGTCTCGGGCGCCCCGCGCTGCACCGTCCGGTTCGTCACCGACCAGGGCGTGCTGTTCACCGGCGCCCCGCTGCCGGAGTCGGGCGCGGGCACCGTGGAGTGGCGCACCACCCCGTCGTACGCTGCCTACGTCCGCGCCGAGGTGCGGCACGAGACGGCCGCGGGTCCGCTGCCCGGCGCGCTCGCGGCGTTCACCAACCCGGTCTTCCTCGGCCACCGCTGACCTGCGACTGGAGTGTCCGTGTCCCGCCTCGCCGATCTCCGCCACCGGTACACCACGGCGTTCCAGCGCCGCCTCAACCCGGTGCTGCGCCGGCTGCCCACGCAGACGGTGCTGGAGACGACGGGGCGGGTCTCCGGGCTGCCCCGGCAGACCCCGGTGGGCGGGCGGCGCACCGGCGACTCCTTCTGGCTGGTGTCCGAGTTCGGCACGCGCTCGCAGTACGTGCGCAACATCCAGGCCGACCCGCGGGTGCGGGTGCGTCTGCGCGGCCGCTGGTACACCGGCACCGCCCACCTCCTGCCCGACGACGACCCCCTCGCCCGGCTGCGCCGCCTGCCGCGCGTCAACAGTGCCGGGGTACGGCTCCTCGGGACCGATCTGCTCACGGTCCGCGTCGACCTGGACTGACCGCGAGGCCCGTCGGGGGCCGCCGCTCGCGCGGGCGCCGTTTGTGTGGGTCCTGTGACCGCCCGCCCGGCGCCCTGTGATCGGCGTCTCCCACGGCTGACGCATCCGCCATGAACAAGGCAAACTGACGGGGTTGCTCGGGATCTCCAGGGGGGACGGCGATGGACGGTGTTCCGCGGGTGCCGGAGCAGAGGCGCCCTGACTCCGCGGTGGAGTCGGCGGCCCTGCGCTTCGACGTGCTCGGCCCGGTGCGGGCCTGGCGCGGCGAGGACCCGCTGGCGACCGGTTCCCCCCAGCAGCGCGCCCTGCTCGCCGCGCTCCTGCTGCGCGAGGGCCGCACCGCCACGGCCGCCGAACTGATCGACGCCCTGTGGGGCGAGGAGCCGCCCTCGCAGGCGCTGGCGGCGCTGCGCACCTACGCCTCCCGGCTGCGCAAGGTCCTGGACGCGGGCGTGCTGGTCAGCGAGTCCGGCGGCTACGCCATCCGCGGCCCGCGCACGCTCGACCTCGCGGTCGCCCGGGACCTGGCGGCCGAGGCGGACAAGGCCCGGGCGGCCGGGGACCTGTGCCACGCCCGTGAGGTACTGCGCCGGGCACTCGAACTGTGGGACGGGGAGGCGCTGGCGGGCGTACCGGGCCCGTACGCGGAGGCGCAGCGGGTCCGCCTGGAGGAGTGGCGGCTGCAACTGCTGGAATCCCGCCTCGACATGGACCTGGAGCAGGGCTGCCACGCCGAGGCGGTCTCGGAGCTGACCGCTCTCACGGCCGCCCACCCCCTGCGCGAGCGGCTGCGGGAACTGCTGATGCTGGCCCTCTACCGCAGCGGCCGCCAGGCGGAGGCCCTCGCCGTGTACGCCGACACCCGCCGGCTGCTCGCCGAGGAACTCGGCGTGGACCCGCGCCCCGGCCTGCGGGAACTCCAGCAGGGGATCCTGCGCGCCGACCCGGCGCTCGCGGAGCCCGCGTCGGCCCCCACCGAGCCGGTGACACCACGGCCCAGACCGGCCCAACTGCCCGCCACGGTACCGGACTTCACGGGCCGCAGCGCCTTCGTGCGGGAACTGGGCGACATCCTCGCGTCCGCCGAGGGCCGGGTCATGGCCGTGTCGGCGCTGGCCGGCATCGGCGGCGTCGGCAAGACGACCCTGGCGGTGCACGTCGCCCACCAGGCCCGCGCGGCCTTCCCCGACGGCCAGCTCTACGTCGACCTGCAGGGCGCCGGTCCGCGCGCCGCCGAACCCGAGACGGTCCTCGGCTCCTTCCTGCGCGCCCTCGGCACCGCGGACTCCGCGATCCCGGACTCCCTGGAGGAACGGGCGGCCCTGTACCGCTCGGTGCTCGACGGCCGCCGCGTCCTGGTGCTGCTGGACAACGCCCGCGACGCGGCGCAGGTGCGTCCGCTGCTGCCCGGCACGGAAGGGTGCGCGGCACTGGTGACGTCCCGGGTGCGCATGCTGGACCTGGCCGGGGCGCACCTGGTCGACCTGGACGTGATGGCGCCGGACGAGGCGCTGGCCCTGTTCACGAGGATCGTGGGCGAGGAGCGGGTGGGGTCGGAGCGGGAGGCGGCGCTGGACGTGGTCGCGGCGTGCGGCTTCCTGCCGCTCGCGATCCGTATCGCGGCGTCCCGTCTGGCGGCCCGCCGCACCTGGACGGTGTCGGTCCTGGCGGCCAAGCTCGCCGACGAACGCCGCCGCCTTGACGAGCTCCAGGCCGGGGACCTGGCGGTGAAGGCGACGTTCGAACTGGGCTACGGGCAGCTCGAACCGGCCCAGGCCCGCGCGTTCCGCCTGCTGGGCCTCGCCGACGGCCCGGACATCTCGCTCGCGGCGGCCGCGGCGGTCCTGGACCTGCCGGCCGAGGAGACGGAAGACCTCCTGGAGTCCCTGGTCGACACCTCCCTGCTGGAATCGGCGGCGCCCGGCCGCTACCGCTTCCACGACCTGGTCCGTCTCTACGCGCGTGCCTGCGCGGAGCGCGACGAGTGGCCGCCGCGGGAACGTGAGGCGGCCGTCTCCCGCCTCCTGGACTTCTACCTGTCCACGGCGGCAGGCGTGTACGCGATCGAACGGCCCGGCGACCGGCTGGTGGACCACCTGGCGGGGACCGAGTACCGGGGCCTGACGTTCGAGGACCGGCACGCGGCCCAGGACTGGCTGTACGCGGAGGCGCACACCGTGCTGGCGCTGGTGCAGCAGTGCGCCCGGGGCCCGATGCTGCGGCGCGCGGTGGATCTGCTGTGGGCGGTGAAGGACCTGGCGGAGTCCGGGGCCAACTCCCGCGGGTACGAGGTGGTCGCCACGGCCGCGCGCGATGCCGCCCGGGCGGCGGGCGACGCCCGGGCCGAAGGGCGGGCGCGGACCACGCTGACCGAGTCCCACCTGGCGGCAGGGCGGTTCGCCCAGGCCGACGAGGAGGTGAGCCGGGCGGCGGAGCTGGCCCGCACGGTGACCGACCCGGCCCTGAAGAGCTGGGTGCCGAACCACCGCGGCGTCATCGCGGTCTACCTGGGTCAGCACGCCGAAGGGGCCGGCTATCTGCAGGAGGCCATCACCAACTTCCGGTCGGACGGCAACCTGGCCGGCCAGGCCAGCGCCCTGTGCAACCTCTCCCGTTCCCACCTCGCCATGGGGCAGACCAAGAGCGCGATCGACCTCGCACGCCAGGGCGTCGAGATCTACGACCACCTCGGGCACACCCTGCGCGGCGCCAACGGCCGCTACGCGCTGGGACTGGCACTCGCCCAGGCCGGTGAACTGGCCGACGCGGCGAAGCAGCTGGGCGAGGCCCTCGAGGTCTTCCGGGACAGCCGTCAGCGCCTCTGGGAGGGCATGAGCATCTTCCGGATCGCCGAAGTACGCCTCAGCGAACACAAGCCCGCACAAGCCGCCGCCCTCGCCGAACAGTCCCTCGCCGTGCTGCGCGGCATCGGAGGGGAATGGCGGCGCGGCAACGTCCTCACCGTCCTGGGCCGGGCCCTGCACGGGGTCGGCCAGATCGACCGCGCCCAGGCCTGCTGGCGCGAGGCGCTGGCCATCTACGAGACCCTGGACTCGCCGGAGCTCGCCGAGGTGCGACGCCTCCTCAACCCGGTGGCCGCCGCCTAGGGGGTGTCCCCCCGGGTCCGCACCCGCTCGCGTTCATCGTTCGTTTATCGCCGCCCGGCACCCTGATGGTGGTCGATGCGTCGCGTCGGGGGGCAGACGGATCGCCGCCGAGGGCCCGCCGTTAAGGTGAACGGCCCTGACCTGCCCGCCCGGCGTCCTCGGGGGAGTCGCCGGGCGGGACTCGTCCCCAGCCACAGGAGTTGAACATGGCCGCAGACAAGAAGACCGACGGCACCGTCACGCCGCTCGACACCCACATCACCGACGCCGACGCGGGCACCGTCAAGCCGCTCGACACGCACATCACGGACGCGAAGGCCGACGGCGGCACGGTCGTCAAGCCGCTGGACACGCACATCACGAGCGAAGAGGCCTGACAGACCACCACGCGCGGGGGTACGGCCGCGGCGGCACGGAGGGGGAGCCGCCGCGGCCGAGGCATGCCCGGTGACGCCGGCTCCGGAGGTTCACGGAGTCGACGTCACCGGGTCCGCCAGTTCGGAGACCTGGCAGCGGCGGACCGCCGACACGTTGCCGACGACGTACTCCTTGGTGGTGACCGTTCCGTTGCCGGGGACCTCGACATGGTCCAGCTCGAAGTCGACGAGCTTTCCCCTGGCGTCCAGGAAGCTGATCCGCAGCTCGAAGGTGCCGTCCTGGGCGTTGGGGTTGCGCAACTCCACCGTCGCGTAGGGCTGTTTCCTCGTCGCGCAGCTCAACAGCCTTACCTTCGCGCCCTGCTGGGGTATCGCGGTGACCTCGGTCGCGTCGGTGGTGTCGGCGTACGTGTCGTCGCCCGACGTGTCGTCATCGTCGTCGTAGGCGTCGTGGTCCTGGTGCGAGCTGCTGCAGCCGCCACCGCCCGAACTGTGCCTGCTGCTCCTGCTCTTGCCGCTCCTGCCGGAGCCGGACTTGGACTTGCTGACCTTGCCGCCCCCACTGCTGCCGCCACTGCTGCTGTGACTGCCCGTGGAGAAGCCGGTCAGCGACAGGACCACCAGTGCCGACACGGTCAGGAACCTGAACTCGCGACCCCATCTGCTCATGGGGACACCCTAGGGGCGGCTGGTCACGGACATGTCACCGCGAGGCGACCGTCCCGCACCCCGCCCGGTGCCGGCCGTGCGAGCGGCCGGCAGGGCCGCTCCCCGACACCACGGCCGCCGTCCGGAACCCTTCCGTGCGCCCGCACGACGGCCGTCCCCAGTCAGGGGAGCCGCCTCACGCCGTCCGCGCCGTGCCCGTCCCCTTCTCCGCGTCCAGCGCGTACACGCAGCGGTCCTTGCTGCACGCGTACACCACGCCGTCCCGCACCAGGGGCGAGCCGGTGATCTCCCCGCCCGTGGCGAGCTTCCAGCGCAGCCGGCCGTCGTCGGCCTTCAGGGTGTACAGCAAGTGGTCCGTGGAGCCGAAGTGGATACGGCCCTCGGCGACCGCGGGCGCGCCCACGATGTCGCCTCCGGCCTGGAAGCGCCACTTGGGCGTACCGGTCACCGCGTCCAGCGTGTACAGCCCCTTGCCGCTGCCGACGTGCACGTGACCGGCGACGACCAGGACCGGTTCGACGGAGGCGCGGGACTCGGTCGCGATGCGCCAGCGGTCGCGGCCGTCGGTGGCGTCGAGGGCGTACACCGTGCCGAGGTAGTCCGCCAGGTACACCCCGCCGCCGGTCACCGCCGGGCCCGGTACGAAGGCCGGCGGGGACAGGAACACCGCGGGCGCCTCGAAGTGCCAGCGCACCATGCCGCTCGACACGTCCACGGCGAGCACCCGGGTGCCGGCGCTGATGTAGACGTAACCGTCGGGGGCCTGGGTGAGGCGCAGCGGGACGCCGCCGCAGGAGGCCGCGTCACCGATGGGATACGACCAGCGCTCGTCGCCGGTGCGGGCGTCGAGGGCGCGCAGCCGGGCGTCCTGCCAGACGTAGACGGTGCCCTCGTGCAGGGCGGGCCCGGCCTCGGGCGACTCGAAGTCGGTCTGGACGCCGGTGATCTCCCACAGCTTCTGCCCGCCGGACGCCTCCCAGGCCTGGACACCGCCGCCTCGGGTGCCGGTGACGACCGTGCCGCGCTCGGCCTTGAGGGAGTACACCCACGCGTCGGTCTGCAACCGCCACAGGTCGGTGCCCGTGCGGGCGTCGAGGGCGAAGAGGGTGGGCCCGTCGGAGGCGTGGACCCGGCCGTCGGCGACCGCCATGGACCAGGCGACGTCGCGGGTCTTGAAGCGGCGCCGGCCGGTGGCCACGTCGAGGGCGTGCACCTCGAAGGAGGTCACGTAGACCAGGTCGTCGGCGACGGCCGGGGTGCCCCAGACGTCGTTCGACATGCGGAAACGCCAGGGCCGCCAGCCCGTCTGCGGCTCCGGCGGCGCCGGCGGCGGATTCGGTACGGCCGGGTCGGCGCCGCCCACGCCGGGGCGCGGCCGGGACCAGGAGGCGGCGAGCGCGGCCTCGGGCGCCGGTGCCTTGACCGCGGCGGCACGCAGGTCGGCGACGCGGGGGCCGGGGCCGATCGGCACGGCGGCGCCGGCCAGCCGGACCGGACCGGTGTCGGGGGCGCCCACGGAGACCGGCGGTGCGGGGACGGCGGGAGCGTGCGGGGGCGGCGGCGGGATCGCGGGGCCCGCGCCCTGTCCGCCGGCGGAGCCGCCGCGGCCGGCGCTGCGCGGGCCGGCCGGGGCCGGCTTGGCGGGGGGGCGGCCGCCGCGGCGGGTCTCGATCAGGGCGACGGCCTTCTCCGGCAGCCACGCCGAGGCCGTACCGCTGTCGTCGGATCCGGAGCCGAACAGGTGCGGGGCGAGCTGGGCCTGGAGGTCGGCCGGGGTGGGGCGGGCCGTGGCCTCCATCTGCATGCAGGACTCGATCAGCGGGCGCAGCTCGTCGGGCAGGCCCTCCAGGTCGGGGCCCTCGCGCAGCAGCATGAAGACGGTCTCGACCGGGTTGGCGCCGTGGAAGGGCGGGTGACCGGTGGCGGCGAAGACCAGGGTGGAGCCGAGCGAGAACACATCGCTGGCGCCGGTGACGCTGCGGGAGTCCTTGGCCTGCTCGGGTGACATGTAGGCGGGGGTGCCGACGGCGACGTTCGTCATCGTCAAACGGGTGTTCGATACACCGGAGGCGATGCCGAAGTCGATCACCCGGGGGCCGTCCTCGACGACGAGCACGTTGGAGGGCTTCAGATCGCGGTGGACCAGGCCCGCGCCGTGGATGGACTGCAGCGCCTCGGCGACACCGGCTGCCAGCCAGCGCACCGCCTGGGCCGGCAGCGGCCCGCACTCGTTCACTATCTCCTCGAGGGAGGGCGCGGGCACGTACGCGGTGGCCAGCCACGGCACCGCCGCACGCGGGTCGGCGTCGACGACGGCCGCCGTGTAGAAGCCGGAGACCGCGCGGGCCGCCTCCACCTCGCGCGTGAAGCGGACCCGGAACAGCTGGTCCTCGGCCAGTTCGGTGCGCACCGTCTTGATCGCCACGCGCCGGCCGGACGCCGAGCGTGCCAGATAGACCAGCCCCATGCCGCCGGCACCCAGCCGTCCCAGCACCTCGAACGGCCCGATCCGCCGCGGATCGTGCTGCGTCAGCTGATCCACCACTTGCCTGCCACCTCCCCGTACGAGCCGCGTACCACCTGCTTGTGGACACGGCCGAAGTGCAGCGTCTCACCACCGCACCGCCGTGGCGGCACGCACCCCGATTCTTCCTGGCCCGGGCACTCGTTGCGAACCAGGCGACAGGAGGGGTGTCTCGCACTATTTCAGGGCATACGGGGCTTCCTGGACGGGGCTACGGCCGCTCCAGCAGGGCGAAGGACGCCCCCTGGTCGTCGGTGACCACCGCCACCGTGCCGTAGGACGTCGTGAACGGGTCCGCTTGGACCCGGCCGCCGAGCCGCCGCACCCGGCCGAGGGCCTCCGCGCAGTCCCGCACCCCGAAGTGGACCAGGAAGTGCGGCGGCATCTCGGCGGGGAAGACGTCGGAGACCGGGGCACGGCCGAAGCGGGGCTCGGCACCGGGCCCGAACAGGGCGTCGTGGAAGAGGTCGCCGTAGAACGCGTTGGCGGCGGCGGTGTCCCGGGCGTACAGCTCCACCCAGGCGAAGCCGCCCTCCTCCTCCGCCCGGCCGGGGCCGAAGCCGGAGTGGCCGCCCGGCTGCCACAGGCCGAAGACGGCGCCCTCGGGGTCGGCCGCCAGGGCCGCGACGCCCAGCTCGCCGACCTCCATGGGCGCGGTGACCACCTGCCCGCCGGCCTCCCGGATACGGCGGCAGAGCGCCCCGGCGTCGGGGGTGGCGAAGTGGACGGTCCACACGGTGGGCAGCCGCCCGTCGGTCTTGCGGGCCAGCGCGGCGACCGGCTCCCCGTCCAGGCGGGCCCACACCGAGTCGCCGTGGGCGGACTCGAAGGTCCACCCGAAAAGCTCACCGTAGAACCGCTTGCCCGCCTCCACGTCCGGCAGCTGGGCGTCCACCCAGCAGGGGGCGCCCTCGGGGTACGCGGATGCGCTGTTTTCGGCCATGCCGCCAAAGTAACGGGACCGCGCGCACCGCGCAGACCAGGCACACCAGCCTCCGCACCCCCGTGCACCCCATTTGCAGTCGGCCAAATCGCGCTCCGACACCCCCTCGGTAAGCTGACGGCATGACAGGACAAGTGCGTACCGTCGACGGCCGCGTGGCCGGCCGGCGAGGGCAGGCGACCCGCCAGAAGCTGCTCGACTGCCTCAGCGAGATGCTCAGCTCCTCTCCGTACCGGGACGTCAAGGTCATCGACGTGGCCCGGAAGGCGGGCACTTCGCCCGCGACGTTCTACCAGTACTTCCCGGACGTCGAAGGCGCCGTCCTGGAGCTCGCCGACCAAATGACCGCCGAGGGCGCCGTCTTGGCCGAGCTGGTGAAGGGCCGGTCCTGGGCCGGCAAGGCCGGCTGGCAGAGCGCCCAGGAACTCGTCGACGGTTTCCTCGAGTTCTGGCGCCAGAACGACGCGATCCTGCGCGTGATCGATCTCGGTGCCGCCGAGGGCGACAAGCGGTTCAACAAGATCCGCACGAAGATCCTCACCGCGGTGAACGGCTCCCTCGCGGAGTCGATCTCCGAGCTGCAGGCCAAGGGCAGGATCGACAAGGACGTGAACCCCGCGGCGATCGCCGGCGCGCTCGTCGCGATGCTCGCGGCGGTCGCCTCCCACCAGAAGGGCTTCACGGCGTGGGGTGTGAAGCAGGCCGAACTGAAGCCGAACCTGGCGCTGTTGGTCCACCTGGGCGTCACCGGCAAGAAGCCGACCCGGTAGCCCCGCCCGGCCCGTCCCCTCACCCCGCACGTCCTGTCTGCCAGGCGGTGGTCCACCCAGCTGGACCACCGCCTGCCGCGTATCCGCCTCCGCGACGCAGGGGCAGCGCCCCGAAGGGGCGCGGGGCTCCACCGAGAAGCGGCTCCGCCGCGCGGGCGCGACCAGCAGCGCCCGAAGGGGCGCGGGGCTGCACCAACAAGCGGCTCCGCCGCGCGGGCGCGACCGGCCATGACGGCGCCGCGGACGGAAGACGGGCGCACCCCGCCACCACCGGACCCGGCACCAGCACAGCGCAGCGTCACGGCAGGGGACGGTCCTTGACCACATGCTTCATCACCAGCGTGGACGTCAGGCGCTGCACGCCCGGAAGGGTGGCCAGACGGTCGTCGTAGAGGCGCTGGTAGGCCGCGAGGTCCGCGGCGACCACGCGGAGCAGGTAGTCCGGTTCGCCGAACAGCCGCTGTGCCTCCACCACCTCCGGCACCTCCTGCAGGGCCCGCTCGAAGCCGGCGACCGTCTCCCGGTCCTCCTGCCGCATCGAGACGAAGACCAGCGCCTCGAAGGTCAGCCCCACCGCCACCGGGTCCACCACCGCCCGGTACCCGCTGATCGCCCCCGACCGCTCCAGCTCGCGCAGCCGCCGGTGGCACGGGGAGACGCTCAGCCGCACGCGCGCGGCCAGCTCGGTCACGGTCAGCCGTCCGTCTTGCTGGAGCTCCGCAAGAATTTTCCGGTCCACGTCGTCCATGAGGCAGATCTTCCCCCGACGTGCGAGAGCGCGGGCAAATTTCGGGAACACCTTCGGGCGGATCGCGCCTAATGTCCCCGGTATGGACTCCGCGACCCTCCTCTCCTTCCTCGCCCTGGACTTCCTGCTGGTCTGCGTACCGGGCGCCGACTGGGCGTACGCCATCGCCGCGGGGCTCGGGGGCCGCAGGGTGACGCTGGCCGTGGCCGGTCTGGTGGCCGGGTACGCGCTGCACACGGCACTGGCCGCGGCGGGGCTCGCGGTGCTCGTCGCGGGGTCACCGGCGCTGCTGACCGCGCTGACCGTGGTGGGCGCGGCGTACCTGGTGTGGCTGGGCTGGAACGTGCTGCGGCGGCCCGTGACACCGGACGCCGGGGAGTCCGTGGACACGCAGGGCGGCCTGCGCGTCTTCGGCCGAGGCGCCGCGATCAGCGGCCTGAACCCCAAGGGTCTGCTGCTCTACCTCTCCGTCCTGCCGCAGTTCCTCACCGTCCACGGCGCCCGCCTGCCCGTCCCGGCGCAGACCGCGGTGCTGGGCGTCCTGCACATGGCGTGCTGCGCCGCCGTCTACCTGGCGGTCGGTGTGCTGGCCCGGGCCGTGCTGGGCGCCCGGCCCGCCGCCGCCCGCGCGGTCACCCGGACGTCGGGCGCGGCGATGCTGGGCATCGGCGCGTTCCTGCTGGTGGAGCGCCTGGCCACGCTGTGAGCACGGCCGCAGGCGGTGAAGGCGTAACCGGTCTTCCGGAACGGATCCCCGGGCATCGGGGCGCACCCGGCCGAGACCACCGTCCGATGATCTCGATGTCCCGGCCATACTTCCGCTCATGGCAACCCACCTGCACGAGCTGCTGAGGTCACTTCGGGTGTGGGACCCGGAGGTGACGCGGCTGCCGCCCCTCGACCCGGACACCGCCCCCGCCGAGCCGCTCGCCCTCTTCGAGGAGTGGTTCGCGGACGCGGTGGCGGCCGGGCAGCCCGAACCGCACACCATGTCGCTGGCCACCGCGGACGCGGAGGGCCGCCCGGACGTACGGATCGTGATGCTGCACGGCGCCGACGCCGACGGCTGGGCCTTCGCCTCCCACGCCGTCAGCCGCAAGGGCCGCCAGCTCGCCGTACGGCCGTATGCCGCCCTCTGCTTCTACTGGCCGGTGCTGGGGCGGCAGGTGCGGGTGCGCGGACCGGTGACCGCGGCGCCGTCGGCGCAGGCGCAGGCGGACCTGCACGCCCGCTCCACCGGCGCGCTGGCCGCGGCGCTCACCGGGCGGCAGAGCGCGCCGCTGGAGTCCGTCGAGGAGCTGCGGCGCGTCTCGCAGGCCGCGTGGGACCGGGCCCGGCGGGAGCCGGACGCCCAGGCGCCGACGTGGACGCTGTACCGGCTGCTGCCCGAGGAAGTGGAGTTCTTCCAGGGCGACGAGGCCCGGCGGCATGTGCGCGTGGTGTACCGGCGGGAGGGCGCGGGCGAGTGGGTCAAGGGGCTGCTGTGGCCGTGACGTCCCTGGCGGCGTCTTCAGCCGCCGTATCGAACTCCCAGACCGTGAAGTCGGCCACCGGGCGGTAGCCGATCCGCTGGTAGAGGGCGTTGCTGGTGGGGTTGGCCAGGTCGGTGAAGAGGAGCACCTCGCCGGCGCCGGCGGCGAGCGCTGAACGGCTGACCTCGGCGGTGACGGCGCCCGCGTAGCCGCGGCCGCGCAGGTCCGCCGGGGTGTAGACCGGGGCCACCCGGACCTGTCCGGCGATCAGACGGGTCACGCCGGCCATGGCGACGGGGGTGCCGTCCGGGGTCTCCCAGAGGGTGACGCCGCCGTAGGCGAGGCGTGCGTCGGCCCAGGCCCCGGCGTCGGCCGGTGCGGACTCGCCGACCGCCTCCCCGAACTCGGTGAACCAGCGGGCCAGCAGGGCGCGGTCGCCGGCGGCGGCGACACGGGGGCCTCCGGCCGGTGCCGGTTCGGGCACCGCCAACTCCGCCAGGCGGTACAGCCGTTGCTGCTTGTCGACCCTGGCCGCCGCGCCGGTGCGGCGCTCCCAGGCCGCGGCGAACGCCGCCGCCGTGGCCCGGTCGGCGGTGACGCCGGACGGATCGAGGCCCTCGGCGGCCAGGTGTGCGGCGAGCGCGGCGGCGTCCGCGTCGGGCTCGGGGAGCGCGGTCACGTGCAGGGGCCACGGGGGTGTGCGGACGAAGACCGCCTCGACGGCGCCGGCGCGTTCCAGGGCGCCGAAGACGGGGTCGCCGTCACCGAACGCGTGCAGGCCGCGGTGGCGCAGCGCGTCGGTCACGGAGAGCGGAAGGGTGTGAGCGGCGGGGCGGGAATGCAGGAAGGCGCCGACGCGGGCGAGGAAGACGTCGAGGTCGGTGGTGCTCCACCAGCCGCTCATGCGGGTCCCTCCTGAGGGCCGGGGGTGGCGTGCGGCTCGGGGTCGGTGGCGAGGCGCGCGTGCAGGTGGCAGTCGCGGAAGGCGTCACGGCGGCCCGCCTCCCACATCGCGCCGCGCAGCGTTCCCTCGTAACGGAAGCCGCAGCGTTCGGCGACCTTGCACGAGACGTCGTGGCCCACGGCGTGGTCGAGTTCGAGGCGGTGCAGGGCGAGATCGGTGAACACCCAGCGGGAGGCGACGGCCAGGGCACGGGTGGCGACGCCCTGGCCGCGGGCCTCGGGGAGGACCCAGTAGCCGACGGTGGCCGAGCGCATGGCGCGGTCGATCCGGCTCACGCCGATGTGGCCGAGCGGAGTCGCGCTGTCGGCGTCCTCCACGCAGAACGCCACACCGGTACCGGCGTCGGCCGCGTCGGCCTTCGCCCGGAGGGTGGCGCGGGCGTCGGCGAGCGTGGCGATGGGGCGCAGCGGCGTGTTCCAGCGCTGGAACTCCGGGTCGGAGCAGCCACGCAGGAATGTCTCGACGTCGGCGTCCGAGGCGGGGTTCCAGCGTCGGAGGCGGAGGTCGTGCGTACGGAGTGCTGGAGCGGGGGTCATCCGGTCATTGAACAGGAGGGGGTGGGGTGGGGGGTTGGGATTTTTACCAGCGCGGTGACCTGCGGCGCGGGTGCCTGCGGCGCCTGGTCGTGTTTTGACTGCGGGTTTCGTTGTGGCTGGTCGCCTTTGCCTGCGGCGCCTGGTCGTGTTTTGACTGCGGGTTTCGTTGTGGCTGGTCGCGCCGTTCCCCGCGCCCCTTTGGTGCCTGCGGCGGCCCGTTGCTGTCCGGTGGGTGGTTGCGGTCTCGCCTGCGGTGGTCTGTGAGTCGGGGCCGGGGTGGGGGGTGTCCGTCCTCGGTCCGGCCGGCCGTTTCCGACGAGGGGCGCCGTTGCCCGGTGCCGGACGCTGCGGGCGGACACCCCCCACCCCGTCCCCTTCCCGCCGTCGGCGGCTGCGGGCCGTCACGGGTGCAGGAGTGGGCCGCCGCACCGGGGGGCGGATTTTCACAGGCGTGATCAATCCGCAACCAATTCCCCTCTTGACCGAGACCCATCAAACGCGGGCGTGATTACGCTCGCGCTCATGGCCGACTCCCCCACGTTCCCGCGCCCCACGACGGACCGCCCCGTTTACGTCGTCGGCGGCGGCCCCGGCGGTCTGTCCGTGGCGTACGCGCTGCGGGCCCGGGGTGTGCGGGCGGTCGTGCTGGAGAGGGCGGACCGGGTCGGCGCGTCCTGGCGCGGTCACTACGACCGGCTGCACCTGCACACCACCCGCCGTCTGTCCGCCCTGCCGGGACTGCCGATACCCCGCAGGTTCGGACGCTGGGTGGCCCGGGACGACGTGGTGCGGTACCTGGAGAAGTACGCCGAGCACCACGAGTTGGAGATCGTCACCGGCGTCGAGGTGTCGCGCATCGACCGCACGTCCGACGGCTGGCTGCTGCACGCCACCGGCGGCCGGGAGCTGACCGGCGCCGCCGTGGTCGTCGCCACCGGCTTCAACCACACGCCGTACGTCCCCGACTGGCCCGGACGCGACACCTACGCCGGCGCGTTCCTGCACGCCTCCGGCTACCGCAACGCCGAACCGTACGCGGGCCGCGACGTCCTGGTCGTCGGCGCCGGCAACACCGGTGCGGAGATCGCCGTCGACCTGGCGGAGGGCGGCGCCGCGCGGGTACGGCTCGCGGTGCGCACCGTCCCGCACATCGTGCGCCGTTCGACGGCCGGCTGGGCCGCCCAGTACACCGGCGTCCTGGTACGCCGCCTGCCGGTGCCGCTGGTGGACGCGCTCGCCCGCCCCCTGGCCCGGCTCAGCGTGCCCGACCTGTCCGCCCACGGCCTGCCCCGCCCCGGCACCGGCCTGTACAGCAGGGTCACCGAGGGTGCCATCCCGGTCCAGGACGTCGGCCTCATTGACGCCGTACGCAGCAAGAGGGTGGAGGTCGTCGCGGCCGTCGAGGGCTTCGAGGACCGCAAGGTCCTGCTCGCCGACGGCACCCGGATCGAACCGGACGCCGTGGTCGCCGCCACCGGTTACACCCGCGCCCTGGAAGGCCTCGTCGGCCACCTGGCCGTACTGACCGAGAACGGCCGCCCCGCCACCCACGGCGCGCGCAGCCCGCACAACGCCCCGGGCCTGTACTTCACCGGCTTCACGAACCCCATCAGCGGCATGCTCCGCGAACTGGCCCTGGACGCCGAGAAGATAGCCAAGGCCATCGTCCGGTCCCACGGCACGACCGTCTCCGGTCTCCCCTCCGACCCCGGCGCGGCGCCCCGCACCTGAGCTGATGGCGACCCGCAGCCGCCGACGGCGGGAAGGGGACGGGGTGGGGGGTGTCCGCCCGCAGCGGCCGGCACCGGCGGAGGGTGCCCTCGGCGGCGCCGGCCGGCCCGCCCCGGGACCGACCCC
>NZ_JBEZWX010000008.1:0-248340 GCF_040637635.1 Streptomyces sp. NPDC028635 | reverse complement strand
CACCGTCACCGGCAGCACCGACCTCGAATCCCTCAAGGTCGCCGCCAACAGCCTCACCGGCAAGGACGAGGCCTACGGCACCAACTGGACCGACGTGAATGTGCCCACCGCCATCGGCATCCCCGACGTCAACAACGACGGCATCCCCGACATCTGGGCCCGCCTCGCCTCCGACGGCTACACCCGCATCTACCACCCCTCCCGCACCAACACCAACGCACCCGTACGCGTCGTCCTGTCCGTGAACTGGAACACGATCAAGTCCTTCGGCTGACCGACACGAAACACCGCAGCACACCACCGGGCCCCGGCCACCCCCCTCAAAAGGGGCGGCCGGGGCCCGGCCGTCGTCGGGCGCGGACGGCGGAACCGCTCAGTGCACCCGCAGCAGCAGCACCGACCGCCCCGGCACGCTGATCGCCGTGCCCGCCGGGTGCGTCACCTCGGGCGCCCGCGCCTGCTCCTCCCGTGCGGTGTCCACGACGACCTCGTACCGCTCCGCCCACGGTGGCCCCGGCAGCACGAACTCCACCGGGCCCTCCCCGGCGTGCAGGACCGCGAGGAAGCTGTCGTCGAGGATCGGTGCCCCCCGCTCGTCGCGGCCCGGGATGTCCCGCCCCGAGAGGTACATGCCGAGGGTCGCGGCCGGCGCGTACCAGTCCCGTTCGGTCATCTCGGTGCCGCGCGCGGTGAACCAGGCGAGGTCCCGCAGTCCGTCCGCGGCCTGCGGGCGGCCGGAGAAGAAGGCCCGGCGGCGCAGCACCGGATGGCGGTGGCGCAGGGCGATCAGCCGGGAGGTCAGGTCGAACAGGGCCTTCCAGCCGGGCTCGTCCAGCAGCCGCCAGTCCACCCAGCCCAGCTCGTTGTCCTGGCAGTAGGCGTTGTTGTTGCCGCGCTGGGTGCGCCCCATCTCGTCACCCGCGACCAGCATCGGCACACCGGTGGACAGCAGCAGCGTGGTCAGCAGGTTGCGCAGCTGCCGTCTGCGCAGGGCGAGGATGCCGGGGTCGTCGCTCTCACCCTCGGCCCCGCAGTTCCAGGACCGGTTGTCGTCGCTGCCGTCCCGGTTGCCCTCGCCGTTGGCCTCGTTGTGCTTGCGCTCGTAGCTGACCAGGTCGCGCAGGGTGAAGCCGTCGTGCGCGGTGATGTAGTTGACCGACGCGTACGGCCGCCGCCCGCCCCAGGCGTACAGGTCGCTGGAGCCGGACAGCCGGTAGCCCATCTCCCGCACGTCGGGCAGGGCGTGCCGCCAGAAGTCCCGCACGGCGTTGCGGTAGCGGTCGTTCCACTCCGTCCACAGCGGGGGGAAGGCGCCCACCTGATAGCCGCCGGCGCCCACGTCCCAGGGCTCGGCGATCAGTTTCACGCGCCGCAGCACCGGGTCCTGGGCGATGACCGCGAGGAACGGGGACAGCATGTCGACGTCGTGCATCGAGCGGGCGAGGGCCGCCGCGAGGTCGAAGCGGAAGCCGTCCACGCCCATCTCGGTGACCCAGTAGCGCAGCGAGTCGGTGATCAGGCGCAGCACGTGCGGCTGCACGACGTGCAGGGTGTTGCCGCATCCGGTGTAGTCGGCGTACCGGCGCGCGTCGGACTGCAGACGGTAGTAGCCGCGGTTGTCGATGCCCTTCAACGACAGTGTCGGACCGTACTCGCCGGCCTCGGCGGTGTGGTTGTAGACCACGTCGAGGATGACCTCGATCCCGGCGGCGTGCAGCGCGCGCACCATCCGCTTGAACTCCCCGACCTGCTCACCGGTCGTGCCCGAGGCGGCGTAGGCAGCGTGCGGGGCGAAGTAGCCCATGGAGTTGTAGCCCCAGTAGTTGCGCAGGCCCCGCTTGAGCAGATGGTCCTCGTGGGCGAACTGGTGCACCGGCAGCAGCTCCACCGCCGTCACCCCGAGCCGGGTGAGGTGCTCGACGGCCGCCGGGTGCGCGAGGCCCGCGTAGGTGCCGCGCAGCTCCTCGGGGATGCCCGGGTGCAGGCGGGTGAAGCCGCGCACGTGCAACTCGTAGATCACCGAGTCGGCCCAGGGTGTCTTCGGGCGCCGGTCGTCGGACCAGTCGTCGTCGTCGTGGACGACGACCCCCTTCGGCACGTACGGCGCGGAGTCCCTCTCGTCGCGGACCGTGTCGGCGACGTGCTGGTCCGGCCAGTCCCGCACATGCCCGTACACCTCCGGCGGCAGCCGGCTGTAGTCGTTCCCCTTGGCTCCGTCCACCGCGCGGGCGTACGGGTCGAGCAGCAGCTTCGCCGGGTTCCAGCGGCCACCGGTCCAGGGGTCCCAGCGGCCGTGCACCCGGAAGCCGTAGCGCTGACCGGGCAGCACGCCCGGCACGAAACCGTGCCAGATCTCGTGGGTCAGCTCGGTCAGCTTCAGCCGCGTCTCGACGCCGTCACGGTCGAAGAGGCACAGTTCGACGCCCTCCGCGCCGCCCGCCCACAGGGCGAAGTTCGTCCCGGCCACCCCGTCCGGGCCGACCCGGTAGCGGGCGCCCAGCGGCGTCGGCGCGCCCGGCCACACGGGCAGGCGCTGCATCCCGTTCACAGCGGCGGCCGGGCGCCCCTGCTCAGCGGCGCGCCCTGCCGTCACCGCCTCCTGCTCGGCTGCGCTGGACACCGTTCAGCCTCCCGCGGCTCATGGCGAGACCCGTTCGGGGCGTACGGCGTCCCAGGCCGCTCCCCGTCGTGTCGTCGTCCTCCTCACAGTTCTGCCCAGACCGTGGCTCGCACTCACGTTTCCCCGGGGCGACCCCGCTCGTTGGGCTGCTCGTGAGGCACGTACACGGGCGCGCGCGGCGCGCGGGGGCCGCGCTGGCCGCCGTACTGACATGGGCAGGACTGCTGGCGGGAGCCGCCGGCTGCACGTCGGACGGCTCCGGCGGTCCGGGCGGGATCTTCGGCAAACCGGGCGCTGCCGAGGACGTCATCCACATCTCCCCGGACGACGGCAGCAAGGGGGTACGGCCGGAGCGGAAGCTGCGCGTCACGGTGCCCGACGGCCGGCTGGAGTCGGTCAAGGTGGTCGCCTCCCAGGACGCCCAGGACACCCCGGTGCCCGGCCATCTCTCCGCCGACGGCCTGACCTGGCGCCCGGACGACGACCGGCTCGCCCTCGCCGCCCGCTACACCGTGGACGCGGTCGCCGTCGACGGCGACGGGGACCGCTCCGCACGCCACGCCACGTTCACCACCTACGTCCCAGCGGAGCGCTTCATCGGGTACGTCACCCCGGAGAACCGCTCGGTCGTCGGCACCGGGATGATCGTGTCGATCCAGTTCAACCGCGAGCTGGCGAACCGGGCCGCCGTCGAGCGGGCCATCCGGGTGCGCGCCGAGCCGGCCGTGGACATCCGCCCGCACTGGTTCGGCAAGGACCGCGTCGACTTCCGCCCCGAGCGCTACTGGCAGCCCGGCACCAAGGTCACCGTCGATCTGGCGCTGCGGGACGTGGAGGGGGCGCGCGGGGTGTACGGGCTGCAGTCCAAGTCGTTCTCCTTCACCATCGGCCGCAGCCAGGTGTCCCTGGTGGACGCCGCCGACCACACCATGGAGGTGCGCCGCGACGGCGCGCTGCTGGCCACGGTGCCGATCACCGCGGGCTCGCCGAAGAACACCACCTACAACGGCAAGATGGTGGTGATGGAGATGCTCGAGGTCACCCGCATGAACGGGGCCACGGTCGGCTTCAAGAAGACCGACGGCAAGGGCGAGTACGACATCCCGGACGTGCCGCACGCCATGCGGCTGACCGACTCGGGCACCTTCCTGCACGGCAACTACTGGGCGGACGAGGACGTCTTCGGCACCACCAACGTCTCTCACGGCTGCGTCGGGCTGCGCGACGCCAAGGGCGGCGGCTCCGACACCCCGGCGGGCTGGTTCTTCGACCGCAGCCTGATCGGGGACGTCGTCGAGGTGATCAACAGCAAGGACAAGACGGTGGCGCCCGACAACGGCCTCGGCGGCTGGAACCTGAGCTGGAGCGAGTGGAAGGCGGGTGGCGCGGTGCGCTGAGCGAGCCCGGTGGGAGTTGGGACGGAACGGTGACATTCCGAGGCCGTCGGCGCTCCTGACCGGGCAGTTAATATGCGCTTCATGCGCGCGCGGCGCGCGGGGCGTGTGGGCCTGACGCAGGCCCGGGGGAGGGAGAAACAAGTTGAACATCCGGCCGATATCGGGGGCATCGGTTGCGGGGCGCGGGCGGGGCCGCGCGGGGCTCGCGCTGGTCGCGGGCGCCGTGCTGTTCGCCGTCACGGCGTGCGGCGGGGGCGGGGGCTCGAACGCCGAGGAGGGCAAGGGGGGTGACGCCTCGGCCGCCGCGGACAAGCAGTCCGAGGCCGTCGTCACCGTCGCGCCGAAGGACGGCGCCACGGCCGTCGACACCAGCGGCGCCCTCAAGGTCAGCGCGGCCAAGGGCAAGCTGACGGAGGTCGTGGTCAAGGACGCCAAGGGGACGAAGGTCGACGGGGCGATATCCGCCGACGGCTCCTCCTGGACGCCGGCCGCGCACCTGGCCGCCGCCACCCGCTACCAGGTGCACGCGGTCGCCAAGGACGCCGAGGGCCGTACGGCGGCCGAGGACTCGGCGTTCACCACGCTGACCCCGAAGAACACCTTCACCGGCACCTTCACCCCGGAGGACGGCTCCACCGTGGGTGTCGGCATGCCGTTCTCGCTGAACTTCTCCCGGGGCATCACGCACCCGCAGGACGTGGAGAAGGCGATCAAGATCAAGACCGAGCCGGCGGTGGACGTACAGGGCCACTGGTTCGGCAACGACCGCCTCGACTTCCGTCCCGAGCAGTACTGGAAGTCCGGCACCAAGGTCACGGTCACGCTGAACCTGGACGGCGTCGAGGGCCGCCCCGGTGTCTACGGCAAGCAGAAGAAGACGGTGTCCTTCACCATCGGGCGCAACCAGGTGTCCTACGTGGACGCCAAGAAGCACACCATGCAGGTCACCCAGGACGGCAAGGTCGTCAAGACCCTGCCCGTCACCACCGGCAAGCCCGGCTACGACACCTGGAACGGCCAGATGGTCATCAGCGAGAAGCTGACCGTGACCCGCATGAACGGCGAGACGGTCGGCTACGGCGGCGAGTACGACATCAAGGACGTCCCGCACGCCCTGCGCCTGACCACCTCCGGCACGTTCCTGCACGGCAACTACTGGGGCGGCGACGCCTTCGGCAACTACAACGCCAGCCACGGCTGCGTCGGCCTGCGCGACGTGCGCGGCGGCTACGACAGCTCGGTGCCGGCGGCCTGGTTCTTCAACCACTCGCTGATCGGCGACGTGGTGGTCGTGAAGAACTCCCACGACGAGACGGTCGCCCCGGACAACGGCCTCAACGGCTGGAACATGCCGTGGGCGGAGTGGACGAAGTAGGTCCGCCGATCCGACGGGCCCGGTGCTGTGACCTACGGCACCGGGCCCGATGTCGTTAGTCGTGGTTAACCTGCTGGCATGACCGTACATCTCGAAGTCGCCGAAGGCGTCGGCACGCTGCGCCTCGACCGCCCGCCGATGAACGCGCTGGACGTCGCCACGCAGGACAGGCTCAAGGAACTCGCCGAGGAGGCCGGCCGCCGCGACGACGTGCGCGCGGTCGTCGTGTACGGCGGCGAGAAGGTGTTCGCGGCGGGCGCGGACATCAAGGAGATGCAGGCCATGGACCACACCGCGATGGTCCTGCGCGCCCGCGCCCTGCAGGACGCCTTCACCGCCGTGGCCCGCATCCCCAAGCCGGTCGTCGCCGCGGTGACCGGCTACGCGCTCGGCGGCGGCTGCGAGCTGGCCCTGTGCGCCGACTACCGCATCGCCGGCGAGAACGCCAAGCTCGGCCAGCCGGAGATCCTGCTCGGCCTGATCCCCGGCGCCGGCGGCACCCAGCGCCTGTCCCGGCTGATCGGCCCGTCCAAGGCCAAGGACCTCATCTTCACCGGCCGCATGGTGAAGGCCGACGAGGCGCTTGCGCTCGGACTGGTCGACCGGGTGGTGCCGGCGGCCGAGGTGTACACCGAGGCGCACGCGTGGGCGGCGAAGCTGGCCCAGGGTCCGGCGCTCGCGCTGCGCGCGGCGAAGGAGTCCGTCGACACCGGCCTGGAGACGGACATCGACACGGGCCTGGCGGTGGAACGCAACTGGTTCGCGGGCCTGTTCGCCACCGAGGACCGCGAGCGGGGCATGAAGAGCTTCGTCGAGGAGGGCCCGGGCAAGGCCAAGTTCCTCTGAGCCCACCAGGGCCCGGCCGGAGCGATGTGCCGGCGAACACAGGGTCAGGCGCTTGCAATTGACGTCGTGTCTGATGCGGGGTCCCTCGATGGGGCGGTTTATGGGAACCTTTGGGCAACCTTAAGCCTGCCTTGTCGAGGGAGCCTGTCGATTGCCTTCGGTCGAGCCGTCGCCGCAGGTCAGCGGGGCTGCGGCGGCCTCCGAAATGCCCGGCGCATATGCCGCTCGCAAGCGGTGGAACGGGGGCGTCAGGGGGGCGTATTCCGGCAGAACGGCCCCCGACGCCCCCTCGGACGGCCATGATGGGGGCATGGCGGGGCTGGAGGGCATCGAACAGCCGCGGGGACACGGCCGTGCTGTGGCGGCGCGCTGGTCGCCTGCGGTGGAGGACGAACGGGCGCTGAAAGCACTGGAGTTGTTCGGCAATCCGGCGGAACAGGATGTGCCGTTGCCGTCCCGCCCCGAGTCCGCGGCCACCGCGCGCCGGCTGACCCAGGTGGTGATCCTGCGCCACTGGGGGCTGACCCCCAAGCTCGCCGAGGACGCCGTCCTGCTCGTCTCGGAACTCGTCGGCAACGCCGTCCGCCACACCGGCGCCCGCGTCTTCGGTCTGCGGATGCGCCGGCTGCGCGGCCGCATCCGCGTCGAGGTCCGCGACCCCTCCCGCGGCCTGCCCTGTCTGATGCCCGTCCGGGAGACGGACATCAGCGGCCGCGGCCTGTTCCTGGTCGACAAGATCGCCGACCGCTGGGGCGTCGACCTGCTGCCCCGGGGCAAGACGACCTGGTTCGAGATGCGGGTGGGCGACCGCTAGGGCGGGGCCTGGGCGCACAGCCCGCAGGGCTTCTGTGAGGGGTGACCACGCGCAGGGCCTCGGCGAGGGGCGGCCGCGCACAGGGCCCTTTTGACGGGTGACGCCCGCAGGACCGCTGACCGGTGACGCCCCCGGACTCTCTGCCGGGGTGACGCGCCACGTCCGCAGGGCCTCTGACGGTGACGCCCGCAGGACCCTGTGTCAGGTGACGCGGCCCGGGCTCTCGGACGGGGTGACGCGGCACGCACACAGGGTCTCTGGCCGGTCCCCCCGCGGGCCCCTCTGGCGGATCACGCGGTCCGCAGGGCACCCGACGGGTGACGCCCCCCGGGCCCTCTGGCGGGGGTGACGCGGCACGCCCGCAGGCCCCACTGGTGGGGTCGCGCGGCCCGCAGGGCCTCTGGCATGCGACGCCCGCGGCGCCCTCTGGCGGGTGACGCGGCACGCCAGGAGGTGGGCCGGCGGGCGGTCCCGTCCGGCCGCGTCCGTCCGGGACGGTGCCGGCAGCGACCCGCGCCCCCTGTGGCGACCGGGTGAATAGCCCGATTTTCGATGGTTCGCCCCTTTAAATGGTCACGTGACCGCACCCGACCGCCGCACGGCCCTGCGCGCCGGTACCGGCCTCCTCGCCGGCGCCGCACTCAGCTCCGCCTGCTCCCAGCCCGGCGATGCCGTCCGGCCCGCCGCGGCCCGCCCCGCGCCGCACTCGTCACCGGCCGCGGCCCCCGCCCCGCGCCGCTACCCCGGTGTGCCCGCCCAGATCACCCACGGCCCCCGCACCCGCCCCCGCGTCGCCCTCACCCTCCACGGCCAGGGCGATCCCGCGATCGCCCGCGCCCTGCTCACCGAGGCCGAGCGGCACGGCGCCCACCTCACCGTCCTCGCCGTCGGCACCTGGCTCGACGAGCACCCCGAGATGGCCCGCCGCGTCCTCGACGGCGGCCATGACCTCGGCAACCACACGCAGCGCCACCTCGGCATCAACACGATGCCGGAGGCCGAGGCCCGCGAGGAGATCACCGCCTGCGCCGAGCGGCTGAAGAAACTCACCGGCTCCATCGGCACCTGGTTCCGCCCGTCGCGCGCCCCGCAGGCCTCCCCGCTCGTCGCCCGCCTCGCCGCCGAGGCCGGCTACCCGCACGTCCTGTCCTACGACGTCGACTCCCTCGACTACACCGCGCCCGGCGCCGCCGCCGTCACCCGCAAGGTCCTCGGCGAGGTCCGCGACGGGTCCGTGGTGAGCCTGCACTTCGGCTACCGGGACACGGTCGCCGCGCTCCCCGCCGTCCTCGAAGAACTCGACCGCCGCGGTCTGCGCGCGGTCACCACCACGGAGCTGATCGGCTGATGGACCTGAAGCGAACGACCCGCACCCTGCTCGCCGGCGCCACGCTCGCCGCCCTCGCCGCCTGCGGCGGCCCGGGCTCCGGCCACGGCACCGCCGAGACCACCAAGGCGGCCCTGCCCGCCCCGGCGAAGAAGCAGCACACCGTGCCCGGCCTGCCCGGCATGCCGCCCGTCCTGGACCCCAAGGACGTCTACGCCGCCGACCGCCCGAACAAGCTCTCCCCGGTCGTCAAGGACTTCCCGTCCCGGGTGTACGTGCCCAACACCGAGTCCAACACGGTCAGCGTCATCGATCCGAAGACGTACCAGGTGATCGAGACGATCCCGGTCGGCCGCCAGCCGCAGCACGTCGTGCCCTCCTGGGACCTGAAGACGCTGTGGGTCAACAACGACCGGGGCAACACGCTCACCCCCATTGACCCGCGCACCGGCAAGGCCGGCAAGACGGTCGACGTGCACGACCCGTACAACCTCTACTTCACCCCCGACGGCAAGTACGCCGTCGTCATGGCCTCCCTCGACCGCGAGCTGGTCTTCCGCGACCCGCACACCATGAAGCGGATCAAGACCGTCCCCGTCTCGTGCTACGGCGTCAACCACGCCGACTTCTCCCTGGACGGCCGCTACTTCATCGTCTCCTGCGAGTTCAGCGGCGAACTGCTGAAGGTCGACACGGCGTCGATGAAGGTCATCGGCCAGGAGAAGCTGCCGTTCCGCGGAGCGATGCCGCAGGACGTGAAGATCTCGCCCGACGGCAAGCGGTTCTACATCGCCGACATGATGGCCGACGGCATCTGGGTCCTCGACGGCGACAAGTTCACCAAGCCCACCCTGCTGCCCACCGGCAAGGGCGCCCACGGCCTGTACGTCAGCCGCGACTCCCGCGAGATGTACGTCTCCAACCGCGGCGAGGGCACCATCTCCGTCTTCGACTTCCAGCAGAACAAACTCACCAAGAAGTGGCGCCTGCCCCAGGGCGGCAGCCCCGACATGGGCGGCGTCTCCGCCGACGGCAAGGTGCTGTGGCTCTCCGGCCGCTACAACGCCGAGGTGTACGCCATCGACACCCGCACCGGCGAACAGCTCGCCCGCATCAAGGTCGGCAGCGGCCCGCACGGTCTCGCGGTCTACCCGCAGCCCGGCCGCTACTCGCTCGGTCACACGGGCATCTTCCGCTGACGGGCTCTCACCGGGGCAGCAGCAGCGCCTCCGCGCCGGCCTGCCGGTAGCCCGCCGCCTGGAACGCCCGCGCACTGCGGGCGTTCCCCGGCGAGACCTGCGCCCACAGCGGCTCCCCGGCCAGCTGCCGCGCCGCCGTCACCAGGGTCCGGCCCAGCCCCCGGTGCCGTACGTCCTCGTCGACCTCCACGGACACCTCCAGCCGCCCGGCCACGCCCCGGCCCAGCACCACCACCCCGCCGTCCGCCGTCCAGGCGCGCACGTCGTCGCGGCGGCGGCGGGCGTAGGCGACGCGGGGGTGGTCGCCGGCCAGCTCCTTCAGGGCGATCTCCGGCTCGCCCGGCAGCGGGGCGGCCACCAGCAGCGCGTCGACCGTATCCATGGTCCGGCCGGTGCGGCGCAGGAACGCGGCGAGGAAGAGCGGGTTCAGCGTCGCCGCCAGCGGGTCGCACCCCGCCGCCTCCAGAGCGGCGTACACCCAGGCCGGGTCCTCGTCGGTGAAGACCACCGAGTGCGCGGTGAAGGACAGCACCCCGGCGTCCCGTGCGCCCTCCTGGGGCACGACCGTGGTGCCGCCGTCCGGCGGCGGGAAGACACCCCGCGCGGCCGCGTCGAGAATGTCCCGCAGGGTTCCCATCACCGCTCCTTGAGTCTCCACCCGCTGGAAGGCCCACACTCGCAGACATGATCGAGAACGGCACCGGTCTTTTCACCATCGGCGCGCTGGCCCGCGCCACCGGCCTGACCGTGCGCACCATCCGCTACTGGTCCGACGAGGGTGTCCTGACCCCGGTGACCCGCTCGTCCGGCGGCTACCGGCTCTACGACGCCGAGTCCGCGGCCCGCCTGGAACTGATCCGCACCCTGCGCGAGCTGGGCCTCGGCCTGGACGACGTCCGCACGGTGCTGGCGGGGGAGCGGACGGTCGCCGAGGTGGCGGCGGCGCACGTGGCGGCGCTGGACGCGCAGATCAGGTCGCTGAAGGTGACCCGTGCGGTGCTGTCGACCGTGGCCCGCAGGGGCTCGAGCGCCAAGGAGACGACCCTGATGAACAAGCTGGCGAGGCTGTCCGCGGCGGAGCGGAAGCGGATCCTCGAGGATTTCATGGAGGAGATCTTCGACGGGCTGGACGCGGCGGACCCCGACATCCGGCGGCGCCTGCGCTTCATGACCGCCGACCTGCCCGACGACCCGACGCCGGAGCAGGTGGACGCCTGGGTGGAGCTGGCCGAGCTGATCCAGGATCCGGACTTCCGGGCGCTGATGCGCGGGATGGTGCGGTTCAACGCCGCGGACCGGGGCCCGGACGTCCCGGCGGGCACATCGCTGTGGTTCATGAGCCGTCTGGTGCAGCTCGCGGGTGAGGCGCGCGGGCGGGGCATCGCTCCGCAGGCGCCGGAGGCGGAGGACGTGCTGCGTTCCCTGCTCGGCGACGCCGACCCCTCGGCGGTGCTCGACCGGCTGACCGCGGCCTCGAACGCGCGGGTGGCGCGCTACCGCGAGCTGTCGGCGATCGTGAACGGCCTGGGACCCCAGCCGTCGCACGAGGAGGACTTCGCCTGGGTGGTCGCCGCACTGCGGGCGCGCGCGGGCCGTTAATCTGACCTGCGGCACTACGCCGGCACGAGTAAGAAACGCGACAAAAAGGGGCGGATCGGTGGCGGACATCGAGGAAGCACGCAAGCAGTTCCAGCGGATCGACGCGGACGGTGACGGTTTCATCACCGCTGCCGAGTTCAAGAGCGCCCTCGCCCAGGAGGGTGACTGGAACGTCACCGAGTCGGTCGCCGAGGCCATCATCAAGTCCCGTGACCTCAACGGCGACAAGGTGCTGTCCTTCGACGAGTTCTGGGCGCACCTGAACAAGTGACGTGCACCACAAGGGGCGCCCGCCGGTCAGCGGCGGGCGCCCCTTCGTCATGCCCGGCGCCGGATCCGCACACTCCAGCGGCCCCCGTGGCGTTGAAGCGCCAACGGCAGGTCGAAGCACGCGCCCAGCCGGTCGCCGGTGAGGACCTCGTCGGCCGGGCCCTGGGCGAGAGTGCGGCCGTCGCGCAGCAGCAGGGCGTGCGTGGTGTGCCCCGGCAGCTCCTCCAGGTGGTGGGTGACCAGGACCGTCGCGAGCCGTGGATGCGCCCGGCGCAGGGCGTCCAGTGCCTCGATGAGCTGCTCGCGCCCCGGCAGGTCCAGGCCGGTCGCGGGCTCGTCGAGCAGCAGCAGCCGCGGCTCGGGCAGCAGCGCGCGGGCGATCAGGGCACGGCCGCGCTGCCCCTGCGACAGCGTGGGCCAGCGCGCCTCGCGCAACCCGCCCAGCCCGAGGGTGCCGACGAGCCGGTCCGCGCGCTCCTGCTGCTCCCGGGTGGGACGCCACCGGGGCAGCGGCGCGACGGAGTTGGTCAGCCCCGTCAGCACGACGTCCCGTACCCGCAGCGGCTCGGCGAGCGGATGGCGCGGGTCGACATGGCCGACGTACGCGCGCAGTTCCCGCAGGTCCACGCGGCCCAGGCGGCGGCCGAGCACCTCGACCCGCCCCCGGGTGGGATGGACGCGGGCGCCGAGCAGGCTGAGCAGTGTCGACTTGCCCGCCCCGTTGGCTCCCAGCAGCGCCCAGTGCTCGCCCGCGTGGACGCCGAGGGACACCTCCCGCAGGATCGGCCGGCCGTCGCGCACCACGTGGACGTCCTCGGCGCGCAGCACCTCGTTCACCCGGCGACCGCCCGGTTCACCGCGGACAGCACCGCCCGCACCCGGGCCTCGAGGTCCGAGCCGGCCTGCGCGGCGCCCCACACCGGGGTGCCGTTCACCCGGCACTCGGCGTACGCCGCCGTACCCGCCCCGGCCGGGTGCCCGGCGACCTCCAGCACCTCGGCGGCGTACCCGGCGCCGGCCAGCGCGTCGGCGAACGCGGCCAGCGGGCCCGGGCCGGTGCCCTGGAGGTCCCAGGTGCGCTCACCGGTGTGCACGGTGCACACGAAGCCGCCGTCCCCGAGGACGGACCAGGCGTCCAGCCGGATCTCGCCCTCGTCGAGGTAGGTGCTCCGGAACAGCTCGTACAGCTCGTCCGGACTCGCCTCGCGGCCGCTGTCGTCGGTGGCCCGCTGCACGACCCGCGAGAAGTCGGGCCGCATGCGCGCGGGCAGGTCCAGGCCGTGGCGGGCGCGCAGCAGATACGCCGTGCCGCCCTTGCCGGACTGGGAGTTGACCCGGATCACGGCCTCGTAGGAGCGCCCCACGTCGGCCGGGTCGATCGGCAGGTACGGCACCTCCCACGGGGCGTCCGCCTCCGGCACGCCCGACTCCTTCGCCCGGCGGGCGTGGTGGTCGAGGCCCTTGCTGATGGCGTCCTGGTGGGTGCCGGAGAACGCCGTGTACACCAGGTCGCCGGCGTAGGGGTGGCGCGGGTGCACGGGCAGCCGGTTGCAGTGCTCGACGGTCTCCCGTACGGCGTCGATGTCGCCGAAGTCGACCATCGGGTCCACGCCTTGGGCGTACAGGTTCATGGCCAGGGTCACCAGGTCGACGTTGCCGGTGCGCTCTCCGTTGCCGAACAGGCATCCCTCCACGCGCTGCGCCCCGGCCAGTACGGCGAGTTCGGCGCAGGCGACGCCGGTGCCGCGGTCGTTGTGCGGGTGGACGGAGAGGATCACGGCGTCGCGGCGGGCCAGGTTGCGGTGGGCGTACTCGATCTGGTCGGCGTAGACGTTGGGGGTGGCGATCTCGACGGTGGCGGGCAGGTTGTGCGTGACCGGCCGGTCCGGGCTCGCGTCCCACAACTCCGTGAGACCGTCGCACAGTTCGAGGACGAAGTCCGGCTCGGTGAGGTTGTAGGTCTCGGGGGAGAACTGGAAGCGCACGTGCGGGGCGTCGCCGGCCCGGCGGGCCATGTGCTCGGCGGCCTCCCGCACGGTCCGCCGCACCGCGCCGCGGTCCCGGCGCAGGACGACGTCCCGCCACACCGGCGAGGTCGCCACGTACAGGTGGACCACCGCCCGCGGCATCCCCTCGATCGCCTCGAACGTGCGGTCGATCAGCTCCGTCCGTGCCGGGGTGAACACGACGGGTGTGACGTCGTCCGGGACGGCCCCGGCGGTCACCAGGTGCCGGACGAAGCCGAAGTCGGCGCGGCTGGCCGACGGATAGCCGACCTCGATCTCCTTGTACCCCAGCGCGACCAGCAGGTCGTACAGGCGGCGCTTGCGCGCGGTGTCCATCGGCTCGGCCAGCGCCTGGTTGCCGTCGCGCAGGTCGACCGGCACCCACAGCGGGGCCCGCTCCAGCCGGGCGCCGGGCCAGTCACGGCCGGCGACGGGGACGGGGACGCGCTCGTGGAAGGGGCGGTAGCGGTGGTACGGCATTCCGCTGGGGCGCTGCGGATTCCAGGGGTGCGGATCCCGGGGGCGCGGATTCCGGGGGTACGGCGTCCCGCTGGACGGCTGCGGATCGGTCACGGCGTCGGTGGTCATCGTCGGCTGCCTTCGGCTCGGTCGGACGGTGACCGGCAGCACGGCGTCCCGCGGCGGGGCGCCGGTCGCGTCAGACCCCGCCGCGGCAGCCGAGAAGAAGGAGACCGCACAGCGTCATGACGGGTACGCTAGCCACTGCTCAGCTCCTCAGACAAGTGGAAGCGGCAAACTCCTCAGACAAGTTGGAGACGGTGAACGGTGACCGGAACCACGGGAGGGCCCCGGTGACCCCGGCCGGCCCGCTCCGCCCCAGCCCCCTGGTCGAACAGGCCACACAGCGGCTGCGCGCACAGATCGCCGACGGCACCTGGCCCGTCGGCAGCAAGCTCCCCGGCGAGACCACCCTCGCCAAGGACCTCGGCGTGGGCCGCTCCACCGTGCGTGAGGCACTGCGCGCCCTGGCCGGTGCCGGGCTGGTGAGGCCCCGGCACGGCGCCGGAGTCTTCGTCACCGCCACCGAGCCGGCCGAGGACTGGACCACCCAGCTGCGCCGGGCCGCGGTCACCGACGTCTACGAGGTCCGCACCGCCGTGGAGGTGCACGCCGCCCGGCTGGCCGCCCAGCGCCGCACCGACGAGGACGTCGCCGCGATCCGCAGTGCGCTGGAGGGCCGGCGCGCCGCCGCCGGCGCCGGTGACGAGGTCTTCGTCGACGCCGACATCGCCTTCCACGCGGCGGTGGTCGCCGCCGCGCACAACATCGTCCTGTCCGGACTGTTCGCGCAGTTCACCCCCGTCCTGCGCAAGGGCCTGACCGAGCTCCTCACCCTGAGCGGCCTGCGCCACGACGATCCGAACACCGCGGACGACGCCCATGAGGCGATCGCGCGGGCCATCGCCGAGGGGGACGCGGAGACGGCGGTGGCGGTGGTCACGAAGGAACTGGAGAACCCCTTCCCGCCCCCCTCCTCACCGGCCGCCCGGGACGCCCGCTAGGACGCCTGACTGCGGTGGGCCCCCGGTTGCTTGCGGTACTGCCCCGGCGCCACCCCGTACTCCCGCTTGAACGCCTTGGCGAAGGCGAACTCCGAGGTGTAGCCGGCCCGTTGGGCGACCTGGCGCAACGGGAGGTCCTCCGCCCGCAGCAGCCGGCCCGCCGTCGTCATCCGCCACCACGTCAGATACGCGAGTGGTGGCGTGCCGACCAGCGCCGTGAACCGGCGTGCGAACGCGGCCCGCGAGAGCCCGCCCCGCGCGCCCAGTTCCTCCACCGTCCAGGGGCGGGCCGGGTCGGCGTGCAGGGCGTGCAGCGCCGCCGAGACGGCCGGGTCGCTCAGCGCGGCCGCCCAGCCGCCCCGTTGCCCGGCGTCCCGCGGCTCGCGCTCCCACCAGGCGCGCAGGATGTACAGCAGCAGCGTGTCCAGCAGCGAGGTGATGATGGTGTCCGAGCCGGGCCGGCACTGCGCCAGCTCCTGTCCGAGCAGCTCCACCGCCGCCCGCAGCGACCCGTGCACCCCGACGCGTGCGGGCAGATGCACCACCTCCGGCAGCTCGGTGAGCAGCGGGTGGGCGCGGCTGCGGTCCAGCAGATAGGCCCCGCACAGCATCAGGGTGTCAGGCTCGGGCGCTTCCGGCGGCGGGGGCGGCGGGTCGGGCCAGCGGCCGTCCGCACCGAGAGCGACGTCCTCCAGGGGTACGTCCAGCGCGCTCGCCAGCGCGTGTCCGCGTCCGTGGGCGAGGAAGACGACGTCCCCCGGCCCGAGCGCCACGGGTTCCCCCTGCGCCGGCAGCAGCCACGCCGACCCGCGCAGCACCACGTGGAATCCGGCCCCGTCCGTGGCCTGGAAGCGGGTCCCCCAGGGGCCGTACTTGTGGCGCAGACCGGAGTGCGGCCGCCCGGTGCGCATCGCGGCGACGGCGTCGCTGAGTACGTCCATGCCCCGCACCGTAGCGCCCGACGGCCGCGGGCGAGACGTACGGACAGAAAACCGAGACAGACGGGCATGGATCGTCTCGCCGTGCGGCCGTAGCGTCGACGGCATGCCAACTCCCGCACACAGTGTGCTCTTTCACGCCACCGGCGGTCCCGACGTCCTCGTCGTCGAGGAGACCGAACTGCCCGACCCCGGCCCCGGCGAGGTCCTCGTCCGCGTCGGAGCCGTCGCCCTCAACCGCGCCGAGGCCCTCCTGCGCTCGGGCGGCTACTTCTACCAGCCCACCCTGCCCGCCGCCCGCAACGGTTACGAGGCCGCCGGCACCGTCGAGGCGGTCGGCGAGGGCGTCACCGCCTTCACGCCCGGCGACCCGGTGCTGGCCGCGGCCAACTTCCGGCTCGACACCCACGGTGTCTACGGCGACCGCGTCCTGATGCCGGAGCACACCCTCGTGCCGCGCCCGGACGGCGTCGACGAGGTCACCGCCGCCGCGGCCTGGCTGACGTACACGACGGCGTACGGCGCGCTGGCCGAACGGGCCCGCATGGCGCCCGGCGACCATGTGCTGATCACCGGGGCCTCCAGCGGCGTCGGCACGGCCGCGATCCAGGTCGCCCGGCGGGCCGGCGCGGTGCCCATCGCCACCACCCGCACCGAGGCCAAACGCAAGCGCCTGCTCGACCTGGGCGCCGAACACGTGATCGTCACCGACGACGAGGACGTGGTGAAGGAGACCCGGCGGCTCACCGGCGGCAAGGGCGCCGGGATCGTCCTCGACGCGATCGGCGGCCCCCGGCTTCGCCACCCTCGGCGCGGCGGCCGCCGAGGACGGCTACCTGATCTGCTACGGCTGGCTGGAGGGGCAGCCCACCGTCCTGCCGATGCAGTGGCCCCTCACCGTCCACGGCTACAGCAACTTCACCCTCACCGGGACCGCCGAAGGCCGCCGCCGCGCCGCCCACTACCTGGGCTCCGGCCTCGCCGACGGCACGCTGCGCCCGGTGATCGGCGAGGTCCTCGACGGCCTGGAACGCATCCGGGACGCCCACCGGCTGATGGAGTCCAACCGGCACACCGGCAAGATCGTGGTCCGGATCTGACGCCGTCACCCGTTCGGCGCAGCAGGGGGAATAGCCCGACGCAGGCCCTGGTTGTCGCCCCGAAACCGGAGCATGCGCAGGCATCGAACCGAAGGGCTGAGCCATGAAGATCGGCATCATCGGCGCGGGCAACATCGGAGGCAACCTGACCCGGCGGCTCACCGCCCTCGGGCACGACGTGTCCGTCGCCAACTCCCGCGGCCCGCAGACACTCACCGAGCTGGCCGAGGAGACCGGGGCGACGCCGGTGCGGGTGGAGGAGGCCGCACGGGACGCGGAGGTCGTCATCGTCACGGTCCCGCTCAAGCGGGTGCCGGACCTGCCGAAAGGGCTGTTCGACGAGGCCGCCGAGGGGGTCGCGGTCGTCGACACCGGCAACTACTACCCGCAGCAGCGTGACGGCCGGATCGCGGCGATCGAGGACGAGGGCGTGACGGAGAGCCGCTGGACCGAGCGGCAGCTCGGCCACCCGGTGATCAAGGCCTTCAACGCCACCTTTGCCCAGGACCTCCTTGAACGGCCGCGGCCGGCGGGCGACCCCGACCGCATGGCGCTGTCGGTCGCCGGGGACGACGCGGCGGCCAAGGCGAAGGTGAGGGCCCTGATCGAGGAGATGGGCTTCGACACCGTCGACACCGGCGGCCTCGACGACTCCTGGCGCCAGCAGCCCGGCACCCCGGTCTACGGCATGCGCGGCGACGTCGAGGCGGTGACGAGGGCGCTGGAGGCGGCGACCCCGGAACGGCCGGCGGACTTCCGCGGCTGAGCCCGGCTTCCGCTCAGACCAGCTTCAGGGGCCGGTGCGGCCCGTCCGGCAGCTCGATCCCGACGCTGTCCCCGGGCCGCACCACACCCCCGGCGACGACGACGCCCATGATCCCGGACCTGAAGCGCGGCCGCCCGTCGGGACCCCGGCCGGCGACCTCCTTCAGCAGCCCCCGGCGAAAGCCGTCGATCTGCGCACACGGATTGCGCAGCCCGGTCACCTCGACGACCGCCTCGTCCCCCAGCAGCAGCCGCGCCCCCGTGGGCAGGGCGAGCAGATCGATGCCCCGGGTGGTGACGTTCTCCCCGAGCTGCCCGGCCGCCACCTCGAACCCGGCCGCCCGCAGCTCCTCGAACAGTTCCTCGTGCATCAGGTGCACCTGCCGCAGATTCGGCTGCGAGGGGTCCTTCGCCATCCGGAACCGGTGCTTCACCGTGGCGCCGCCGTGCACGTCCCCCTCCACCCCGAACCCGGCGAGCAACCGCACACTCGGACGGTTGGGCTTGGAGAACGCGTACACGCCGTTGCTGCTGACCGCGGTGATGGTGCCGTCCATGGTGGTCTCCTCAGGGTGTGGCCCAGTCACGCAGCGCCGCACGGCTGGTGAAGTTCGCCACGTCCTTGTCGTGCGGGTCGTCGGTGTACTGGTGGAAGCGCCACGCCGCCTTGATGCGCGGCTTGCCGGCGGTGCCGTAGTCGGCGATCCAGAGGCCGTCGCCGGCGTAGGACGTCGTGTCGACGTTCAGCCAGAAGTCGCGGGAGCAGTAGAGCACCACCCGGTTGTGCGGGCGCTTCTCCTTCACGAGCCGCAGGAAGCGGTCCTTCTCCGCGTTGCTCGCGTGGGTGCCCTCGCCCGTCGTCTCCCAGTCGACCGCGAGGATGTCGCCGGGCTTCTCCGGGGCCTTGCTCAGGAAGTACTCGGCCTGGGCCGTGAGGTTGCCCGGCCACAGGAAGTGGTAGAAGCCGACGACCAGGCCGGCGTCGCGTCCGTGCTTGGTCTGGGCGGCGAGGTGGGGGTTGACGTACGAACGCCCCTCCGTCGCCTTGATGAAGACGAAGGAGAGGCCGTCCGTGCCGTAGGCGGAGGACTGGTAGGCGCTCACGTCGATGCCGCGCAGCATGGGGGCTCCCGACAGGTGTGGGGGGACGGGAGGAGTTGATGCCCCTAATCGGCACCCGCTCAACCGCCTGAGCGGAAGCGCTCGTTCAGCACTCGATGATGTTCACCGCGAGACCGCCGCGGGCCGTCTCCTTGTACTTCACGCTCATGTCCGCGCCCGTGTCCTTCATGGTCTTGATGACCTTGTCCAGGGACACCTTGTGCGAGCCGTCGCCGCGCAGCGCCATCCGCGCGGCGGTGACCGCCTTGACCGCGGCCATGCCGTTGCGCTCGATGCACGGGATCTGCACCAGACCGCCGACCGGGTCGCAGGTCAGACCCAGGTTGTGCTCCATGCCGATCTCGGCGGCGTTCTCCACCTGCTCCGGCGATCCGCCCATGACCTCGGCGAGCGCGCCCGCCGCCATCGAGCAGGCCGAGCCGACCTCGCCCTGGCAGCCGACCTCGGCGCCGGAGATCGAGGCGTTCTCCTTGAAGAGCATGCCGATCGCGCCCGCGGCCAGCAGGAAGCGGACCACGCCGTCCTCGTCGGCGCCCGGCACGAAGTTGATGTAGTAGTGCAGGACCGCCGGGATGATGCCGGCCGCGCCGTTGGTCGGGGCGGTCACGACCCGGCCGCCGGCCGCGTTCTCCTCGTTCACGGCCATCGCGTAGAGCGTGATCCACTCCATCGCGAGCGCCTTCGCGTCACCCTCGGAACGCAGCTTGCGGGCCGTGGTCGCCGCCCGGCGGCGCACCTTCAGGCCGCCCGGCAGGATGCCCTCACGGGACATGCCGCGCTCCACGCACTCCCGCATCACCCGCCAGATCTCCAGCAGCCCGGCGCGGATCTCGTCCTCGGTGCGCCAGGCCCGCTCGTTCTCCAGCATCAGGGAGGAGATCGACAGGCCGGTCTCCTTGGTCAGGCGCAGCAGCTCGTCGCCGGTGCGGAAGGGGTACTTCAGCACCGTGTCGTCCAGCTTGATCCGGTCCGCCCCGACCGCGTCCTCGTCGACGACGAACCCGCCGCCGACCGAGTAGTACGTCTTCGACATCAGCTCCGCGCCGGCCGCGTCGTGGGCCCGGATCGTCATGCCGTTGGCGTGGTACGGCAGGGCCTTGCGGCGGTGCAGGACCAGGTCGTCGTCGAAGGAGAAGGCGATCTCGTGCTCGCCGAGCAGGTTCAGCCGGCCGGCCGACTTGATCGCCTCGACCCGCTCGTCGGCCGTCTCGACGTCCACCGTGCGCGGGGAGTCGCCCTCCAGGCCGAGCAGGACGGCCTTCGGGGTGCCGTGGCCGTGTCCGGTCGCGCCGAGGGAGCCGTACAGCTCGCAGCGTACGGAGGCGACCTTGCCGAGCACGTCCTCGTTGCGCAGACGGCGGGCGAACATGCGGGCCGCGCGCATCGGGCCCACCGTGTGGGAGCTGGACGGGCCGATGCCGATCGAGAACAGGTCGAAGACCGAGATGGCCACGGGGTAACTCCTCAGAACGGGGGTGGTGCGGGGGTGCGGGCGCCGCGCACACCGGTACTCCCAGTGTGCGCGGTGCCCCGCGGAGCGTTGCTTACTTGTTCAGACCCGGGTAGAGCGGGTGCTTCTCCACCAGCGCGCGAACCCGGCCCTTGAGCGCCTCGGCGTCGTAGGACGGCTTCAGCGCCTCGGCGATCACGTCCGCGACCTCGGCGAAGTCCTCGGCCGTGAAGCCGCGGGTCGCCAGGGCCGGCGTACCGATGCGCAGGCCCGAGGTGACCATCGGCGGGCGCGGGTCGTTCGGGACCGCGTTGCGGTTGACCGTGATGCCCACCTCGTGGAGGCGGTCCTCGGCCTGCTGACCGTCCAGCTCGGACTCGCGCAGGTCGACCAGGACCAGATGCACGTCGGTGCCGCCGGTCAGGACGTTCACCCCGGCCTCACGGGCATCCGGCGAGGTCAGCCGCTCGGCGAGGATGCGCGCGCCCTCCAGCGTACGACGCTGGCGCTCCTTGAAGTCCTCGGAGGCCGCCAGCTTGAAGGAGACCGCCTTGGCCGCGATCACGTGCTCCAGGGGGCCGCCCTGGAAGCCCGGGAAGACGGAGGAGTTCAGCTTCTTGGCGAAGTCCTGCTTGGCGAGGATGATGCCGCCGCGCGGGCCGCCGAGCGTCTTGTGCGTGGTGGACGTCACGACGTCCGCGAACGGCACCGGGTTCGGGTGCAGCCCGGCCGCGACCAGACCGGCGAAGTGCGCCATGTCGACCCACAGGTACGCCTCGACCTCGTCGGCGATGCGGCGGAAGGCGGCGAAGTCGAGCTGACGCGGGTACGCCGACCAGCCGGCGATGATCACCTTGGGGCGGTGCTCCTTGGCGAGCCGCTCGACCTCGGCCATGTCGACCAGGCCGTCGTCGTCGACGTGGTAGGGGACGACGTTGAACTGCTTGCCGGAGAAGTTCAGCCGCATCCCGTGGGTGAGGTGGCCGCCGTGCGCCAGGTTCAGGCCCAGGATGGTGTCGCCGGGCTGGGCCAGCGCGAACAGCGCGGCCTGGTTGGCGGAGGCACCCGAGTGGGGCTGCACGTTGGCGTACTCGGCGCCGAACAGCTCCTTGACCCGGTCGATCGCGATCTGCTCGGTGACGTCGACGTGCTCGCAGCCGCCGTAGTAGCGGCGGCCCGGGTAGCCCTCGGCGTACTTGTTGGTGAGCACCGAGCCCTGGGCCTCGAGGACCGCCACGGGGGCGAAGTTCTCGGAGGCGATCATCTCCAGGGTGGACTGCTGGCGGTCCAGCTCGGCGTCGACCGCGGCGGCCACGTCCGGGTCGAGCTCGTGCAGGGGCGTGTTCAGAAGCGACATGGGATTCCTGCGACCTCTCAGCCGGCGATGAAGGCGTCGTACTCGGCGGCGGAGAGCAGGTCGTCCGGCTCGCCCGTGACACGTACCTTGAACAGCCAGCCGCCCTCGAAGGGGGCCGAGTTCACCAGCGACGGGTCGTTGACGACGTCCTCGTTGACCTCGGTGATCTCACCGTTGACGGGGGAGTACAGCTCCGAGACGGACTTGGTCGACTCCAGCTCGCCGCAGGACTCGCCCGCGGTCACCGTGTCGCCGACCTCCGGGAGCTGGACGAACACGACGTCACCGAGCGCGTTGGCCGCGTGCTCCGTGATGCCGACCGTCGAGACGCCGTCCTCGGCGCCCGACAGCCACTCGTGCTCCTTGCTGTAGCGCAGCTGCTGGGGGTTGCTCATGGCCTGAATTCTCCTGTACGCGGGTCTGTGCTGATGAATGGGGGACTGCGAAGACGCGCGTGACCAGGGGCGATGTGCCCCATGTCACGTCGGAGGGCTTACGACAGTGTCACTTCTGCCGCTTGTAGAACGGCAGCGCCACGACCGCGTACGGCTCATGGGTACCGCGGATGTCCACGCCGACACCCGGCGTGCCCGGCGCCGCGTGCGCCGCGTCCACGTAGGCCATGGCGATCGGCTTGCCCAGCGTGGGGGAAGGGGCGCCCGAGGTCACCTCGCCGACGACCGTGCCGTCCGCGACGACCTGGAAGCCGGCGCGCGGGACCCGGCGGCCCTCGGCGACCAGGCCGACCAGGACGCGCGGCGGGGCGGACTCGGCGCGCTCGGCGGCGGCGGCGAGCGCCTCGCGCCCGACGAAGTCGCCCTCCTTCTCGAACTTGACCACCCGGCCCAGCCCGGCGTCGAAGGGGGTCAGGGCGGCGGTCAGCTCGTGCCCGTACAGCGGCATGCCCGCCTCCAGGCGCAGCGTGTCCCGGCAGGACAGGCCGCACGGGACCAGGCCCACGCCCTCGCCGGCCTTGGTCAGCGCCTGCCACAGCTCGACGGCGTGCTCCGGCTTCACGAACAGCTCGAAGCCGTCCTCGCCGGTGTACCCGGTGCGCGCGATCAGCGCGGGCACCCCGGCCACGGTGCCGGGCAGTCCGGCGTAGTACTTCAGCCCGTCCAGGTCGGCGTCGGTGAGGCTGCCCAGGATCCCGGGCGACTCGGGGCCCTGCACGGCGAGCAGCGCGTAGGCGTCGCGGTCGTCGCGCACCTCGGCGTCGAAGCCCGCGGCGCGCTCGGTCAGCGCGTCGAGGACGACCTGGGCGTTGGAGGCGTTGGCGACGACCATGTACTCGGTCTCGGCGAGCCGGTAGACGATCAGGTCGTCCAGGATGCCGCCGTCGGCCTGGCAGATCATGGTGTAGCGGGCGCGGCCGGTCTTGACCGCCCCGATGTTGCCGACCAGCGCGAAGTCGAGGAGGGCGGCGGCCTGCGGGCCGGTGACGGTGATCTCGCCCATGTGGGAGAGGTCGAAGAGCCCGGCCTTCGTGCGGACGGCGTTGTGTTCGTCGCGCTCGGAGCCGTAGCGCAGCGGCATGTCCCAGCCGGCGAAGTCGGTCATGGTCGCGCCGAGCGAGCGATGCACGGCATCGAGCGCGGTGTGACGGAGTTCGGTACTGCTCATCGGTCGGTCGTCTCCCAGGGGAAGGACAGGGCGAGGAAGTTCCTCCCCATCTGTCATCGGAACCTGAGAGGTTCGCCATGACCGCGCGCGGTCCTGGCTTGCACCTTGGGTGGGGCCACCGGCGAGGGCGGCCCGCTTTTCAGATGTGCCTCGCCCGCGCGGTAACGGGGCCTGAGAGATTCAAGGGAGGGACTTGCTCCTTCGGCGCCCCAGCCTTCGGCTGGGAACTCTCCCGCGCGGATTCAAACGGCCGGTATGCAGTTGGCGGGCTCATCATTGCACGCCGCGCCCGATGACGGCAGGCCGCATCTGTAACCGGGTTGTGGCGGTACGCACACGAAAACACGAGACACCTGGCATTACCTTCTCTTTACCTACGTTGGGCAGGTCTTCACCTGACCCCAGGGGAGGACGATGACGGTGGACAGGATCACGGCGTACGCGACGACCCCGGGCCTCACACTGCCCGCGCAGCCAGGGGTGCCCGCCCTGGAGACACGGCCCGGCCCGGTGGTGCGGGACCTGCGCGAGCGGGCCGGCCGCAGCCCGCACGCCCTGCTCTTCGGCCCGCGCGACCTGGTCGTCGTCACCGGTCTGCCCGGCAGCGGCAAGTCCACGCTCATGCGCCGCGCGGTGCCGGGCCCGCGCGTCGACTCCCAGGACACCCGCGACCGCTACGACGCCCGCCTGCACCGCCTGCTGCCCTACGCGCTCTACCGCCCGCTGGTCCGGCTCGCCCACTACGCCGCCCTGCGCCGCGCCCTGTCGAGCGGCGAGGGCCTCGTCGTCCACGACTGCGGCACCCAGTCCTGGGTGCGCGGCTGGCTGGCCCGCGCGGCCCGCCGCCGCGGCGGCGCCCTGCACCTGCTGCTGCTCGACGTCGACCCGGACACCGCCCTGACCGGCCAGCGCGCACGCGGCCGCGGCGTCTCCCGGTACGCCTTCCAGCGCCACCGCCGCGCCACCACCCGGCTGCTGCGCGCTGTCCAGCGCGGCGACCTGCCGGCCGGCTGCGACGCGGCGGTCCTGCTCGACCGGGACGCGGCGGACGCCCTGCGGCGGATCGCCTTCACCGGCTGAACCACCGTGCGGTTAGCCTTTCAGCCACAGCAGCGGTTCGAAGCAGATGGTGGAGAGATGGACTTCCCTGCCGACCTTCCGGCGGACTTCCCGGCGCAGACGCACCCCCATCCGCACGGCGGATGGCCCGGCAACGAGCTGGAGGAGGTGCTGTCGGCCTCCCTCGGCGTGCCGGGAGCCGGCGGCCGGATCGTGGAGGTGCTCGGCCGCAGCTTCCTGTGGATCCCCCTGCCGAGCGGCGGCGGCCCGCACAGCGGCCCCCTCGACCTGCCCACCACCGAGATCGACGGCCAGGCCTACGTCCCCGTCTTCAGCTCCGAGGAGCAGTTGCGCCAGGTCGCCGGCTCCCACATGTCGTACACCGTCGCGCCCGCCGTGGAGTTCGCGCGCGGGCTGCCCGCGCAGGTCGGCATCGCCGTGAACCCGGGCGGCCTGGTCGGCGTCCCGCTGCCGCCGCAGGCGGTGGCCGAGGTGTGCCGGGCCGGCCGGACCCCGCTGGACGGCCCCGCGAGCGGCGGCCGGGTCCGTCTGTACGAGCCGGACTGGCAGGACGACCCCGTCGCCTTCCTCTCCACGGCCTCCGCCGAGTTCGAGGCGACCGGCACCGTCCTGACGGCCCGCCGCTGCCTCGCCGTGATCGAGACGGCCGACCCGGTGATGTTCGTCGGCGTCGAACTCTCCCAATGGGAGGGCGACCTGCGCAACGCCCCCCTGGACGCCCTGGGCCGGGCCCTCGGCGCCACCCCCGCACCCTGGCCGGTCAACCTGATCCTGCTGGACCTGGCGGGCGACGACCCGGTGGCGGTCTGGCTCAGGGAAAAGGTGCGCCCCTTCTACACCCGGGGAAGCTGACGGCGCCTGGGCTCTCCCCGGTCCTCCCCACGCACCACTTAACCTGGTTTCATAGCTCGGTCGAGGGTGTTGTACGAAAGGGCGATTCGAAGTGAGCGCGAGCGGCACGGCCGCGACCGGCCAGGTCGAGCACATGCTGCGCCAGGTGACGCCCGGGCGGTACGACGCCTACGAGGCGCTGCTTCGCGCGCTCGCCACCCCCGCCACCGGCCAGGTCTGGATGCTGCTGTGGCACGGCCAGGCCGGTTCCCCGGACGCCCAGTACGGCGCGATGGAGGTCGGCGGCCACGGCTACGCCCCCTGCGTCACCTCCGCCCAGGAGTTGAGCGCCAGCGGCTGGAACCGCTCGTACGAGGTGGTCGACGGCCTCGAGGTGGCCCGCGCCCTCTACCCCGACCACCACGGCCTGTGGCTCAACCCGCACGCCCCCGGCGGCGGCGTGGGCATCCCCTGGCTCGACCTGCGCCGCATCGCCACCGGCCTGGACCGCCAGCCTGCCGGCCCGCTGCGCCTGACGGAACCGGCCATCGAGATCCCGCAGTTCTACGCCCTGCTCGCGCAGAACGCGCACCGCACCCCGCCGCTGCGCGCCCTGCGCCGCGCCTGGGTGCAGCCGGCGCTCGGCGCGCCCTACCTCGCCATCGGCCTGGACGTCTACGACACCTCGCCGGCCGCCGTCGACGCCGTACGGGCGATGATGCAGCAGTCCCTCGGCGCGGTGCCGGACGGGCTGCCGGTGTCGACCGTGGCGATGAGCGACGACCACGACCCGGTCGTGCTGTGGATGCGCGCCAACGCGCGTCCGTTCTACGACCGCGAGGCCCACGCGGCCGCCGCGCCCCCGGCGCCGGCGTCCGGCTACGGCTTCCCGCCCGCCCCCGGCCGGTACTGACACCCGCGCGGTTCGCCGCGCCCTCCGGCACTCTTCTGCGCGCGTAGATCACGGCGGATGACCCCGACTGGTCCGAATCCTCCCCACTGGTCCCCGTCCGGCCCGCGCCACCCGCTGTCCGGATAACGGAAGTCCCCAGACCGCATCACGTTTACGCATCCTTTCCTCACCAACTCTGGCAACTGCTCGCCAATGCGTTGAAGACTCCCGCTCCAAGGGGCCCAGTCGCCCCTGTGTACGACTTCGTACGACGGACTGACCATGCCGCCACAGCGGCAAGTGCGGGCCGGCTACCGCCGGTTGAGAGGGGTCCCTGCCAGATGACGGCACCATTGCACGAGCCGACCGCGGAAGCGGCCCCGAGCGCGGCCGAGGAAGCGGCGGTTGCGACCACCGGCGCCAAGGCCGTCCAGGGCCGGTCCCTGGGCCGGATCGCCTGGGAGCGCCTGAAGCGGGACAAGCTCGCCCTCGCGGGCGGCGTCGTCGTGCTGCTCCTCATCGTCGTCGCCCTGCTCGCCCCGGTGATCACCAGCGTGGTGGGCCAGGACCCGAACGACTATCACGAGAACCTGATCGACCCGCTGTTCGGCACCCCCAAGGGGTCGCTGGGCGGCATGAGCGGGGACCACTGGCTGGGCGTCGAGCCCGTCAACGGCCGCGACATCTTCGCCCGCATCCTCTACGGCGCGCAGATCTCCCTGCTGGTCGGCTTCCTGTCCGCGATCGTCGCCGTCGTCCTCGGTACGGTTCTCGGCATCCTGGCGGGCTTCTTCGGCGGCTGGGTCGACTCGCTGATCAGCCGCGTGATGGACGGCCTGCTGGCCTTCCCGCAGCTGCTGTTCACCATCGCGCTGGTCTCCGTCATGCCGAACAACATGCTGGGCCTGTCCGGCACCGGCGTGCGCGTGTTCATGATGGTCGTGGTCATCGGCTTCTTCGGCTGGCCCTACATCGGACGCGTGGTGCGCGGCCAGACACTCTCGCTGCGTGAGCGCGAGTACGTCGAAGCCGCCCGATCGCTGGGCGCCGGGCGGCTGTACATCCTGTTCAAGGAACTGCTGCCCAATCTCGTGGCGCCGATCATCGTCTACACGACGATGATGATCCCCACCAACATCCTCACCGAGGCGGCACTCAGCTTCCTGGGCGTGGGCGTCAAGCCGCCCACGGCCTCCTGGGGCCAGATGCTCTCGAGCGCGATCGACTACTACGACTCGGACCCCATGTACATGGTGGTGCCCGGCGTGGCGATCTTCATCACCGTTCTTGCCTTCAACCTCTTCGGCGACGGCGTGCGTGACGCGCTCGACCCCAAGGGCTCCCGCTGAAGTGCCGTACCCCAAGCGACCCGTGGCAGCACCTGGCACGGGGTCTCTCATCAAAACCGGAGGATCCGAGATCGTGACTACGCAACGCACCTCAGGGCGGCACAAGCAGGCCATGGCCGCCGCCTTCGTGGTCGCCGGGCTGCTGACCACGGCGGCGTGCGGCGGCGGCAGCGACGACGGGGGCTCGAAGTCCGGTGCCGCCGGCTTCGACGCCGCCAACAACAAGGTCGCCCAGGCCTCGCTGGCGAAGAAGGGCGGCACGCTGAGGTTCGGCGCCGCCCAGGACGCCGACTCGTGGGACACCACGCGCGGCTACTACGGCTTCATGTGGAACTTCTCCCGCTACTACAGCCGCCAGCTCGTCACGAACAAGCCGGCCCCGGGCAAGGAAGGCGCCACCCTCACCCCGGACCTCGCCACCGGTCTCGCCAAGGTCACCGACGACGGCAAGACGTACACGTACACGCTGCGCGACGGTCTGACCTGGGAGGACGGCAAGCCGATCACCTCCAAGGACCTCAAGTACGGCATCGAGCGCATCTGGGCGCAGGACGTCCTCTCCGGCGGCCCGACCTACCTGAAGGACGTGCTCGACCCCAAGAACGAGTACAAGGGCCCCTACAAGGACACCTCCGCGGACCACCTGGGCCTGAAGGCGATCGACACGCCGGACGACAAGACCATCGTCTTCCACCTGCCGAAGGCCAACTCGGACTTCGAGGAGATGCTGGCCCTCACCTCGGCCTCCCCGGTCCGCCAGGACATGGACACCAAGTCCAAGTACGGTCTGAAGCCGTTCTCCTCGGGCCCGTACAAGTTCCAGTCGTACAACCCGGGCAAGGACCTCACCCTCGTCCGCAACACCAACTGGAAGCAGGCCTCGGACCCGGTCCGCAAGGCGTACCCGGACAAGATCACCGTCACCTTCTTCTCCAACGCCAACGAGCTGGACCAGCGCCTGATCAACGGCGACCTGGACCTGGACATCAACCAGACGGGCATGTCGCCGCAGGGCCGCCAGACGGCGCTCAAGCAGCACAAGGCCAACCTGGACAACCCGACGTCCGGTTACATCCGTTACGCGGTCTTCCCGCAGAGCGTGAAGCCGTTCGACAACATCCACTGCCGCCTCGCCGTGATCTACGGCGCCGACCACGTCTCCCTGCAGACCGCGCGCGGCGGCCCCCTGGCCGGCGGTGACATCGGCACCAACATGCTCCCGCCGTCCGTCGCGGGTGGCGAGGGCCAGAAGTACGACCCGTACCAGCTCGCCGGCGCCAACAAGAACGGCAACGCCGCCAAGGCCAAGGAAGAGCTGAAGGCCTGCGGTCAGCCGAACGGCTTCAAGACCACCATCGCCGTGCGCAACAACAAGCCGGTCGAGGTGGCCACCGCCCAGTCCCTGCAGGCGTCGCTGAAGAAGGTCGGCATCAACGTCGACATCGACCAGTACGACGGCTCGCAGACCACCGGCATCATCGGCAGCCCCTCGAACGTGCAGAAGAAGGGCTACGGCATCATCATCATGGGCTGGGGCCCGGACTTCCCGTCCGTGCAGGGCTACGGTCTGCCGCTGTGGGACAGCAAGTACATCCAGCAGAGCGGTAACAACAACTACGCCCTGATCAAGGACAAGACGATCGACGGGCTGTTCGACAGCTACGTGAACACGCTGGACGACGCCGGCAAGGCCAAGATCGCCACGGAGATCAACCACAAGGTGATGGAGGGCGGCTACTACCTGCCCTTCGTCTTCGAGAAGTTCATCAACTGGCGCGGCGACAACCTGGCGAACGTCTACACCACCGACGGCTACAGCGGTACGTACGACTTCGTCAACCTCGGTCTGAAGAACCCGAAGTAAACCCGGCACACCCGCCGTACGGCACGAAAGGCAGGTGAAGGCCGGCGCGGCGTGACCGCGGGCCCCCGGACGACCTCCGGGGCCCGCGGTCCCGCGGCGGGCCGTAAGCTGTGCTCGCTTACCTCATCAGGCGGTTGTTCGCCGCCGCAGTGATGCTCGTGGTCATCATCCTGGCCGTGTTCTGCATCTTCTTCCTGATCCCCAAGTGGGCGGGCGTCGACGTCGCCCTGAGCTTCGTGGGCAAGCAGGCCGACCCGGCGGCCGTGGAGGGCGTGCGGGAGAAGCTCGGCCTCGGCGACCCGATCTACCTCCAGGTCTGGGACTTCTTCAAGGGCATCTTCGTCGGCCGCACCTACTCCGGCGGCGGCGACGTGATCCACTGCTCCGCGCCGTGCTTCGGCTACTCCTTCCGCAGCGAGCAGGCCATCTGGCCGGTCCTCACCGACCGCTTCCCGGTCACCCTGCAGCTCGCGATCGGCGCGGCCGTGCTGTGGCTGGTCTTCGGCATCGCGGCCGGTGTGCTCTCCGCGCTCAAGCGGGGCAGCCTGTGGGACCGCGGCGCCATGGTCGTCGCCCTCGCGGGTGTGTCCCTGCCGATCTACTTCACCGGTCTGCTCAGCCTGGCGATCTTCGCCTTCGGTCTCCACTGGGTCGACGCCAAGTACGTGCCCCTCAGCGAGAGTTTCACCGGCTGGCTCGACGGCATGATCCTGCCCTGGATCACCCTGGCCTTCCTGTACGCCGCCATGTACGCCCGCATCACCCGCGCCACCATGCTGGAGGTGCTGGGCGAGGACTACATCCGCACCGCCCGCGCCAAGGGCCTCGGTGAGCCGGCCGTCATCGGCAAGCACGCCATGCGCTCCACGATGACCCCCATCCTGACCATGCTCGGCATGGACCTCGGCGCCCTCATCGGCGGCGCGATCCTCACCGAGTCCACGTTCAACCTGCCCGGCCTCGGGCGGGCCGTACTCGACGCGATCCGCAACGTCGACCTGCCGATCATCCTCGGAGTCGTCCTGATCACGTCCCTCGCGGTGCTGATCGCCAACCTCGTGGTGGACGTCCTGTACGCCGTGATCGACCCCCGAGTGAGGCTGTCATGACCGAACTGAGCAAGACCGGGGCCGCCGTGGGTGAGCCCACCCCCGCCTCGGCGCCGCCGTCGGCCTTCCTCGAAGTGCGCGACCTGAAGGTGCACTTCCCGACCGACGACGGCCTGGTCAAGTCCGTGGACGGGCTCACCTTCCAGCTGGAGAAGGGCAAGACCCTCGGCATCGTCGGCGAGTCGGGCTCCGGCAAGTCGGTGACCTCGCTCGGCATCATGGGCCTGCACACCGCCGGCCAGTACGGCAAGCGCAAGGCGCAGATCTCGGGCGAGATCTGGCTGGACGGCACCGAGCTGCTCTCCGCCGACCCCGACCACGTGCGCAAGCTGCGGGGCCGGCAGATGGCGATGATCTTCCAGGACCCGCTGTCCGCGCTGCACCCGTACTTCACGATCGGTCAGCAGATCGTGGAGGCCTACCGGATCCACCACGACGTCGACAAGAAGACCGCCCGCAAGCGGGCGGTGGAGATGCTCGACCGGGTCGGCATCCCGCAGCCGGACAAGCGCGTCGACAACTACCCGCACGAGTTCTCCGGCGGTATGCGCCAGCGCGCGATGATCGCGATGTCGCTGGTCAACAACCCCGAGCTGCTCATCGCGGACGAGCCGACCACCGCCCTGGACGTGACCGTCCAGGCGCAGATCCTGGACCTGATCCGCGATCTGCAGAAGGAGTTCGGCTCCGCGGTCATCGTCATCACCCACGACCTGGGCGTCGTCGCCGAGCTGGCCGACGACATCCTGGTGATGTACGGCGGCCGCTGCGTCGAGCGCGGGCCCGCCGAGAAGGTGTTCTACGAGCCCCGCCACCCCTACACCTGGGGCCTGCTCGGCTCCATGCCGCGCCTGGACCGCGAGCAGCAGGAGCGCCTGATCCCGGTCAAGGGCTCCCCGCCCTCCCTCATCAACATCCCGTCCGGCTGCGCCTTCAACCCGCGCTGCCCGTACGCCGATGTCCCCAAGGACGACGTCACCCGCACGGTCCGCCCCGAGCTGGCCGAGGTCGGCAGCCGGCACTGGGCCGCCTGCCACATGAGCGCGGAGCAGCGGGAGCGTATCTGGACCGAAGAGATTGCGCCGAAGCTGTGAGCGAGAACTCCAAGGACACGGACGTGACCCTGCCCGCGCAGAGCGACGGCACCGAGACGAGGACCGCGGGCGCGGCCACCCTCACCAAGGACGCCGCCCACGGTGACGTCCTGCTGAAGGTGACCGGGCTGCAGAAGCACTTCCCGATCAAGAAGGGCCTCTTCCAGCGGCAGGTCGGCGCGGTCCACGCGGTCGACGGCATCGACTTCGAGGTGCGCCGCGGCGAGACCCTCGGCGTCGTGGGCGAGTCGGGCTGCGGCAAGTCGACCATGGGCCGGCTGATCACCCGGCTGCTCGAACCGACCGGTGGAAAGGTCGAGTTCGAGGGCAAGGACATCACGCACCTCGGGGTGACGGGCATGCGCCCGATGCGCCGCGACGTGCAGATGATCTTCCAGGACCCGTACTCGTCGCTGAACCCGCGCCACACCATCGGCACCATCGTCGGCGCCCCCTTCCGGCTCCAGGGCGTCACGCCCGAGGGCGGCATCAAGAAGGAGGTGCAGCGGCTGCTGTCGGTGGTCGGGCTCAACCCCGAGCACTACAACCGCTACCCGCACGAGTTCTCCGGCGGCCAGCGCCAGCGCATCGGCATCGCCCGCGCGCTCGCGCTCAGCCCCAAGCTGGTGGTGGCCGACGAGCCGGTCTCCGCGCTGGACGTGTCGATCCAGGCCCAGGTGGTGAACCTGCTGGACGACCTCCAGCAGGAGCTGGGCCTGACGTACGTGATCATCGCGCACGACCTGTCGGTCGTCCGGCACGTCTCGGACCGGATCGCGGTGATGTACCTCGGCAAGATCGTGGAGCTGGCCGACCGCGAGCAGCTGTACCGGTCGCCGATGCACCCGTACACCAAGGCCCTGATGTCGGCGGTGCCGATCCCGGACCCGCGGCGCAGGAACGCCAAGAGCGAGCGCATCCTGCTCAAGGGCGACGTCCCCTCGCCGATCTCGCCGCCCAGCGGCTGCCGCTTCCACACGCGGTGCTGGAAGGCGACGCAGATCTGCGCGACGACCGAGCCGCCGCTGGCCGAGCTGCGGCCGGGGCAGCGGGTCGCGTGCCACCACCCGGAGAACTTCGAGGACCAGCAGCCGCAGGACACGGTCCTGCTGACCGTCGCCAAGGAGGCGGCGGAGCTGGTGGCCGACGAGGTCCTCGCGGAATCGGCGGAGACGTCGGCGGCGGTGGCGGCGGAGGTGGCGTCGGCGGAGGCTCCGGCGGAGGGCGACGAGCCCGCGTCGGCGGAGGCCGCCCCCGCGAAGACGCCGGGCGCCGGGACCGTGTCGGCGGAAGCCGCTGACGGCGAGGCGTCGGCGGAGGCCCCGGCGGAGGGTGCTGAGTCCGCGTCAGCGGAGGCCGCCCCCGACGAGACACCGGGCGCCGAGTCCGCGTCGGCGGAGGCGCCCGGCGAGGCCGCGTCCGTCGAGGGCTCGGCCGGCGACACCGAGCAGCCGGGCTCCCCGGACGGCTCCAAGAAGTAGCGGCGCGGGGGGCGTGGCCTGGCTTTGCCAGGTGCACGCCCCCCGAGACGTCAGAATGTTCGGGTGATCCCCCAGCTCTTCAGCCCGTCCGTCCAGCACACGCTCGACCTGGTCGGCATCTTCGTCTTCGCCATCTCGGGCGCGCTGCTGGCCGTGCGCAAGAACTTCGACGTCTTCGGCATCGCCGTCCTCGCCGAGGTCACCGCATTGGGCGGTGGGCTGTTCCGGGACCTGATCATCGGCGCGGTGCCCCCGGCCGCGTTCACGGACCTCGGCTACTTCCTCACACCGCTGCTCGCCGCGCTCGTGGTCGTCTTCCTGCATCCGCACGTCGAGCGGATCCAGGCGGCGGTCCTGGTCTTCGACGCCGCCGGCCTCGGCCTGTTCTGCGTCGCCGGGACGACGAAGGCGTACGCCTATGGGCTCGGCCTGACCGCGTCGGCCACTCTCGGCCTCGCGACCGCGGTCGGCGGCGGTGTCCTGCGCGACGTACTCGCCAACGAGGTGCCGTCCCTGCTGCGCTGGGACCGCGACCTGTACGCGGTGCCCGCGATCGTCGGCTCCACCATGGTCGCCCTGTGCATCCGCTACGACGCACTCACCCCGCTGGCCAGCGGCCTGGCCGCGCTGACGGCCTTCGTCCTGCGCCTGCTCGCGATGCGCTTCCACTGGCGAGCCCCCCGAGCCTGGAACCGCCGCTCGACAGTACGCGAGGAGTAACCCACCGCAACCGACCGACCGACGTTCCGGCAGCCCACCCAGGCCACGGAACCGACCGACCAACGTTCCGCCAACCCACCCTGGACACGGAACCGACCGACCGACGTCCCCCCAACCCACCCAGGGGCGCGGGGAACTGCGCGCCCGACCCCGGACGCACCCGCACCCGACGAATCACCTCATCCAGCCCCCCCGAGACCCCCCGGCTCCCCTCCGAAGGCACCCCGGCCGAAACGATCCTTTGCGCAGGCCGCCGGAGGCTACTGCTTGCGACCCGCCGCACCCCCGGAGGGCTCCCCGCTGGCCAGCTCGGCGCGGGTGGAGCCCGCCTTCCGGGTGGCCGGCGGAGCCGACGCGGTGGGGTCCTTCACGCCGTGCTTGCCCATCTGCACCGACAGCCAGCGGAAGATGGTGTCGACCTGCGGCTTCCACAGGGCCATCGTGTGCCCGCCGGCGGTGCGCGGCAGATAGACCACGTGGACGGTCGTGGGCGCCTTGGCCGCCTGCTTCAGGGCCATGGCCGCCTCGTACCCGTCGCGCGGCTGGCCGGAGAGGTACAGGGCGATCTGCGGCGGCACCTTCGCCTTGCGCAGCAGCATGTACGGGTTGTTCGCGTCGCGCAGCGCGCGGGTCTGCGCGGCGAGGGAGTTGCTCTCGCCGATCGGGTCGTTGTACCCGGACAGGCTCACGGCGGCCCGGTAGCGGTCGGGGTGGGCGACGGCCAGCTTGGCCGCGCAGTGCGCCCCGGCGGAGTAGCCGGCGACGGCCCAGCCGCCCGGCGCGGGCTGCGTGCGGAAGTTGTCCGTGACCATCTTGGGCACGTCGACGCTGAGCCAGGTGTCGGCGTTGACCGTGCCGGGGATGTTGGCGCAGCCGGTGTCCACGCCCGCCAGCAGGTTGGTGCGCGGCGCGACCAGGATGAACGGCGCGACCTCCCCGGAGCGCATCAGCGGCAGCAGCTGCTCGTGCGCCTTCATCGACCCGAACCAGGCCTTCGCCGAGCCGGGGTAGCCCGGCAGCACCTCGACGACCGGGAACTTGTAGTGCCGCCAGCCGGGCAGGTGGTACTGCGGCGGCAGCCAGACGTAGACCTCGGCGTCCACCCCGGACACCTGCCCCTTGAGCTGGGTGACCTGCACGCCGCCGGCCTCGCGCATGCCGGGTCCCGTCGCCGGGCTGAACTTCTGCTTGACCTTGGGCAGCTTGTCCAGCGCGATGTTGCCCGTGCCGTTCGCCCCGAGGTCGGCGGCCTGGTGGACGTGGTCGCCGGTGCCGAGCAGGTCGTCCCAGTTGTCGTACAGGTTGTTGGAATTGTTGACCAGGACGAACACCAGGGCGACGGCGGTGCCCTGGGCGAACAACAGCATCAGCAGCCGGGCCGCGGCGCGCAGGGCCTTGGGTCCGCGCAGCCGTGACCACAGGACCAGAGGAACGAGCACGGCCACGACGGCCAGCACGATCAAGAGGTAGAGGAACGGAGTCCCGGTGAGGCTCATATCCCTAGAGAGGGCGATAACGCCCTCAAGGTTTACGGACCGATACGGACACTTACCGTTTAATTGCCGAAGCCTCACCTGGGCGGCGGTGCGGGCGGGGTCACAGGACAGAAAAGCTACCGCTTAGTAGTTACCTGTTGTACCGTTCATGGCATGCCAGAAGCAGCTTCCGCAGCGGCCCCCCGGGCCGTGATCGGCGACAGCGAGTTCGACCGCGACACCGCCGTCACCCGCCGCGCCCCCGGTGTCTACGACATCGACCTCTCGGCCGGCTGGACGATCATCAACGCCGTCAACGGCGGCTATCTGCTGGCCGTCCTCGGCCGCGCCCTGGCCGACGCCCTGCCGCACCCCGACCCGTTCACGGTCTCGGCGCACTACCTCACCGCCTCCCAGCCGGGCCCCGCGGTCATCCGCACCGACGTCGTCCGAGCCGGCCGCACCCTCTCCACGGGTCAGGCGTCCCTCTTCCAGTACGACGACGAGGGCCAGGAGGTCGAGCGGATCCGCGTCCTCGCCTCCTACGGCGACCTGGCCGAGCTGCCCGACGACGTGCGCACCACGGCGAAGCCCCCGGCCATCCCGCCCATGGAGCAGTGCTTCGGTCCCCAGGACAGTCCCGCCCCCATTCCCGGCAGCTCCGCCATCACCGACCGGCTGATGATCAAGCTCGACCCGGCCACCCTGGGCTGGGCGCTCGGGCAGCCCTCCGGCAACGGGGAGATGCGGGCCTGGTTCGGTCTCGCCGACGGCCGCGACGCCGACCCGCTCTCCCTGCTGCTGGCGGTGGACGCCCTGCCGCCCACCGCCTTCGAAATGGGGCTCAAGGGCTGGGTGCCCACGGTCGAGCTGACCGTGCACGTGCGCGCGCGCCCGGCCGCCGGCCCGCTGCGCGTGGCCATCACCACGCGCAACCTCGCCGGCGGCTTCCTGGAGGAGGACGCCGAGGTCTGGGACAGCGCCGACCGGCTGGTCGCCCAGTCCCGGCAGCTGGCCCGGGTCAGGCTCGGCTGAGGGGTTCGCGGCCCAGCCAGGCCGCGAGCCGGGCGTAGGTGCCAGCCCCCTCCGGGGCGGGCCGCACCCGCTCGAACGGCGTGTCCCCGCCGCGGGGCGTCGCGGGCAGCACGCGCTCGGCCGTGGCCAGGGCGAATTCGGCCGGTGCGGCGTCGAGGGGGAGCGGGTGGCCGAGCGCCTCGGACAGGTCCCAGGTGTGGGTGACGATCTCCATCACATACCCCGAGAGCGCCTGCCACCCCGGCACCTCGCCCCACGGGACACGCACCGGCGCGTCCATCCGCTCGTCCGGCTCCCATGCCTTCAGCACCCGCGTGCGGACCTCGTCGTACGCCTCGGGCCAGCCGGCGTCCTCCACCCCCTCGGCGAACGGGTGCACGGCCATGCCGTCGCCGCCCTCGCCGACCACGGCGATCCGCAGCGTGCCGCCGACCATGTGGCTGAGCAGCCGCCGTACGTCGAACTCGGTGCACGGGGTGGGCCCGTCCAGCTGTTCGGGACGGACCGTCCGGATCAGGGCGGCGGCCTGCTCGGTGGCGCGGGTGTAGACGGGACGCGGGTCGATGGCGTTCATCGGGTACCTCTCTCTCGGTCGGTACGCCGAGGTTCGGCCTTTAACCTGACAGTTCCCGTCAACATTTGCCCGGGGGTTTCCGGGGGCGCGATGCTGAGGCCGTGAAGTCCGACCGCCTGCTGTCGATCCTGCTGCTGTTGCAGACCCGCGGCCGCGTGCCCGCGCATGAACTCGCCGAGCGGCTGGAGGTGTCGGTGCGCACCGTCTACCGCGACATCGAGGCCCTGTCCGCCTCCGGCGTCCCCGTCTACGCCGAACGCGGCCGGCACGGCGGCATCCGGCTCCTCGCCGGTTTCCGCACGGACGTCACGGGCCTGACCGCGGACGAGTCCCGGGCGTTGTTCATCCTCGCCGCCGAGGGTGCGCACGCCGCGCTCGGGCTCGACGCCGCGCTGGGTTCGGCGCTGCGCAAGGTGATGGCGGCGCTGCCCGCCCCGCACCGCCCGGCCGCCGAGGTGACCAGCCGGCGCATCCTGGTCGACGCCACCCGCTGGCGCGGCGGCCCCCGGCAGGCCGTCGACCTGGACGTGCTGCAGGACGCCGTCTTCGCCGACCGCCGTCTGCGGCTGCGCTACCGGCACAGCGGCGAGCGCGAACCGCGCACCTACACCGTCGACCCCTACGGCCTGGTCTCCAAGGCGGGCGTCTGGTACCTCGTCGCGGACCGGCGCGGCCGGCCGCGGCTGTTCCGCGCCGACCGGGTGCGCTCGGCGAGGCTCCTCGACGAAGCGGTGCGGCGCCGGCCCGGCGTCGAACTCGCCGACGCGTGGGAGGTGCTGCGCCGTCAGGTCGAGGAGCGGCCCGGCGCGCTGGAGGTGGTGGTGCGTGTCCGGCGCGACCGGCTCGACATGTTCCAGCGCCTGATGGCGTCCACGCTCGTCGGTCTCCCCGACGACGACGGGCACGGCGACTGGGTGACGGCCCGTCTGTCGTACGGCGTAGTCGCCGAGGCCCGCCAGCTGCTCGCCTTCTCCGACCGCGTCGAGGTGCTCTCCCCGCCCGAGGTGCGCGAGGAACTGGCCCGCGCGGCCGCGTCCGTCGCGGAGCTGTACGGGCCCGGATGAGGCAGCCGTCCGGGTCTGGACGAGGCAGCGTCCGGGCTCGGCGGCAGTCGTACCCGCCCGGGTGAGGCGGCTCAGTCGAGCCAGTGGTGGCGGCCGATGCTGATCAGCCGCATCTGCCGGGTCGCCACCTGGGTGACCCGCTCACGCTCCGCGCGCGACGCCTCCAGGGACTCCAGGAAGAGCGAGGCGGTGATGAGCATCTGGTCGACGTAGAGCGTGGCGAGCATCAGCAGGTCGTCCTCGCTCCAGCCCGCGGAGACCGGGTCCTTGGCCAGCTCGGCCTTCACCTCGTCGGCGAACCGGGCCAGCTGTTCGCGGATCGCCTCCCGTACCGGCTGCACCCCGCCATGTCGCTCCCGCGCGATGAACCGGACGTGTGCGGGGTACGCGTCCACATGACGGGCGATCAGTTCGACGGCACGCACGATGCGTTCCTCGTGGTCGCCCGCCGTGGACACCGTCGTCCTGATCATCGGGTGCAGGCTGCCCAGCGCCTCCTCGACCAGCGCCACGCCCAGGTCCTCGATGGAGCGGAAGTGGCGGTAGAAGGCGGTCGGGGCGACGCCGACCGCGCGGGTGACCTCGCGCAGGCCCAGGCTGCTCAGGCTCTGCCCCTCCAGCAGGCCGAGCGCCGCGTCCAGGAGGGCTTGGCGGGTCTTGAGCTTCTGGGCCTGCCGGACGCCGAGGGTGTGACTCATGCCATGCAGTTAACAACTGTTCTCCGGAATTGAAAAGCCGTGGAGCGCGCTAGACTGGGTAGTCAGTGAACAAGTGTTACTACAACCGTTCACCCAAACTTCACGAGAGCATCTCGACAGGGGGCTTCATCCCATGCTCTTCCTCGTCGCCGCACTTCTGCTGCTCGGTGTCGTCATGGGCACCGTGGCCCACGCGCCGCTGTCCTTCACGGCGATCGCCGCTGTCGTCATCGCCGTCTGGCTGGCCGTCTTCGCCGTCCGCGAGCGCCACGCCCGCCGTCGCGGCACGCCCGCCAGGTGACCGTCCGCACGTCCACCACGACTTCGACCGTCGGGAGCCGACCATCATGCAACTGACCGCACCGGCCGACCGCCGCACCGGCACGACCGGCAGCCGCCGTACCGGAATGCGCGACACCGACGGCATGGCCGTCGCCTCGTTCATCCTCGGCCTGCTGGGCCTGCTCGTCCTCAACCTCTTCCTCGGCCCGATCTCCATCGCCCTGGCCTCCGTCGCCCTGTGGCGCGGCACGGCCCGCCGCGGCCGCGCCTACCTGGGCCTGGCACTGGGCGTGGCCGACCTGGTCGTCCTGTTCGCTTTCATGCAGGCGGACCACTCGGTCTCCTGGAGCTTCTGAAGCGTCACGGCCGCGCCCCGGATCCGCGCAGGGGTACGGCCGCTCGTGCCGCCGCGGGCGTGCGCGGGGCGATCCGGCCGCCCTGGAGCCGAGGCCGCCCGGAGGTGCCCCGTAGAATCGGCACACCATGGCTTACCTCGACCACGCGGCGACCACGCCGATGCTCCCGGAGGCGGCAGAGGCCCTGACCGCCCAGCTGGGCATCACCGGCAACGCCTCGTCCCTCCACGCATCCGGCCGCAGGGCACGCCGCACCGTCGAGGAGGCCCGCGAGACCCTCGCCGAAGCGCTCGGCGCCCGCCCCAGCGAGGTGGTCCTCACCTCCGGCGGCACCGAGGCCGACAACCTCGCGGTCAAGGGCCTGTACTGGTCCCGCCGCGATGCCGACCCGGCCCGCACCCGGGTGCTGGCCAGCCCCGTCGAGCACCACGCCGTCCTGGACGCCGTCCACTGGCTCGGCGAGCACGAGGGCGCCACCGTCGAGTACCTCCCCGTGGACCGTCACGGCCGGGTCCACGCCGACGCCCTGCGCGAGGCGATCGCCCGCGACCCGGACGACGTCGCGCTGGCCACGGTCATGTGGGCGAACAACGAGATCGGCACGCTGCAGCCGGTCCGGGAACTCGCCGACGTGGCCGCCGAGTTCGGCGTCCCGCTGCACTCCGACGCGGTGCAGGCCTTCGGGCAGGTCCCCGTCGACTTCGCCGCATCGGGGCTCGCCGCGATGACCGTCTCCGGCCACAAGATCGGCGGCCCCTACGGCATCGGGGCCCTGCTCCTCGGCCGTGAGTACAGCCCCGTCCCCGTCCTGCACGGCGGCGGCCAGGAACGCCACGTCCGCTCCGGCACCCTCGACGTCCCCGCGATCGCCTCCTTCGCCGTCGCCGGCCGTCTCGCCGCCGAACAGCGCGAGTGGTTCACCCGCGAGATCGGCTCCCTGCGCGACCAGCTCGTCGACGCGGTCCGTGCCGCCGTGCCGGACGCGATCCTCGGCGGCGATCCCGCGCCCGGGGGCCGGCTGCCGGCCAACGCGCACTTCACCTTCCCCGGCTGCGAGGGCGACTCCCTGCTGCTCCTGCTGGACGCCCAGGGCATCGAGTGCTCCACCGGCTCCGCCTGCACCGCGGGCGTCGCCCAGCCCAGCCACGTCCTGCTCGCCACCGGCGTCGACCCCGATCTGGCCCGCGGAACCCTGCGCTTCTCCCTCGGCCACACCTCCACCGAGGCCGACATCGAGGCCCTGGCCAAGGCCATCGGCCCGGCCGTCGAGCGGGCCCGCGCGGCGGGACTTACGTAGAGCAGACGTTCTGCGGGCCCACAGCGGGACTGACGCAGAGCCGACGTTCCCGTCGAGCAGGAGGCGGGCCCGCACCGCGGGATCACATGCAGCGACCTACGAAGCGGGTTCCCTTCGCCGGCATGGTCCGGATCAGGTACTGGGGGTCGCCTTCCGGCCGTGGACTGCACCGTCCGGCCTCTCAGCCCGACCGTCGACGTCGGCCTCAGCGGAAGCCGGGGCTTCTCGCTCAAGTCGGCTACTCCGGTCGAACTCCCTCACTCGCCTCGTAGGCCTGCAACCAGGATAGAACGCGTGGAGCGGGACGGAAGGGGGCAGACCTTGATTTTCGCCTCAGGCCGGCGCCGTCCTCGCCCGCCGCACCAGAGCCAGGTAGCGGTCCCAGTCCCAGTGCGGTCCCGGGTCGGTGTGGTCCGTGCCCGGCACCTCGACATGGCCGATGATGTGCTCCCGGTCGACGGGTATGCCGTACCGCCGGCAGACTCCGGCCGTCAGCCGCGCCGAGGCCGCGTACATCGCCGCCGTGAAGTCGCCCGGGCGGTCCACGAACCCCTCGTGCTCGATGCCGACACTGCGCTCGTTGTACTCCCGGTTGCCCGCGTGGAAGGCCACGTCCAGCTCGCGGATCATCTGCGTCACATGCCCGTCCTGACGGACGATGTAGTGCGCCGCCGCCTTGTGACCCGGGTCCTGGAACACCTTCACGGCGCTGCGGTAACTGCCCTGTGTGACATGGACGACCACCCGGTCGATCGGGTAGTCGTCGGGCCGGTCGGCCCTGCGGTAGTTCGCCGTGGAGGCCGCCACCCACAGCGCGCCCCGGAAGTCGACCGCGCCCGCCACCCGCTCCTTCTCCACCCCAGGCAGCCGCCACCACAGATGCGCCAGCTCGTCACGGGCCAGCACGGCCGTGCCCGCGGCGGCCGCCGCGCCGCCGATCAGCAGGGCACGGCGCCCGATCCGCCGGTCCGCATCACTCTTCGCATCCCCCATGTGGTCGTCAACGCATATCCGGCGATCCCGGTTCCCGCGCCCCCGTACCCTGGAAGGGCTATGACTGACACCCCGCAGCGCTCCCGCCCCCTCCGCGTCCTCGCCGCCATGTCGGGCGGCGTCGACTCCGCCGTCGCCGCGGCCCGCGCCGCCGAGGCGGGCCACGACGTGACCGGCGTCCACCTCGCGCTCTCCGCGAACCCCCAGTCCTTCCGCACGGGCGCGCGGGGCTGTTGCACCATCGAGGACTCCCGGGACGCCCGCCGCGCCGCGGACGTCATCGGCATCCCGTTCTACGTGTGGGACCTCGCCGACCGCTTCCGCGAGGACGTCGTCGAGGACTTCGTCGCCGAGTACGAGGCCGGGCGCACCCCGAACCCGTGTCTGCGCTGCAACGAGAAGATCAAGTTCGCGGCGCTGCTCGACAAGGCGCTCGCCCTGGGCTTCGACGCGGTCTGCACCGGCCACTACGCCCAGGTGATCGTGCGCGAGGACGGCTCCCGCGAGCTGCACCGCGCCTCCGACATGGCCAAGGACCAGTCGTACGTCCTCGGTGTGCTGGACGAGCAGCAGCTCGCCCACGCGATGTTCCCGCTCGGCGACACGGTCACCACCAAGGAGGAGATCCGCGCGGAGGCCGAGCGGCGCGGGCTCGCCGTCGCCAAGAAGCCCGACTCGCACGACATCTGCTTCATCGCCGACGGCGACACCCAGGGCTTCCTCGCCCGGCGCCTCGGCAAGGCGGAGGGCGACATCGTCGACGAGGCCGGCAACCGCGTCGGCACGCACGAGGGCGCGTACGGCTTCACCATCGGCCAGCGCAAGGGCCTGCGCATCGGCACCCCGGCCCCCGACGGCAAGCCGCGCTACGTCCTCGACATCTCCCCGGTGACCAACACCGTCACCGTCGGCCCGGCCGCCGCCCTGGACGTCACCGCCCTGACCGCTATCAAGCCGCGCTGGTGCGGCACGGCCCCGGAGGGCCCCGGCACCTACACCGCCCAGCTGCGCGCCCACGGCGACGAGACCGAGGTCACCGCGGAGCTGGCCGACGGCGAGCTGAAGGTCGCCTTCGCCGAGCCGGTCCGCGGCGTCGCCCCCGGCCAGGCGATCGTCCTGTACGACGGCACGCGCGTGGTGGGGTCGGCGACGATCGCGACGACCACGCGCGCGACGGCCGGCGTGGCCTGACCCGGGCGCGCCTCACCCGGACGTCCCGGGGCCGGCCTCTCACCCCGGGGTCGGCCTCTCACCCCGGGACGGGCCGGGGACCCGTCACCCCCGCAAGGTCCGGGGGCCTCTGACCCCCGCAAGGCCCGAGAGCCCCTCACTCCCGGGACGGCCCGGGGGCCCCTCACCCCCGCAAGGCCCGGGGGCCCTCACCCACGCAAGGCTCGGGGCCCTCACCCCCCGCATGTCCCAGAGGGCCCCTCACCGCCGGAAGATCCTGTCGCGCCTCACCCACAGAAGACGTCCGTCAGCACCGGGCCCAGGACGTCCGGCTCCACCATGTGGGTCTGTCCCTCAAGAACCCGGTGGTCGCTGTGCGGCGCCGCCTCGGCGACCGCCCGGTTCGCGTCCAGCATCCACGCCGGGCTCGCCCCGCCGGCCACCACCAGGAGGGGTACGGTGACCGCCGCGAGCCGCTCGCGGGGCAGCACTCCGTCGCCCATCACCGCCGCGTCGTACGCCAGGCTGGGGGCCACCGCCTCCATGCCGGCCCACATGGGCGACTGGCGCGCGCCCCGGATCACCTCCTCGCCGAGCCCGGTCAGGCGCAGGAACAGCTCCACCGCGTCCCCGCGCCGGTCCTCGGCGAGCGCCGCGGTCAGGTTCCGTACATAGGTGGCGTGCCGCTCGGCGCCGTCCGGCAGGAAGTCCGCGTACGGCACCTCGTACACGCCCGCCTGACGGACCGGCAGCCCGCTCGCCGCCGCCTCGAGCACCAGCGCGCCGCCCGAGGAGACGCCGAACAGGGCCGCCTCGCCGCCCACCGCGTCGATCAGCGCGGCCAGATCCTCGACCTCCCGCTGAACCGCGTACGGGGCCGTGTCACCGCTCTCGCCACGGCCCCGGCGGTCGTACACCACGGCCGTGCAGTGCCCGGCGAGCCGCTCGGCCAGCGGGGCCAGCGTGCGCCCGGTGGACATCGCGCCGCTCACCAGGATCACGGGCGGACCGTCGCCGTGGCGCACACCGGCGATGCGGGTGCCGTCCCGCGACACCACCGTCAGACTGCTGTGACCGTCCTGCTTCTCCTGCTTCTCCATGGCAGAGCAGACTGCCGCAGATGACGCGGCGCAGGGGTCACGACACTTCCACCTCGTAGAAGCAGAGGTGGTTCTTGATCTGCGCCACGTCCGGCTTCGGGTCCGGATACGACCACACCAGGTCCGGGGCGCCGGGCAGCGACCAGTAGGACGCCGTCCCCTTGAACGGGCAGTGGGTGTGCGTGTCGGAAGGGGTGAGGAGTTCGAGCCGTACGTCCTCGGCGGGCAGGTAGTAGCGAGGCGGACAGCCGGTCTCGTGCAGGACGAGCGGTCGGTCGCTCTCGGCCAGGACCTGACCGTCGTGCACCACGCGCACGTGCCGGTCGCTTCGCTCGACGGTGATGGTGTGTCCACGGGTCATGTCGAGGAACAGCGTTTTCCGGGCGCCGGTTCTTCCCGCGTACGGTGGCTCCATGCGTATCTGTGTCTTCCTCTCCGCCGCCGACCTCGACGACCGCTACACCCGTCCCGCGCGCGAGTTCGCCGAGTTGCTCGGCAAGGGCGGTCACACGCTCGTCTGGGGCGGCTCGGACGTCGGCCTGATGAAGGTCGTCGCGGACGGCGTGCAGGAGGCCGGCGGACGGCTGTGCGGGGTCTCGGTGGACTTCCTGGCGGCCAAGGTCCGCCCGGGCGTCGACGACATGGTGATCGCCAAGGACCTCGCCGAGCGCAAGCGGCTGCTGCTGGAGAAGGCCGACGCAGTGGTGATCATGGTGGGCGGCACGGGCACGCTGGACGAGGCCACCGAGATCCTGGAGCTGAAGAAGCACGGCCACACCGACAAGCCGGTGGTACTGCTGAACACCGCCGGCTTCTACGACGGCCTCAAGGAGCAGTTCCGCCGCATGGACGACGAGGGCTTCCTGCCCCGCCCGCTCACCGACCTGGTGTTCTTCGCCGAGGAGCCGGTGGGCGCGCTGGCCTACCTGGAGGAGAGCCAGGGCATCGCCTGACCCCGCGGTGGTGCGAGCATGGCGGGCATGGCTACACATGTGATCACCGGAGCCGGTTCCGGCATCGGCGCGGCCGTCGCCCGCCGCCTGCACGCCCGCGGGGACGACCTCGTGCTGCACGCGCGTGACGCGGGGCGCGCGAAGGAACTGGCCGCCGAGTTCCCCGGCGCGCGGACCCTGGTCGGCGACCTCGCTGACCCCGACAAGCTGTCCTGGGCGCTGTCCCACCAGTCGCTGCCGGACCGCGTGGACTCGCTGCTGCACATCGCGGGCGTCGTCGACCTCGGCCCGGTCGGCGACCTGACCCCGAAGTCCTGGCGCCACCAGCTCAACGTCAACCTGATCGCGCCCGCCGAGCTGACCCGGCTGCTGCTGCCCCAGCTGCGTGTCGCCCGCGGTCACGTGGTGTTCGTCAACTCCGGCGCCGGCCTGAACGCGCACGCCGAGTGGGGGGCGTACGCCGCGTCCAAGCACGGACTGAAGGCCCTCGCCGACGCGCTGCGCCAGGAGGAGCACGCGAGCGGTGTCCGCGTCACCTCCGTCTATCCCGGCCGCACCGCCAGCCCCATGCAGGCCAAGGTCCACCAGCAGGAGGGCAAGGAGTACGACCCGTCCCGCTGGATCGACCCCGAGTCGGTCGCCACGACGATCCTGATGGCGATCGACCTTCCCGAGGACGCCGAGGTCAACGACCTGACGGTGCGGCCCGGGCGCTGACCCCGTGCCCGGGCGCCCGCGCGCAGGCGCCGGGGCGCCCGGCCGGCGGCAGTCGGCGACGGACCACCGGTGACGCTTACGTAGGCTTCAGACGTGAGCGAAGACAGCCAGTTCAGGTTCGGGGGCGCCACCGGGATCGGGTCGATGCCCGGAGGGGACGCCCGGGAGGCCGCCAAGACCGTCACCGGGTCCTTCGAGGACTTCCCGTTTCTGCCGGAACTGCCCGCCCGCGGCCCCGGCGCGGACATGATCGGCCGGACCGCCGGCATGCTCGTCGAGCTGTACGCGCGCGTGGAGCCCAGCGGCTGGCGGCTCGGTGACCGGCCGGGCCGCGACACCAAGCGGGCCCGGTCCTGGCTCGGCGAGGACCTCGACGCGCTGGAGGAGTTCACCCAGGGCTACACCGGGCCGCTGAAGGTGCAGGCCGTCGGGCCGTGGACGCTCGCCGCGAGCGTGGAGCTGAGGAACGGCGAGGCCGCCCTCTCCGATGCGGGCGCCTGCCGCGACCTCGCCGCCTCTCTCGCCGAGGGGCTGCGCCTCCACCTCGCCGAGGTGCAGCGGCGCGTCCCCGGCGCGCAGCTCGTCCTCCAGCTCGACGAGCCGTCCCTCACCGCGGTCCTGCGCGGCCGGGTGAGGACGGCCAGCGGCTACCGCACCCACCGCGCCGTCGACCGCCAGATCGTGGAGGCCACCCTGCGGGACACCGTCGCGGTGCACACCGGCGGCCCCGTCGTGGTCCACTCCTGCGCCCCCGACGTGCCCTTCGCACTCCTGGGCCGGGCCGGCGCGGCAGCCGTCTCCTTCGACTTCTCGCTGCTCACCGAGCGTGACGACGACGCGATCGGCGAGGCCGTGGAGGGCGGCACCCGGCTGTTCGCCGGTGTCGTGCCGGGCACGGACGGCCCGTTGTCAGACCCTGCCGGTAGCGTCATGGGTGTCAGGACGCTGTGGCGCAGGCTGGGCCTGTCCCCGGGGCTGCTCGCTCAGGCGGTCACGGTGACGCCGGCGTGCGGGCTCGCGGGCGCCTCCCCGGCGTACGCGCGCCAGGCGCTCGCCCACTGCGTCCAGGCGGCGAGATCCCTCGCGGACAACCCAGAGTAACGGGAGGACCACACGGTGGCCGGCGACAAGCAGCAGGCGGAGACGGCAGTGCCCGCCGAGGCACGTGAGAAGCACGCGCAGCTCGCTGAGCAGATCGAGGAGCACCGCTTCCGGTACTACGTGAAGGACGCTCCCGTCATCAGCGACGCCGAGTTCGACAAGCTCCTGAAGACGCTGGAGGCGCTGGAGGAGCAGTATCCGGAGCTGCGCACCCCGCAGTCCCCGACGCAGAAGGTCGCGGGCTCCTACGCGACGGAGTTCACCGCCGTCGAGCACCGCTCCCGCATGCTCTCCCTGGACAACACCTTCAACGACGACGAACTCGCCGGCTGGGCCGACCGCATCGCGCGCGAACTGGGCGAGCAGAAGTACCACTTCCTGTGCGAGCTGAAGGTCGACGGCCTCGCCGTGAACCTCACCTACGAGCACGGCCGCCTCGTCCGCGCGGCGACCCGGGGCGACGGCCGCACCGGCGAGGACATCACCCCCAACGTCCGCACGATCGCGGAGATCCCGGACCGCCTCGACGGGGACGAGGTCCCCGACCTCGTGGAGATCCGCGGCGAGGTCTACTTCCCCGGGGAGAAGTTCGAGGAGCTGAACGCCCGCCTGGTCGAGGCGGGGGACAAGCCCTTCGCCAACCCGCGCAACGCCGCCGCCGGTTCGCTGCGCCAGAAGGACCCGCGGGTGACCGCCACCCGCCCGCTGCACATGGTGGTGCACGGCATCGGCGCCCTGGAGGGCTTCGAGGGCCTCACCCGCCTCTCCCAGGCGTACGACCTGCTGAAGACCTGGGGTCTGCCCACCTCCCGGCACAACAAGGTGGTCGACGACCTCGACGGCGTCCGCGAGTTCATCGCCTACTTCGGCGAGAACCGGCACTCGGTGGAGCACGAGATCGACGGCGTCGTCGTCAAGCTCGACGAGATCCGGCTCCAGGGCCGCCTCGGCTCCACCGCGCGGGCGCCGCGCTGGGCCATCGCCTACAAGTACGCGCCGGAGGAGGTCAACACCAAGCTCGTCAACATCCGCGTCGGCGTCGGCCGCACCGGCCGCGTCACGCCGTACGCGCAGGTCGAGCCGGTGACGGTGGCCGGCTCGGAGGTCGAGTTCGCCACCCTGCACAACCAGGACGTGGTCAAGGCCAAGGGCGTCCTCATCGGTGACACGGTGGTGCTGCGCAAGGCCGGTGACGTCATCCCCGAGATCCTCGGGCCGGTGGTCGACCTGCGCGACGGCAGCGAGCGCGAGTTCGTGATGCCGAGCGAGTGCCCCGAGTGCGGCACGCCGCTGCGGCCCATGAAGGAGGGCGACGTCGACCTGCGCTGCCCCAACGCCCGCACCTGCCCGGCCCAGCTGCGCGAGCGCCTGTTCTACCTCGCCGGCCGCAAGGCCCTCGACATCGAGCACTTCGGGTACGTCGCCGCGGCCGCCCTCACCAAGCCGCTGGAGCCGGCGGACCCGCCGCTGAAGGACGAGGGCGACCTGTTCGACCTGACCGTCGAGCAGCTGCTGCCCATCAAGGCGTACGTCCTCGACCAGGACAGCGGTCTGCCCAAGCGGGACCCGAAGACCGGCGAGGAGAAGATCGTCACCGTCTTCGCCAACCAGCAGGGCGAACCGAAGAAGAACGCCCTGGCCATGCTGGAGAACATCGCGGCCGCCAAGGAGCGCCCGCTCGCCCGCGTCCTGACCGGCCTGTCGATCCGGCACGTCGGCCCGGTCGCCGCCGAGGCGCTCGCGCGGGAGTTCCGCTCCATCGACCGCATCGAACAGGCCGACGAGCTGGAGCTGGCGAACACCGACGGCGTGGGCGCGATCATCGCCGCCTCCCTCAAGGAGTGGTTCGCCGAGGACTGGCACCAGGAGATCCTGCGCAAGTGGAAGGCCGCCGGCGTCCGCATGGAGGAGGAGAGCACCGGAGAGGACGAAGGACCCCGCCCGCTGGAAGGGCTTACCGTCGTCGTCACCGGCACCCTGGAGCACTTCACCCGGGACGGTGCCAAGGACGCCCTGCAGAGCCGCGGCGCCAAGGTGACCGGTTCGGTGTCGAAGAAGACCTCGTTCGTCGTTGTGGGGGACAACCCCGGATCGAAACACGACAAGGCGATGCAGCTCAAGGTGCCCGTCCTGAACGAGGAGGGCTTCAACGTCCTGCTCGACCAGGGACCCGAGGCCGCGGCGGACGTCGCTCTTTCGGCCGAGGAGTAGCGGTTGAAGGCCACCCGATCGGCGCATATCAGATGCATAGGGGTGGCCGGGGCGCATTCGGGCAACCGTCGGCGACCGCTGCCCGAGGAAGGCGTCCGCGGCCTACTGTTGAGATGTGCGCCTGCCGTGCCCAGCTGCGGTCGGGGCATCCTCGTGCTCGCGCATGAGCAGGGGGAAGGGTTTTCCGACGCGGAGCCGTTGAGGGAAGTCGGGCATCGGGCCGCGAGGCGTGGGCACCGCCGGCTGTGAGAGGGACGGGAATGGAACCGACCGAGAGCACCGCCCCCGGCTCACGGCTGCGCCTGCGCCGTGTGGCGGGCGCGCGGCGGGGGAGCCGGTGGGTGACACGCGCGACACGGCGCGGCGGCGCCTGCGAGCGCGCCGCCCCCGCGTACCCCGGCGCCGACGGCAGGGACCCCGCACGGCTGAGCGCCGGCCCGACGGGCGCAGACGGGCGCGATGCCGCCCGGCCCGGCGCCGGCCCGGGCCGCCCCGACGGGCTCGATCCCTCCCGCCCCGCCGCGGCCCTGCCCGGCGCCGACCACGAACGCCACCCGTCCTGGCCCCCGCTGCCCGCCGCGGTCGTCGCGGCCGCCGCCTTCGTGCTGGGCGCCGGCTTCTACCGCGCCTTCACCGGCGGTCACGCCCTCTTCCCGTCCGGCGCGGTCGGCTGGTCGCTGGCCCTGCTGACCGGCATCATCGTCGGCCACCTCGTCATGCTGGGGCGCGCCCGCTGGTGGGGCGGCACCGGCTCCGGCGCCGCCCTCACCCTCGCCGTCCTGCTGCTCTACGGCTGGGTGCCGGCCGGCATGGTCAGTCTCACCGTCGTCGTCCTGGTCGGCATAGCCCGCCGCCACCGCTGGCGGCAAGGCGTGCTGCACGGCTCGGTGGACCTGCTCGGCATCGGCGCCGGCGCCCTGGTGCTGGCCGCCTTCGGCGCCGTACCGACCGTCGAGGCGCCCTCGGACCCCGGCAGCTGGACCTTCTACACCGCCCCCGAGGTGGTGCTCGTCGCGGTCGCGTATCTCGCCGTGACCCGCATCCTGCTGTGGTACCTGCACGCGCCGCGCTCCGGCGGGCTGCCCACGGTCGCGCGCACCGCCCTGGTCAGGCAGGGCCTGGTGGCCGTCGCCCTGCTCGGCATAGCCCCCCTGGTGTGCGTGGTGGCCACCGACAAGCCGGTGCTGCTGCCGCTGTTCTCCATCCCGCTGATCGCCCTGGACTCCACCCTGTGGATAGCCCGGGCCCGGGCGGAGGAGCAGCTGCGCGACCCGCTCACCGGGCTGCCCAACCGCCAGTGGCTGCTGGAACGCATCTGGACCGCGCTGGACGACGCCGAACGCATCGACGCCCGTGCCGCCCTCGTGCTGATCGACCTGGACCGTTTCCGCTCGGTCAACGACACCCTCGGCCATCTCGCCGGGGACCGGCTGCTGCTCCAGATAGCCGACCGGCTGCGGCTCGCCCTGCCGCGCGGCGCGGAGGTGGCGCGGCTGGGCGGTGACGAGTTCGCCGTGTTACTGCCGGTCGCCGACTCCACGACCTCCGCGATGCGCGTCGCCCGTGGCCTCGTCGCCGACCTCAGCTCCCCGCTCGACCTCGACGGGCTCACCCTCGTGCTGGAGGCCAGCGCCGGTGTCGCCGTCTTCCCCGACCACGCGCTCGACGCCGAGGGACTGCTGCGCCGCGCCGACGTGGCGATGTACCAGGCCAAGCGGGACCGCACCGGCGTCGAGGTCTACGAGTCCAAACGCGACTCCAACACCCCCGACCGGCTCGGACTGCTCGGCGATCTGCGCCGGGCGCTGGACGCCCACGAGGTCCAGCTGCACTACCAGCCCAAGGTCCGCTTCGACGGCCAGGTGGCCGGTCTCGAAGCCCTGGTGCGCTGGGTGCATCCCGAGCGTGGCAAGGTGCCCCCGGACGAGTTCATAGCGATCGCCGAGTCCTCCGGCCTGATGCCGCACCTCACCGAGTACGTGCTGGACACCGCGCTCGCCCAGGTCGCCCGGTGGCGCTCGCAGGGACTGTTCGTGCCGGTCGCCGTCAACGTCTCCCCGCGCGACGTCCACACCCCCGGCTTCGCCGGCTCCGTCGCCGCCCGGCTGGCCCGGCACGGGGTACCGGCCGGGTCGTTGCAGCTGGAGATAACGGAACACGTCCTGCTGGAGGACCCGCAGCGCGCCGCCGACACCCTCGCCGGACTCACCGGTCACGGCGTGAAGATGTCCCTGGACGACTTCGGCACCGGCTACTCCTCCCTGGTGCACCTGCGCCGCCTCCCGGTCAGCGAGCTGAAGATCGACCGCTCCTTCGTCGCCCGGCTCGCCGTGGACACCGAGGACGCCGAGATCGTGCGCTGCACCGTCGACCTCGCCCATTCGCTGGGCCTGCTGGTCGTCGCCGAGGGTGTCGAGGACGACGAGACCTGGGAGCGTCTGCGCGACCTGGGCTGCGACGCCGTCCAGGGCTGGCTGGTCGCCGCCGCGATGCCGCCGGACGAGACGACGGCCTGGCTGCGCGCCCGCGGCTCCCGAGGCTGGCAGCGCCCCGCTGCGGCCCTCCCCGCCGCCACGGTGGACGACCCGGGCCGGGTCAGCTAGGACCGGCTCCCCACACCGCCCACGGCCCTGGCAGCCTCACCGCCGGCAGCCCGGCAGCCCGGCAGCCCGGCAGCGTCAGCCCGGCCGTCCTGCTCGGCGCCTCCTGTGCAACGGCGGCGCGGAAGCCGTCGGTTGCGGGATCCCCTCGGCCACCGTGATCGTTGTACGGATCAGTGCCGCACCGCCCTTCGCGGTCCGAGCACGCAGAGCGCACAGAGCACGCAGAGCACTGTGCGTGCGGGCAAGAATGAGGGGGACACGTCATGTCGCTGTTCGTGCCGAAGTTCGACGAGACCGTGCTGGTCCGGGACGCCGAGGCGGAGGTCGTCGGGGGTGACCCCGTCGCCGTCAAGCTGCTCGCCGACAGCAGCGCCACCGGCGGCGCGCTGTCCACCGTCCGCGTGACCCTCGGCGAGGGCGCCGACGGTGCCAAGCCGCACGTGCACCACCACTCCGCGGAGATGTTCTACCTGCTCGACGGCGCCCTGGACGTCCTGTCCGGCGACGACGTCGTCACCGCCGAGCGCGGCGACCTGATCATCGTCCCGCCGAACCGCCCGCACGCCTTCGCCGCCGTCCCCGGCGCCACCGCGGACCTTCTCATCGTGATCACCCCGGGCGTCGAGCGCTTCGAGTACTTCCGCCACCTGCAGCGCATCCGGCTCGGCGAGGTCCCGCTGTCGAGCATCCTCGAGGTGCAGGAGACGTACGACAACCACTTCCTGCACAGCGAGGCCTGGGAGAAGCGCCGCGGCTGACCCGGGGCGGGGCCGCCTCGCGCGGCCCCCCGGCAAACCGTTTAACAGGCACGGCCCCCCGCCCCATAGGATTGGGCCAAACCACACACACTCACCCCAGAGGATCGCTGCATGCCTGGCATCACGCGCGAGGAGGTCGCCCACCTCGCCCGGCTGGCGCGTCTGGAGCTGAAGCCCGAAGAGCTCGACCACTTCGCGGGACAGCTGGACGACATCATCGGCGCGGTGGCCCGCGTCAGCGAGGTCGCCGACCAAGACGTACCGCCGACCTCGCACCCGCTCCCGCTGACGAACGTCATGCGGCCGGACGAGATCCGTCCCTCGCTCACCCCCGAGCAGGCGCTGTCCGGCGCCCCGGCCCAGGAGCAGCAGCGTTTCAAGGTGCCGCAGATCCTGGGGGAGGAGTGACCACCATGACGGACAACATCATCAAGCTCACGGCCGCGCAGATCGCCGAGAAGATCGCCTCCGGCGAACTGACGGCCGTCCAGGTCACCGAGGCCCACCTGGCCCGGATCGAGGCCGTCGACGAGAAGGTGCACGCCTTCCTGCACATCGACCGCGAGGGCGCGCTGGCGCAGGCCCGGGAGGTGGACGCCAAGCGTGAGCGCGGCGAGAAGCTCGGCCCGCTGGCCGGCGTCCCGCTCGCGCTGAAGGACATCTTCACCACCGAGGGCGTGCCCACGACGGTCGGTTCGAAGATCCTCGAAGGCTGGATCCCGCCGTACGACGCGACCGTCACGCGCAAGCTGAAGGCCGCCGACGTCGTCATCCTCGGCAAGACCAACATGGACGAGTTCGCCATGGGGTCGTCGACGGAGAACAGCGCCTACGGCCCCACCGGCAACCCGTGGGACCTCACCAAGATCCCCGGCGGCTCCGGCGGCGGTTCCTCCGCCGCGCTGGCCGCCTTCGAGGCCCCGCTCGCCATCGGCACCGACACCGGCGGCTCCATCCGCCAGCCGGCCGCCGTCACCGGCACCGTCGGCGTGAAGCCGACCTACGGCGCGGTCTCCCGCTACGGCATGGTCGCCTTCTCCTCCTCCCTCGACCAGGGCGGCCCGTGCGCCCGTACGGTCCTGGACGCGGCCCTGCTGCACGAGGTGATCGCCGGCCACGACCCGCTGGACTCCACCTCCATCGACGCCGCGGTCCCGCCGGTCGTCGAGGCCGCCCGCAACGGCAGCGTCGAGGGCATGCGCGTCGGCGTCGTCAAGCAGTTCCGCGGCGAGGGCTACCAGCCGGGCGTGATCCAGCGCTTCGACGAGTCCGTCGCGCTGCTGAAGGAGCTGGGCGCCGAGATCGTCGAGCTGGACTGCCCGTCCTTCGACCTCGCGCTGTCGGCGTACTACCTGATCGCGCCGTCGGAGTGCTCCTCCAACCTGGCCCGCTTCGACGGGCTGCGCTACGGCGTGCGCACCGGCGACGACGGCAGCCGCTCGGCGGAGGAGGTCACCTCCCTCACCCGCGAGGCCGGCTTCGGCCCCGAGGTCAAGCGCCGCATCATGCTGGGCACGTACGCGCTGAGCTCCGGCTACTACGACGCGTACTACGGCTCCGCGCAGAAGGTCCGCACGCTGATCAAGCAGGACTTCGACAAGGCCTTCGAGCAGGTCGACGTGATCGTCTCCCCGACGACCCCGACCACCGCCTTCGCGATCGGCGAGCGCGCCGACGACCCGATGGCGATGTACCTCGCGGACCTGTGCACCATCCCGACCAACCTGGCGGGCAACGCGGCCATGTCCCTGCCCTGCGGTCTCGCCCCGGAGGACAACCTCCCGGTCGGCCTGCAGATCATCGCCCCGGTGATGAAGGACGAGCGCCTGTACAAGGTGGGTGCCGCGGTCGAGGCCGCCTTCGTGGAAAAGTGGGGGCACCCGCTCCTGGAGGAGGCTCCGTCGCTGTGAGCAAGCTGTCCAAGGCCAAGGACTTCAAGAAGTCCAAGTCCGGTACGTACCTGTCGATGGCCACCACCGCGTTCGGCGCGCTCGGTGTCGCCAAGCAGATCAAGAAGGCCCGCGCCGAGCAGGACACGCTGCGGCTGATCGACGCCACCGTCTCCGCGGTCGCGATCGTCACCGGCCTCGCCATCCTGTACCGCGAGCTGAAGCGGCTGGGCGACGACGACGTCCTGCTGGGCTGAGAGGGAAGTTTCACCGTGACCACCACGACCGACCTGGTGCCGTACGACGAAGCACTCGCGTCGTACGACCCCGTCATGGGCCTCGAGGTCCATGTCGAACTCGGCACCAAGACCAAGATGTTCTGCGGCTGCTCGACCTCGCTCGGCGCCGACCCGAACAGCCAGACCTGCCCGGTCTGCCTCGGCCTGCCCGGCGCGCTCCCGGTCGTCAACGCGACCGGCGTCGAGTCCGCGATCAAGATCGGCCTCGCGCTGAACTGCGAGATCGCCGAATGGTGCCGCTTCGCCCGGAAGAACTACTTCTATCCGGACATGCCGAAGAACTTCCAGACCTCCCAGTACGACGAGCCGATCGCCTTCAACGGCTACCTCGACGTGCAGCTGGAGGACGGCGAGACCTTCCGCGTGGAGATCGAGCGCGCCCACATGGAGGAGGACACCGGCAAGTCGACGCACGTCGGCGGCGCCACCGGCCGTATCCACGGCGCGTCCCACTCCCTGCTGGACTACAACCGCGCCGGCATCCCGCTCATCGAGATCGTCACCAAGCCGATCGTCGGTGCCGGCGAGCGCGCGCCCGAGGTGGCGAAGGCGTACGTGCGTGAGCTGCGCGAGGTCATCCGTGCCCTCGGCGTGTCCGAGGCCCGCATGGAGATGGGCCAGATGCGCTGCGACGTGAACCTGTCGCTGCGCCCGAACGGCACCGAGAAGTTCGGCACCCGCAGCGAGACCAAGAACGTCAACTCGCTGCGCTCGGTGGAGCGTGCGGCCCGCTACGAGATCATGCGCCACGCGGCCGTGCTCTCCTCCGGCGGCACGATCGTCCAGGAGACCCGCCACTTCCACGAGGACACCGGGTCCACGACCTCGGGCCGCGTGAAGGAGGAGGCCGAGGACTACCGGTACTTCCCGGAGCCCGACCTGGTCCCCGTCGCGCCCTCGCGCGAGTGGGTCGAGAAGATCCGCGCGGCGCTGCCCGAGACGCCGCTGGCCCGCCGCACCCGGCTGCTCGCCGAGTGGGGCATCACCGCCACCGACATGCAGGCGATCCTCAACGCCGGCGCGCTGGACCTGATCGTCGCCACCATCGACGCCGGGGCCGACGCGGCCTCCGCCCGCAAGTGGTGGATGGGTGAGCTGGCCCGCAGCGCCAACGAGTCCGGCAAGGCGCTGGACGAGCTGGCGATCACGCCGCAGCAGGTGGCCCGGGTGGCCGAGCTGGTCACCAAGGGCGACCTGAACGACAAGCTCGCCCGTCAGGTCATCGAGGGCGTCCTCGCCGGCGAGGGCACGCCGGACGAGGTCGTCGACAAGCGCGGTCTGAAGGTCGTCTCCGACGAGGGCGCGCTCACCGCCGCCGTCGAGGAGGCCATCGCCGGCAACCCGGCCATCGCGGACAAGATCCGCGGCGGCAAGGTGGCCGCGGTCGGCGCCCTGGTCGGCGCCGTCATGAAGGCCACGCGCGGCCAGGCCGACGCGGCCCGCGTCAAGGAGCTGATCCTCGACAAGCTGGGCGTCAGCGAGGGCTGAGCACCCGCACAGCACATGCGGCAGGCCCCGGGGACGATGTCCCCGGGGGCCTGCCGCATGTGAGTGACGCCACAACAGGTGACAGAGTGCCGCCGATTGTCCTGTGACCTCGCTCCCAACACCTGTGAACAAGGCCACGAAAGCCGCAAAGGATCTCTTCCGCCTGTAAGAGTGGCCAGGCGTTGCTCATGCGTTCTTTGCGGGCTGTTCGGTTAATGGACCACTGTTCCCGGTCAAAGATCCACAATTCAGTCACTCTGGGAGCAGGTTCGTGGCAGCCCTTGCACGCTGGTGTGTCCGACGGCGCCTGATCGCCGTACTGCTGTGGCTCCTCGCGTTCGGCGGGGTCACCGCTGCCGCCGCCGTGACCGGCTCCGCCTACTCCAACGACTACGACGTCCCCGGCACCCAGGCCGGCCACGCCGCCGAACTGCTCGCCGAAGGCTTCCCCGGCATGAGCGGCGACAGCGACACCGTCGTCTGGCACACCACGACCGGCACCGTCCGGGCCGCCGACGTCGAGCAGACCATGACCCGCACGCTCGAGAAGATCGACGACCTGCCCGGCGTGGTGGCCGTCAGCGGCCCCTACAGCGGCCAGGGCGCCGGCCGGATCAGCGCCGACGGACACACCGCGTACGCCACCGTCACCTTCGCCGACACCGTCGAGCACCTCACGCCCGCCGAGGCGCAGGCCGTGGTGCACACCGCCAAGTCCGCCGAGGGCGACGGGCTCCAGGTCGAGCTGGGCGGCAGCGCCATCGCCCTGACCAAGACCTCCGGCGGCCACCTGGCCGAGGTGGTCGGCGTCCTCGTCGCGGCCCTCGTGCTCTTCCTCGCCTTCGGCTCGCTCGCCGCCTCGCTGCTGCCCATCGCGACCGCCCTGGTCGGCGTCGGCACCGCCTACGCGGGGATCGAGCTGCTCGGGCACGCCATGACCGTCGCCGACTTCGCGCCCATGCTCGGCATGCTCATCGGGCTCGGTGTCGGCATCGACTACGCCCTGTTCATCGTCACCCGCCACCGACGCGGACTCAAACGCGGCCTGAGCGTCACCGAGGCGGCCACCAACGCCGTCGCCACCACCGGACGTGCCGTCGTCTTCGCGGGTGCGACCGTGTGCATCGCCCTGCTCGGCATGCTGATCCTGCGCCTGAGCTTCCTCAACGGCGTCGCCATCGCCGCCTCGCTGACCGTGGTGCTCACCGTCGCCGCCTCCGTGACCCTGCTGCCCGCCCTGCTGTCGTTCATCGGCATGCGCGCCCTCAGCCGCCGCGAACGGCGCCGGCTGGCCGAGCACGGCCCGCAGCCGGAGCTGCCGACCGGGTTCGCCGCCCGCTGGTCGGCGTTCGTCGAGCGCCATCCCAAGAAGCTCGGCGGCGTCGCCGTCGCCGTCATCGCCCTGCTCGCCCTGCCCACGCTCTCCCTCCACCTGGGCACCTCCGACCAGGGCAACGACCCGCAGGCCTCGACCACCCGCAAGGCCTACGACCTCCTCGCGGACGGCTTCGGACCCGGCGTCAACGGCCCCCTGACCCTGGTGACGCGCGTAGACGGCGCCCAGGACAAGCTCGCCCTCGACAACCTCGACACCACCCTGCGCGGCACCCGCGGCGTCGCCTCCGTGACCCCCGCGACCTACGGTCCCGGCGGCGACACCGCCTACCTCACCGTCGTCCCCGAGTCCGCGCCGCAGTCGCAGGCCACCAGTGAGCTCGTCGACCGGCTGCGCACCGACGTGCTGCCCCGAGCCGAGGCCGGCACCTCCCTCGACGTGTACGTCGGCGGCGTCACCGCCTCCTACGACGACTTCGCCGGGGTCATCGTCGGCAAGCTGCCCCTCTTCGTCGGCGTGGTCATCGGCCTGGGCTGCCTGCTGCTCCTGCTCGCCTTCCGGTCCGTCGGCATCCCGCTCAAGGCCGCTGTGATGAACATCGCCGCCGTCGCCGCCGCGTTCGGCGTCGTCGTCGCGATCTTCCAGTGGGGCTGGGGCAGCGAACTGCTCGGACTGGGCCGCGCCGGCCCCATCGAACCCTTCCTCCCCGTGATCATGGTGTCGGTCCTCTTCGGGCTCTCCATGGACTACCAGGTCTTCCTGGTCAGCCGGATGTACGAGGAGTGGCTGGAGACCGGCGACAACCGGCGCGCCGTGCGCATAGGGCTCGCCGAGACCAGCCGCGTGATCAACTCCGCGGCGGTCATCATGATCTCCGTCTTCCTCGCCTTCGTCCTCAGCGGCGACCGGGTCATCGCCATGTTCGGCATAGCGCTGGCCTCCGCCGTCGCCCTGGACGCCTTCGTCCTGCGCACCCTGCTGGTGCCCGCCCTGATGCACCTGCTCGGCGCCGCCAACTGGTGGCTGCCGCGCGGCCTGGACGGTGTCCTGCCCCGCATCAGCATCGAGCCGCCCGAGTGCCGCGCCGCCCATGAGAGGCTGGCCGCTGCGACGGACGCCGAGGTGGCGGACGTACTGGCGAAGGAGCAGCAGCAGGATGTACGCGATATCCCTGGGTGACGACGGAGCGCAGTTGCGGCCGCTGGAGCCCTGGCACGCCGAGGAGTTCCTGGCGCACCTGGAGCGGGGACGCGACTTCATCAACCGGTACATCCCCTTCGGCTCCAAGGCCGTGGACGTCCCCACGGCACGCGAGGCACTCCAGCGGTACGCCGACATGCGCGCCGCCGGCACGGCCGCGCTGCACGGACTGTGGCTGGACGGCACGCTCGTCGGCGGTGTGCTCACGCTGAACTTCGACGCCGAGAACGGCAGCTGCGAGGTCGGCTGCTGGCTGGAGCCGGCGGCGACCGGGCGCGGGCTGATCACCCGGGCGATGCGGGTGCTCATCGACTGGGCCGTCGAGGAGCGCGGGATCCACCGCGTGGAGTGGGTAGCCTCCGCGGGCAACGTCCCCAGCATCAACGTCGCCCGCCGCCTCGGCATGACCCGCGACGGGGTGCGGCGCGCGGCCTACCTCCACCACGGGGAGCGGCACGACCTGGAGATCTGGTCGGTGCTCGCCCCGGAATGGCGCGCGGCACGCGCGTGACGGGTGCCGGTGCCCCGTGACGATCATTAAGGGACCTCTCAGACTCCGTCCGTACGGTGCGGAGCATGGCTACCAAGACTGAGCACGAGGCCGCGGCGACGCAGGCCGACGAGGCGACCGGGACCGAGGAGGAGACGCAGGACGCGCAGACCGAGCAGGCTCCGCAGGCCGAGCGGGACGCGCAGGCCGGGCAGGAGACGCCGGAGGCGGAAGCGCGGGAGGCCGAGCCGCAGGACGGCGCCCCCTCGGGGGTCGGCCAGGGCGCCGGCGCCGTCGTCGCCGCGGGTCTGGGCGTCGTCTCGCTCACCGGAAGCTGGACCGGCACCGTGGCCTCCGCGCGCGAGGCGCTCATCGGCCAGCTGCACACCTCGTCGTCCTCCAGCGTCGCGACGATGGTCAAGGAGGGCTACGGCGACGCCTGGCAGGCCACCGCGCTGTGGGCCGGCCTGTTCGCGCTGGCGGCGCTGGTCGTGGGCGTGGTCGTGCTCGCCCGGCCCGCGTTCGGCGCACCCGGCCGGCCGCAGGCCCCGTGGATCAAGTCGGTCGCCTGGGCGGGCGTCTCGCTCGGCGTGATCGGCCTGCTCCTGGCGGTCCTGAAGTACACGGGCGTACTCCTGAGCCTGCCCGCCACGAGCTGAACGACCCCGCCGGTCCACGCGGGGCCGCCGTAGGCCCCGCGAAGCGTCTGCCCAGGTCCCCCGGGACGCCTTAGGCCGTCCGCGCGCTGCCTTACGGCGGACCCGGGGACCCCCGGCCGGCGTCTAAGGCCCCCCACCGCGCGCAAGATGCGGAACTCTCCCGATGTGGCGGACCCCCCTGGGAGACGAGAGTTGAGGCATCGCAGCAAGCGAAGCCTCGACTCTCTTCCCGCAGGGGGACCACATGTACGAGTACGACATCCAGCAGGCCCGCGCCGCCGAGCTCATCCGCCGGGCCGACCAGGAGCGCCTGGCCCGCGAGGCCGTACGCGCCGACCGCGCCGCCCGCCGTGAAGCCGCCGCACGCACCAGCGAGGCCGAGGCGCATACCGGCCGCCCCCGCCGTCGCTGGTCCACCCGGGCCGCGTGAGCGGCGCGACGCCGGGTGCGGGGAACGGCCGTACGGGGGTCGGCCGCCCGCACCCGGCGACATCCACGCCGGCACTGTCACCCGGCACCACCGACACCGGCCTCCCGACGGGGCCGGTGTCCGGCGTTCCGGCGCCGAGGAGCCCGAAGGAGCCGTCGGTGCGGGCGGGCGGACCGGCCGGCGGCGCCGCCCCCGTCACCGTTCCCCGGACTCCGGCCGAGGGCACCGCGGGGCCCGCCGCGGGCGCGGTCGCTGCCCCGCCGGCCGGCCCCGGCGGCCCGGCGGCCGCTCTGCCCCCGGCGAAAACCGCTGCCCCGTTGTCAGCGCCCCGTGCGATGCTCTCCGGCGTGGAGACCAGGTCCGTCAGTCCGGTGTTCGTCGGTCGCACCGACGAGTTGGAGGCATTGCACGACGCGCTCGCCCGCGCCGCCACGGGCGAGCCGCAAGCCTTGCTCATCGCGGGGGAAGCCGGTGTGGGCAAGACGCGGCTGGTGGAGGAGTTCACCACCGCCGCAGGCCGGCGGGATGCCGTCGTCGCGCTCGGCGGCTGCGTCGAGATCGGCGCCGACGGCCTGCCGTTCGCCCCGTTCTCCGCCGCCCTGCGCGCCCTGCGCCGCGAACTGCCCGCCGACGTCGCCGCGGCGGCCGCCGGCCAGGAGGACGAACTGGCCCGGCTGCTGCCCGAACTCGGCGAGGCCGGCCCCGGCCGGCACGACGAGGAGGGCATGGCCCGCCTCTTCGAACTCACCGCCCGTCTGCTCCAGCAGATCGCCGCCGAACGGACCGTCGTCGTCGCCCTCGAGGACCTGCACTGGGCCGACGCCTCCACCCGTCACCTCCTCGCCTACCTGCTGCGCACCCTGCGCACCGGCCGCCTCGTCGTCCTCGGCACCTACCGCTCCGACGACATCCACCGCCGCCACCCCCTGCGGCCCCTCCTCGCCGAACTGGACCGGCTGCGCACCGTCCGCCGCCTGGACATCGCCCGCTTCACCCGCGACGAGGTCTGCCGCCAGGTCGCCGGCATCATCGCCGGTGAACCCGACCCGGACCAGGTCGACGACATCTTCGAACGCTCCGACGGCAACGCCTTCTTCGTCGAGGAACTCGCCGTCGCCGCCCACGCGGGCTGCTGCACCGGCCTCACGGACACCCTGCGCGATCTGCTCCTGGTCCGTGTCGAGGCGCTGTCCGAGAGCGCCCAGCGGGTCGTCCGGGTCGTCGCCGAGGGCGGCTCCACCGTCGAGTACCGGCTGATCGCCGCCGTCGCCTCGCTCGCCGAGGACGACCTCATCGAGGCCCTGCGCGCCGCCGTCAACGCCAGCATCCTCATCCCCACCCCGGCCGCCGACGGCTACCGCTTCCGCCACTCCCTGGTCCGCGAGGCCGTCAGCGACGACCTGCTCCCCGGCGAACGCTCCCGCCTCAACCGCCGTTACGCCGAGGCCCTGGAGAGCGACCCCACCCTCGTCCCCGCCGACCAGCGCGCCATGCGCCTGGCCAGCTACTGGTACCACGCGCACGACCCCGCCAAGGCGCTGCCCGCCGTCCTGGACGCCTCGGTCACCGCGCGCCGCCGTCACGCCTACAGCGAGCAACTCGGCCTGCTGGAGCGCGCGATGGAGCTGTGGGACGCCGTCCCCGAGGACGTACGCACGCACCTGCGGCCGCACGACCACGCCGAGGCCTACCCGGCCTGCGGCTGCGACCCCGCCACCACACCCCTGCGCTACCTCGACCTGATGGCCGAGGCGGCCGTGGCCGGACGCCTCTCCAGGGAACGCGAACGCGCCCTGAAGATCACCAAGCGGGCGCTGCGGCTGCTGGAGGACGACCCCGACCCGCTGCGCGCGGCCTGGTTCTGGAGCCAGCGCTCCCGCCTGGTGCAGTCCCTCGCCCGCGGCGACGGCTGGGCCGAACTGGCCACCGCGCAGGAGCTGGTGCGCGGCCTGCCGCCGTCCACCGTGCACGCCGAGGTGCTCACCGCCGTCGCCGGCTGGTCGATGCTGCACCAGCCGGGCGCCGAAGCGCTCGCGGCCGCCGAGCGGGCGGTGGAGTACGCGCGCATGGTGGACGCCCGCTCCATCGAGCTGAACGCGCGGCTCACCCTCGGCGGGCTCATGGTCGACTCCGGAGCCGTCGAGGACGGTCTCGCCGAGATGCGCCAGGTCATGGAGCGGGCGATCCAGGAGGGCGTGCCGCCCGTCGCCGGGCGCGCGTACATCAACCTGCCCTCCGAACTGGAGGCGGTCGGCCGCTCCCGGGAAGCCGCCGCCGTACTGCGCGAAGGGGCCGCCTACGCCCGGAAGTTCGGGCTGCTCGACTCCGAGTCATGGGTGTGGGGCAACCTCTCCGACTCGCTGTACTCGCTGGGGGAGTGGGACGGCGCCGCGCAGGCCGCGGAGAACGCCCTGCGCCGCGGACAGAGCGCCAAGCCGCAGGGCACGGGCGCGCTGTGCCTGGCGCATCTCGCGCTCGCCCGGGGTGATCTGGCCGAGGCGGAACGCCAACTGGCCGCCTCGCGAGGCCACTTCGGTTCGCACGACCCGATGCCCCAGCAGCGGCTGCCGCTGGCCCGCATCGCCCTCGGCGTGGCCGCGGCCCAGGGCCGCCTCCTCGACGCCCGCGCGGAACTCGAACGCGCCCTGGACGCCGGGACACCGCCCGGCACCCAGCGTTACGCCTGGCCCCTGCTGCTGGCGGCCGCCACCGCCGAGGCGGACGCGCTCACCTCGCCCGCGGCCGGGCCGGGCCGCGAGCGGACCCTCACCCGCATCCTCCAGGCCGTCAAGCAGCTCACGACGGCGGTCCCGATCTGGCAGGCACACGAGCAGTGGGTGCGCGCCGAAGTGCTGCGTGCCGAGGACCGGGCCACCCCGGACACCTGGTCACCGGTGGTCGCCGCCTTCGAGGCCCTGGAACGCCCCTACGACCTCGCCCGTGTCCGCCACCGCCTCGCCGAGTCCCTCGTCACCGTCGGCGGCGACGACGAGCGCGCCCGGGCCACCGAACTGCTCCGCCTGTCCCATGCCGTCGCCGACCACCTGGGCGCCCGCCCGCTGGCCGACGCCACCGCCCTGCTCGCCCGCCGCGCCCGGCTGCCCCTGACCGGCCCCGCACAGCCGGAAGCGGACTCCGCCGACCCGGCCGAGGCCCTCGGCCTCACCTCCCGCGAACGGGACGTACTGCGGCTGGTCTCGGCCGGCCGCACCAACCGCCAGATAGCCGAGGAACTGTTCATCTCACCGAAGACGGCCAGCGTCCACGTGTCCAACATCCTGGCCAAGCTCGGCGTCTCCGGACGCGGTGAGGCGGCGGCCGTGGCCCACCGGCTGGGCCTGTACGCCGAGGCCCTCCCTGTGCGCGCCGGGCGCTGAGACGTAGGGTGGAGACAACCGGCAGCGGGGAGGGGCGATGTTCAACGTCTTCGAGGAAGTGTTCGCGCCCGGCCGCAAGCACACCCGCGACGAGCAGAACCGGCTGGAGCTGACCCGGGAGGACGTCGGCGACGGCGACCCCGGACGCGGCCCGATAGACCTGGCGTCCGGCAAGGTGGTCGTCCGGCCGCCCAGCCCGGAGCAGGACGAGGAGTGAGGCCCCTCAGCCGACCCGCACCTCCAGGATCCGGTCGTCCCCGCTCTTCGGCTCACCACGGCCGTCGGTGTTGCTGGTGGTGACCCACAGCCTGTCGCCGCCGGCCGCGACCACCGTGCGCAGGCGCCCGTACTCACCCCGCAGGAAGTCCTGCGGCGCGGCGGACGCCCGCGTGCCCTTGAGCGGGATCCGCCACAGCCGCTCCCCCTTGAGCGCGGCCATCCACACACAGCCGTCCGCGTAGGCGATGCCGCTGGGCGAGGCGTCGTCGGTGCGCCACTGAGCGACCGGATCGACAAAGGCCCGATCTCCGGAACGCCCCTCGGCGCTAGGCCACCCGTAGTCGCCCCCCGGCTTGATCACGTTCAGCTCGTCCCAGGTGTCCTGCCCGAACTCCGAGGCGAACAGCCGCTGCTTGCCGTCCCAGGCGAGCCCCTGCACGTTCCGGTGCCCGTAGGAGTACACGGGGGAGTCGGGGAACGGATTCCCCGGCGCCGGCTCGCCCTCCGGCGTCATCCGCAGGATCTTCCCGCCCAGCGACTTCCGGTCCTGCGCCAGTCCCCGGTCGCCGGTCTCGCCCGTACCGGCGTAGAGCATCCGGTCCGGCCCGAAGGCGATCCGCCCCCCGTTGTGCACGACACCCTTGGGAATGCCCTTGAACACCGTGTCGGGCGCCCCCAGCTGGTCGCCCGCCGGCTTCCGGGCGTCGTAGATCATGCGGGCGATGCGGTTGTCCGAGGCGGAGGTGAAGTACGCGTAGATCATGTGGTCCGAGGCGTAGTCCGGGGACAGCGCGATGCCCAGCAGGCCGCCCTCGCCCTCCGCGGCGACCCCCGACACCTCACCCAGCTCGGTCTTCCTCCCGGTCCTGTCGTCGACCCGGGTGATCGTGCCTTTGTCCCGCGACGCCACCAGCAGACCACCGTCCGGCAGCGGAGCGAGTCCCCACGGCGAATCCAGCCCGGTCGCGACGGTACGCACGACCGTGGCGGTGCCCTTGGCGGGCGCGGCGGACTCCCCGGGCGCGCTCGGCGACGCCACCGCGCGACTCGGCGAGACGGCCGCCTGCGGCGGTTTGCCACCTGAGGAACAACCGGCAGCCCCCACGATCACGACGCCGGCCGCCAGAGCCGCCCCAACTCGCCCTCGCACGCTCCACTCCCTTCGCCGCCCCCTACTTCTTACGCACCCCACCCACCCAAGGTTCCCGCACCCGGGAACAGGACGCCCGGGCCCCGACGCCTACCGCCGGCCGGCGCCCCCACAGCCACGCGGGACGGCCACCCGCGACCACGCACGCCACGACGGCCCGCAGTCGCCGACGGCGGGAAGGGGCCGGGGTGGGGGGTGTCCGGCCGCAGCGGCCGGCACCGGCGGTGGGCGCCGTATGGAGTGACGGCCGGCCGGACCGAGGACGGACACCCCGCACCCCGGCCCCGCCGTGACCACCGGCCGCAGGCGAGACCGCAACCGACCACCGGACGGAAACGGGCCGCCGCAGGCACCAATAGGGGCGCGGGGAACGGCGCGACCAGCCACAACGCACCCCGCACAGGCCGCCGCAGGCAAAGGCGCCCAGCCACAACGCGTCGGCAGACGACAACGCCCCCGCGAAGGACAACGCCCCCGCGAAAGACAACGCACCCGCAGACGACAACGCCCCCCGAATGCCCCCTCAGTCCCAAGACCCCCGGGCCACGGGCAACGCCCCCAACTCCGCCAGATCCCCACCCGTCAAAGACACCCCCACCGCCCCCGCGTTCTCGGAGACCCACCGCTCCCGCTTGGCCCCCGGCACCGGCACCACATGCCGCCCCTGCGCCAGCACCCACGCCAGCGCCACCTGCGCCGGCGTCACCGACTCCCCGTGCCGCCGCGCAACCCTCCGCAGCCCCGCCACGATCGGCTGGTTCGCCGCCATCATCTCCGCCGTGAACCGCGGATGCCGCGCCCGCATGTCGTCCGGCTCGAACCCCTCGCCCGGCGTCAGCGTGCCCGTGAGGAAACCGTTCCCCAACGGCATCGCCGCCAGGAAGCCGACCCCCCGCGCCGCACACCACGGCAGCAGCTCCCGCACCGCCTCCGGCGACCACACCGACAGCTCCGCCTCGACCGCGCTCACCGGAAACACCTGCTGCACCCGCTCCAACTGCCGCAGCGTCCCCTCGTACAGCCCGCGCCGGCCACCGCCGCGCCGCCCGCCGCGCACCCCCACCGCGCACAGCCCGAGCGCCCGCACCTTCCCGGCCTGCACCAGCTCCGCCATCGCGCCCCACGTCTCCTCGACGGGCACCTCCGGGTCGGCACGGTGCAACTGGTAGAGGTCGATCACATCGGTCTGCAGCCGCCGCAGCGACGCGTCGCACGCCCGCTTCACATAGCCCGGCCGCCCGTTCGCCACGACGTGCTGATCACCGACGAGCAGCCCGACCTTCGTCGACACGAACGCGTCCGCCCGCCGCTCCTTCAGCACCCGCCCGAGCAGCAGCTCGTTGGTGAACGGCCCGTACATGTCCGCGGTGTCCAGCAGCGTCGAGCCCAGATCGAGCGCCCGGTGAACCGCCCTGACCGACTCCTCGCCCCGCTGCCGCGACCCGCTGTACGCCCAGCTCATCGGCATGCATCCGAGTCCGACGGCCCCCACGGAGAGTGCCGCCGCGCCGATCGTCCTGCGCTCCACCTGTGCGTGACCCTCCCTCTCCTGGCGTCCCCAACCTAACCTCTGCGCCCGCGGACACCTGACATAGCCTCCAGTCATGACTGCTGACGTGAGAGCCGACGTGTGGCTGCCCATCCCGCCCGAGGAGATCGAGGGCCTTCCCGAGGGGCCGGCCTACCGTTTCTGGAACGGCGAACCGGAGTTCCCCGCCGACCCGGCCGACTGCGCCTTCTACGTCGTGCCGTACATGAAGCCGAGCGGCGTCGGCGTGCGCCCGCTGCCCGAGATGCGCGGTGTCCAGGTCGTCCAGACGCTGTCCGCCGGCATCGACCACGTCCAGCCCGGCCTGCCCGCCCTGCGCCCCGGCGTCCGGCTGTGCAACGCCCGCGGCGTGCACGAGGCGAGCACCGCCGAGCTGACCCTCGCGCTCGTCCTGTCCTCCCTGCGCGGCATCCCCGACTTCGTGCGGGCGCAGGAACGAGGCGAGTGGCTCGGCGGCTTCCGCCCCGCGCTCGCCGACAAGACCGTCCTCATCGTCGGCTACGGCTCGATCGGCGCCGCGATCGAGGACCGGCTCGCGCCGTTCGAGCTCGCGCGGGTGGTGCGCGTCGCACGCTCCGCGCGCACCACGGAGCGCGGCCCCGTGCACCCGCTCACCGATCTGCCCGCCCTGCTGCCCGAGGCGGACGTCGTCGTGCTGTCCACCCCGCTCACCGACGCCACCCGGCACCTCGCCGACGCCGAGTTCCTGGCCCGGATGAAGGACGGCGCCCTGCTGGTCAACGTCGCGCGCGGCCCCGTCGTCGACACCAAGGCGCTGCTCGCGGAACTGGAGGGCGGCCGGATCACCGCGGCCTTGGACGTCACCGACCCGGAACCGCTGCCGCGCGACCACCCCCTGTGGCGTGCGCCCGGCGTGCTCATCAGCCCGCATGTCGGAGGCCCCACGTCCGCCTTCATGCCCCGCGCCAAGCGGCTGCTGGTCGACCAGTTGACCCGTTTCGTGAACCGCGAGCCGCTGCGCAACGTGATCCTCACGACGGGGGAGGACGCCGGCGCGTGACCGGCCCCGGAGGCCACACCGGCCTCACCCGCTCCGGTTCGGGTACCCTCCGCAGTCTCCCGAACGCGGGGCGTCGCCCCGTTCTCGCTGCTCGTCACGGAGCGTAGAGGAACTATGTCCCTGAGTGACGAGACTGGTGTATCGTCCCGACAGGGGCTGCGCCGCGCGCCGTTCGGCGCCGGGGATGGACATCTCAGAGTTGTGAGGGGGGCGACGGGCGATGTACGGCCTTTGGGCGGACGACCCGACGCTGTCGGACCGCCGACGACGACCCTGGCGCACGGCGGCACGCGCAGGGGGCCACCACGCCGACCACACCACGCACAAGAGCCGAACCGGCCATGGCGGCCTCAAGGGCCGCCACCCCGGCGGCGCTCCGCACCAGGGCGGCGGCCGGCGCGGCCACCGGGGCCACCACAGCCGGCACGCCCCGCACTCCCGCAGGCCCGGCGCCCGCAGGAGGAACGCCCACCCACCGCACCGGGACCCCCGGGACCCGGGAACGGCGCGGACCGGGAGGCCACGGTGAGCTCGCCCCCGCCCTCCGTGACCACCCTGGACGGCGCGCTGCGGACGCCGCCGCCCGCGCCCGCGCCGCCTGCGCGCCCGGCGGCCGGTGACGGCCCGCGCAACCTCGTCCACCAGCTGTTCCTGGCCCTCGTCTGCGCGGCGTACGCCGTCGGCTCCGCGTTCGACTGGGGCTCGCACGAACTCGCTCTGATCATGGGCGACTTCGGGCTCGCCGTCGCGGCGGGCGCGGCGTCGGTCTCCTGCTTCTTCTACGCCCGCATCCGCCGGGTCCGCTTCCGGCCCGCCTGGATGCTGTTCGCCTTCTCCTCGGCCATGGCCGCCCTCGGCAACGGCGTGTGGGGCTGGTACGAGGTCGTGCTGGACCGGCCCGTGCCCAGCCCGTCCATCGCCGACCTGTTCTTCCTGCTCTTCGCGCCGCCCGCCATCGTCGGTCTGCTGGTGCTGGCCAAGCGGCCGGTGTCGAAGGCCGGTTGGGTGTGCCTGGCGCTGGACGCCTGGCTGATCGCCGGCTCGCTGCTGACCCTGGCCTGGAGCCTCGCGCTCGCCCAGGCGGCGAAGTTCGACGGCCCCAGCGTCACCCACGCGGCTCTGTCGCTGGCGTACCCGCTGCTGGACATCGCGCTGGTCAGCATGGTGCTCGTGCTGCACTTCCGGCGTTCGGCGGTGAACCGCACGGCCGTCAACACGGCGATCGGCGCGCTCGCCCTGACGGTGATGTGCGACGCGCTGTTCACCTCGCCGCTGCTGCACAACAGCTACCGCTCGGGCCAACTGCTCGACGCGGGCTGGTTCGCCGGCTCGCTGCTGCTCGCCTACGCCCCCTGGGCCGCGCCCCGGCACCCGCGCGTGAAGGCCGCCCACGGGCACACCCGCGTGGTCCACGAGCACCTGCCCGCCGGCCGGCGCGGCGAGCACCCGGCGGGCCGACGCGGCGAGTACCCCGGCGAGCACCGGCCCGGCGGGCAGCGCGGCGGCCACCACCCGGCACCCGAGGACCACGCGGCCGCCCTCACGGCGACGGCGCCCGTCCCCGGGAGCGCGCCGCCCGGGTCCGCCCCGGCCGGCGACCACGGCCGCTACCCGGGCACCCGGCCCATCACCGGCTCCCTCGCCGCGCTCACGCCGTACCTCGCGGCAGCGGTGTGCACGCTGGGGATCCTCTACAACGTCCTCAACGGCCACAGCGTCTCGCGCGTGGTGCTGCTGACCGGCGGCACGGTCGTGCTCGCGCTGGTGGTCCGCCAGGGCATCATGCTGCTGGACAACATCACCCTCACCCAGGAGCTGGCGCAGAAGGAGAACCACTTCCGCTCCCTGGTGCAGGGCTCCAGCGACGTCATCATGATCGCCGCGCCCAGCGGCATCCTGAGGTACGTCTCCCCGGCCGCCGCCGGCGTCTACGGCCGTCCGGCCGAGGACCTGGTGGGCACGGAACTGGCCGGCCTGATCCATCCCGAGGACCTGGGGTGCGTGGTGCACGAGGTGCGCCGCTTCCTCGCCGCCAACCCGCAGGACGAGCCCACCACCCGCATCGAGTGCCGCTTCCGCTCCGGCGACGGCGGCTGGCTCAACGTCGAGTCGACCGTCAACCGCCACCAGGGCGGCCTGATCTTCAACAGCCGGGACGTCACCGAGCGCGTACGCCTGCAGGCACAGCTCCAGCACAACGCCGAGCACGACCCGCTCACCGACCTGCCCAACCGCTCGCTGTTCACCCGGCGCGTGCAGCAGGCGCTGTCCGGCCGCCGCTCCAGCGACCGCGGGCTCGCGCTGCGCAACACCGCGGTGCTCTTCATCGACCTCGACGGCTTCAAGGCCGTCAACGACACCATCGGCCACCAGGCCGGCGACGAACTGCTCGTGCAGGCCGCCCGAAGACTGCAGGACGCGGTCCGGCAGGGGGACACCGCGTCCCGGCTCGGCGGCGACGAGTTCGCCGCGCTGATCGCCGGCGACGGCACTCGCGACCGTACGGAGCGGGAGCGCCACATCCTGGAGCTCGCCGACCGCCTCAGGGTCACGCTCTCGCAGCCGTACGAGATCGACGGCGGCGACGTCCGGGTCGCCGCCTCCATCGGCGTCGCCTTCGCCGAGCCGGGCCTCGGCGCCGGTGAGCTGCTGCGCAACGCCGATCTCGCGATGTACCGGGCCAAGGCGGGCGGCAAGGGCCGCGTCGAGCTGTACCGGCCGCAGATGCAGCAGGACGTCGTGCGCAAGGCGGAGCTGGCGGGCCGGCTCAGGGCGGCGCTGCACGACGGCGAGTTCTGTCTGCTGCACCAGCCGGTGGTGCGGCTGGAGGACGGCCGGATCACGGCGGTGTCCGCGCAGGCGCGCTGGCGTTCCTCGCAGGGCGTGCTGTTCACGCCCGCCGAGTTCCTGCGGGTCGCGGAGGACAGCGACAAGACCGCCGAGCTGGGCCGCTGGATGCTCCAGGAGGCCGTCGAGCAGGCGGCCGAGCGCACCGGTTCCGGCCGCGCCGTACCGGTGGCCGTGCGGGTCTCGGCGCGCCGGCTGCTGGACCGCTCGATGCCGCTCGGCTCGATCGAGGCCCTGCTGACGCGGCACGGGCTGCCCTCGGGAGCCCTGGTGATCGAACTGGCCGACCTCGACCCCCGGGTGCCGCTGGAGGAGCTGGAGCGGCGTCTGGCGGCCCTCAAGCGGCTCGGCGTGCGCATCGCCCTGGACGGTTTCGGCAGCGGCTACGCGGCCATCACGGCGCTCAGGCGTCTGCCCGTCGACGTGCTGAAGCTGGACCGCGGTCTGGTCGAGGGGATCGTGGAGTCCGCCCGGCTGCACAAGATCACCGGTGGGCTGCTGCGGATCGCCGCCGACCTCGGGCTGCAGTCCGTCGCGGAGGGGGTGGACCTCCCCGAACAGGTCGTCGCCCTGCGCGCGATGGGCTGCACCCACGGCCAGGGCATGGCCTTCGCCGGACCGCTGGACGAGTACCGGCTGCGCAGAGCGCTCACTTCCGGCCACTGCCCGGTGCCGCACGGACCCGCCGAGCCGGCCTTCGCGGGCGGATTTCGCGCAGGTGTTCCGGCCGTTCTCGGAGGCGGGACGGCGTTGCGCTCACATAATGAGACTCCCGTCCCACCCACTTGACACCGGGTGCGTGCCGGGGGGAGGGTCAGTGCCATGCGCACCCGAATTCTCGTACTTGGACAGCGCGTCGGCTGACGCTGAGCCCTGATCGCTCAGCGACCCCCACCCGGCGCGCTCCCCTCGCTTGCCTTACGGCACGAGGGGTTTTTTGTTGCACAGGCAGCAAACGCACACCGCCCAAACTTCGCAAAAACCCTCAGCATCGAGAAGAGAATGCCGATGACCGAGCAGGCCACCGGGGCCCATCATCCGCAGCCGCGGCCCCGTTCCGGAGGACAGCAGCCTTCGCCCGTCGAGCACGTCACGGGTGCGCAGTCCCTCATCCGCTCCCTCGAGGAGGTCGGCGCGGACACGGTATTCGGCATTCCGGGCGGTGCGATCCTTCCCGCCTACGACCCGCTGATGGACTCCACCCGGGTGCGCCACGTCCTGGTCCGCCACGAGCAGGGCGCCGGCCACGCCGCCACCGGCTACGCGCAGGCCACCGGCAAGGTCGGCGTCTGCATGGCCACCTCGGGCCCCGGCGCCACCAACCTGGTCACCCCGATCGCGGACGCGCACATGGACTCCGTGCCGATGGTCGCGATCACCGGCCAGGTCGCGTCCACCTCGATCGGCACGGACGCCTTCCAGGAGGCGGACATCGTCGGCATCACCATGCCGATCACCAAGCACAACTTCCTCGTCACCAAGGCCGAGGACATCCCGCGGGTCATCGCGCAGGCGTTCCACATCGCCTCCACCGGCCGCCCGGGCCCGGTCCTGGTCGACATCTCCAAGGACGCCCTCCAGGCGAAGACCACCTTCACCTGGCCGCCCACCATGGACCTGCCCGGCTACCGCCCGGTGACCAAGCCGCACGCCAAGCAGATCCGCGAGGCCGCCAAGCTCATCACCGCCGCGAAGCGCCCCGTCCTCTACGTCGGCGGCGGCGTGCTGAAGGCCCAGGCCACCGCCGAGCTGAAGGTCCTCGCCGAACTGACCGGAGCGCCCGTCACCACCACCCTGATGGCGCTCGGCGCGTTCCCCGACAGCCACCCGCTGCACGTGGGAATGCCGGGCATGCACGGTGCGGTCACCGCCGTCACCGCGCTGCAGAAGGCCGACCTGATCGTCGCCCTCGGTGCCCGCTTCGACGACCGTGTCACCGGCAAGCTGGACAGCTTCGCGCCGTACGCGAAGATCGTCCACGCCGACATCGACCCGGCCGAGATCGGCAAGAACCGCGCCGCCGACGTGCCGATCGTGGGCGACGCCCGTGAGGTCATCGCCGACCTGATCCAGGCCGTGCAGAAGGAGCACAGCGAGGGCAACCAGGGCGACTACAGCGCCTGGTGGAAGGACCTCAGCCGCTGGCGCGACACCTACCCGCTGGGCTACGACCACCCCGAGGACGGCTCGCTGTCCCCGCAGCAGGTCATCGAGCGCATCGGCCGGCTCGCCCCGGAGGGCACGATCTTCGCGGCGGGCGTCGGCCAGCACCAGATGTGGGCCGCGCACTTCGTCAAGTACGAGAAGCCCGCGACCTGGCTGAACTCCGGCGGCGCCGGAACCATGGGCTACGCCGTCCCGGCCGCCATGGGCGCCAAGGCCGGCGTGCCCGACCGGACGGTGTGGGCCATCGACGGCGACGGCTGCTTCCAGATGACCAATCAGGAGCTCACCACCTGCGCCCTGAACGGCATCCCGATCAAGGTCGCCATCATCAACAACGGCGCCCTCGGCATGGTCCGCCAGTGGCAGACGCTGTTCTACAACCAGCGCTACTCCAACACCGTCCTGCACTCCGGCCCGGAGCACGACGGCATCGAGCCCGCCCAGGGCACCCGCGTCCCCGACTTCGTCAAGCTGTCGGAGGCCATGGGCTGCCACGCGATCCGCTGCGAGGACCCCGCCGACCTCGACAAGGTCATCGAAGAGGCGAACTCCATCAACGACCGCCCGGTCGTCATCGACTTCATCGTCCACCAGGACGCCATGGTCTGGCCGATGGTCGCCGCCGGCACCTCCAACGACGAGATCATGGCCGCCCGGGACGTCCGCCCCGACTTCGGCGACAACGAAGACGACTGACGGCAAGGAAGAGCAGAAACCATGTCCAAGCACACGCTCTCCGTCCTGGTGGAGAACACGCCGGGCATCCTCGCCCGCATCGCCGCCCTGTTCTCCCGGCGCGGCTTCAACATCGACTCGCTCGCGGTCGGCGTCACCGAGCACCCCGACATCTCCCGCATCACGATCGTGGTCGGTGTCGAGGAGCTGCCGCTGGAGCAGGTGACCAAGCAGCTCAACAAGCTGGTCAACGTGCTCAAGATCGTCGAGCTGGAGCCGTCGCAGGCCGTGCAGCGCGAACTCGTCCTGGTGAAGGTGCGCGCCGACAACGAGACGCGCTCCCAGATCGTCGAGATCGTCCAGCTCTTCCGCGCCAAGACCGTCGACGTCTCCCCGGACGCCGTCACCATCGAGGCCACCGGCTCCAGCGACAAGCTGTCCGCGATGCTGAAGATGCTCGAGCCGTACGGCATCAAGGAACTCGTGCAGTCCGGCACGATCGCCATCGGCCGCGGCGCCCGTTCGATCACGGACCGGTCGCTGCGCGCCCTGGACCGGTCGGCGTAAGGCCGGATTCGGGCGGCCGGGTGACACCGGCCGCCCGTATACCGAGACCCCGAAACTTCCCCTCCCCCCGCCGTCATACGGTGGGACGCAACACCCGTACACAAGGAGAGAACCCAAAGTGGCCGAGCTGTTCTACGACGCCGACGCCGACCTGTCCATCATCCAGGGCCGCAAGGTCGCGGTCATCGGTTACGGCAGCCAGGGCCACGCCCACGCGCTGTCGCTGCGTGACTCGGGTGTCGACGTGCGTGTCGGTCTGCACGAGGGCTCCAAGTCCAAGGCCAAGGCCGAGGAGCAGGGCCTGCGCGTGGTGACCCCGGCCGAGGCCGCCGCCGAGGCCGACGTCATCATGATCCTGATCCCGGACCCGATCCAGGCCCAGGTCTACGAGGAGTCCATCGCTCCCAACCTGTCGGACGGCAAGGCGCTGTTCTTCGCCCACGGCTTCAACATCCGCTTCGGCTTCATCAAGCCCCCGGCCGGCGTGGACGTCGCCCTGGTCGCCCCGAAGGGCCCGGGCCACCTGGTGCGCCGCCAGTACGAGGAGGGCCGCGGCGTCCCCGCGATCGCCGCCGTCGAGCAGGACGCCACCGGCAACGCCTTCGCGCTGGCCCTGTCGTACGCCAAGGCCATCGGCGGCACCCGCGCGGGTGTCATCAAGACGACCTTCACCGAGGAGACCGAGACCGACCTGTTCGGTGAGCAGGCCGTGCTCTGCGGCGGCACCTCCGCCCTGGTGAAGGCCGGCTTCGAGACCCTGGTCGAGGCGGGCTACCAGCCGGAGATCGCCTACTTCGAGTGCCTGCACGAGCTGAAGCTGATCGTGGACCTCATGTACGAGGGCGGCCTGGAGAAGATGCGCTGGTCCGTCTCCGAGACCGCCGAGTGGGGCGACTACGTCACCGGCCCGCGCATCATCACCGACGCCACCAAGGCCGAGATGAAGCAGGTCCTCGCCGAGATCCAGGACGGCACCTTCGCCCGGACCTGGATGGACGAGTACCACGGCGGTCTGAAGAAGTACAACGAGTACAAGAACGCCGACGCCGAGCACCTGCTGGAGACCACCGGCAAGCAGCTGCGCAAGCTGATGAGCTGGGTGAACGAGGAGGCGTAAGCCTCGGACGAAGGGGCCGGAGCGAGACCGCTTCGGCCCCTTCGGCGAACCTCGGGTAACGTCGGTGACACGGCGTTGTCCACCCCGTCCAGCCACGGATGGGTGATCCTTCCGCGGAGGCGCATTACGGCCCCCGCCGCGCCACTAGACTGCTGCACAACACGCGTCAGGCCCACAGCGTCGTGCGTCTTCCGCGGTAGCCCCCCTCCACCGCCTGCGGCCGTCGGGACGGCCGTCCGCATCGCACATGTGAGGACTCACGTGAGCTCGAAACCCGTCGTACTCATCGCTGAAGAGCTGTCGCCCGCCACCGTCGACGCCCTCGGTCCGGACTTCGAGATCCGGCACTGCAACGGCGCGGACCGCGCCGAACTGCTGCCGGCCATCGCCGAGGTGGACGCGATCCTGATCCGCTCGGCCACCAAGGTCGACGCCGAGGCCATCGCCGCCGCGCGCAAGCTCAAGGTCGTCGCCCGCGCCGGCGTCGGCCTGGACAACGTCGACGTCTCCGCCGCCACCAAGGCCGGCGTGATGGTCGTCAACGCCCCCACCTCCAACATCGTGACCGCCGCCGAACTGGCCTGCGGTCTCATCGTCGCCACCGCCCGTCACATCCCGCAGGCCAACGCCGCGCTGAAGAACGGCGAGTGGAAGCGGAGCAAGTACACGGGCGTGGAGCTGGCCGAGAAGACCCTCGGTGTCGTCGGCCTCGGCCGCATCGGCGCGCTCGTCGCCCAGCGCATGTCCGGCTTCGGCATGAAGGTCGTCGCCTACGACCCCTACGTGCAGCCGGCGCGCGCCGCGCAGATGGGCGTCAAGGTCCTCTCCCTGGACGAGCTGCTCGAGGTCTCCGACTTCATCACCGTCCACCTGCCGAAGACCCCGGAGACGCTCGGCCTGATCGGCGACGAGGCCCTGCGCAAGGTCAAGCCGAGCGTGCGGATCATCAACGCCGCGCGCGGCGGCATCGTCGACGAGCAGGCCCTGTACTCCGCCCTCAAGGAGGGCCGGGTCGCCGGTGCCGGTCTCGACGTGTACGCCAAGGAGCCCTGCACGGACTCCCCGCTGTTCGAGTTCGACCAGGTCGTGTGCACCCCGCACCTCGGCGCGTCGACCGACGAGGCCCAGGAGAAGGCGGGCATCGCCGTCGCCAAGTCCGTCCGCCTCGCGCTCGCCGGTGAGCTGGTCCCGGACGCGGTGAACGTCCAGGGCGGTGTCATCGCCGAGGACGTCAAGCCCGGTCTGCCGCTCGCCGAGCGCCTCGGCCGCATCTTCACCGCGCTCGCGGGTGAGGTCGCGGTCCGCCTCGACGTCGAGGTGTACGGCGAGATCACCCAGCACGACGTGAAGGTGCTCGAGCTGTCCGCGCTCAAGGGTGTCTTCGAGGACGTCGTCGACGAGACGGTCTCCTACGTCAACGCCCCGCTGTTCGCGCAGGAGCGCGGCGTCGAGGTCCGCCTGACCACCAGCTCGGAGTCGGCCGACCACCGCAACGTCGTCACCGTGCGCGGCACGCTGGGCACCGGCGAGGAGGTGTCGGTCTCCGGCACGCTGGCCGGCCCCAAGCACGTCCAGAAGATCGTCGCGGTCGGCGACTACGACGTGGACCTGGCGCTCGCCGAGCACATGGTGGTGCTGAAGTACGAGGACCGTCCGGGTGTCGTCGGCACCGTCGGCCGCATCCTCGGCGAGGCCGGCATCAACATCGCCGGCATGCAGGTCGCCCGTGCGGCGGTCGGCGGCGAGGCGCTGGCCGTCCTCACCGTCGACGACACCGTGCCCGCGGGTGTGCTGACCGAGGTCGCCGCGGAGATCGGTGCCACCTCGGCCCGTTCGGTGAACCTGGTCTGATCCACCTGGTCCGTTTCTGCCGCAACGCCGGGTGGGGCTGAGGGAAACCTCAGCCCCACCCGGCGTTCGTGCGCGGTCAGGCGGCCATGTCGACCTCCGCCTGCTCCCGCACCCGTACGCCCCGCAGGGTGACGGCGGCGGCCACACCCGCCCCCGCGAGCAGTACCGCGCCCGCGATCGCCGCGCCCTGCATCCCCTGGGTGAACGCCTCCCGGGCCACCGCCGCGAGTCCCGGCACCTTCCCGGCGACGGCCAGGGCGCCGCCCAGGGTCTCGCGGGCCGCGTCCGGCGCCGAGGCCGGGATGCCGTGGCGGTAGACCGCCGTTCCGATGGAGCCGAGCACGGCCATCCCGAGCGCACCGCCGAACTCGGCGCCGGTCTCCAGCAGGGAGGAGGCGGAACCCGCCCGCTCGGCCGGGGCGGTGCCCAGCGCGAGATCGGTCATCTGGGAGATCACCATGACGATTCCGGAGGCCAGCACCCCGCACGCGGCCAGGACCAGCCACATCGAGTCGGTGCCGGCGAGGGCCAGCATGCCGTAGCCGGCGGCGCCGACGAGGAAGCCCGCGGTGACGACGTACGCCCGCTGGACGCCCTTCTGCACCAAGGCGGTCGCCAGCGGCGCCGCCATGCCGATCGGCACCGACGGCAGCAGCGCCCACAGGGCCGCCTCCATCGCGCTCTTGCCGAGCACCGACTGCAGGTACTGCGTGGTGAAGAAGGCCGAGCCCATCATCCCGAAGGACGACACCAGGTTGAGGACGACGGCCGGTGCGAAGCCCCGGCCCCGGAACAGCTCCGGCGAGATCATCGGTGACACGGCCGTGCGCTGGCGGTGGGCGAAGAGCACGGCGAAGAGCAGTCCGACGGTGATCGAGACGACGTACCCCGTGTGCCAGCCCTCGGACGGGATCTCCTTGAGGCCGTAGATCACGGGCAGCACCGCGGCCATGGACAGCGGCACGGACACCCAGTCGAAGCGGCCGGGCTCGGGGTTCTTCGACTCGGGCAGCAGGACGGGGCCGAGGATCAGCAGCAGGGCCATCGCGGGCAGGTTGACCAGGAAGACCGAGCCCCACCAGAAGTACTGGACGAGGACGCCGCTGAGCACCGAGCCGAGTGCGATGCCGCCCGTCATCACACCGGACCACATCCCGATCGCCTTCGCGCGCTGCCCGGGGTCGGTGAACATCGTGCGGACGATCGCCATGGTGGACGGCATCAGGGTGGCCCCGCCGATACCGAGGACGGCTCGGGCCGCGATCAGGGTCCCGGCGCTGTCCGCGTACGCGGCGACCAGTGAGGCGGCGCCGAACGCGGCCGCGCCGATCAGCAGCAGCCGGCGGCGGCCGATGCGGTCGCCCAGCGAACCCATCGTCATCAGCAGGCCGGCCAGCACGAACGCGTAGATGTCGAAGATCCACAGCTGCTGGGTGCCGCTCGGCTCCAGATCGGCGCTGATCGCGGGGATCGCGAAGTACAGCACGGAGACATCCATCGAGACCAGCAGCAGCGGAAGCATCAGGACGCCGAGGGCGGTCCATTCACGGCGTCCGGCCCGGGCGGCCGGGAGCGGGGTGGTGCTCGTCGGGTTCGTCATGACAGCGACTGTACGCATGTATTAAACGGTTGTCTAGAACGATCGTATAAATCAGCCGTATAGGACGACTGTATGGATCGGCGGTAGGCTGCCCGCCATGGGACACCGTGAGGATCTGCTCGAGGGCGCCAAGCGCTGCCTGCTCCAGAAGGGCTTCCTGCGCACGACGGCGCGCGACATCGTCAAGGAGTCGGGGACCAACCTGGCCTCGATCGGCTACCACTACGGCTCGAAGGACGCGCTGCTCGTGCAGGCGTACGTCGAGCTGATCGAGGGCGTCGGCGAGACCTTCGACCCCGGACGGAGCGCCGACGCGGGGGCCGCGGCGCCGCCCGGGTCGCTGGAGCGGTTCCAGGAGGTGTGGGCGGCCATCATCCGGGCCGTGCCCGAGTCGCGGGCGATCTGGCTGCTCAGCTTCGAGCTGCTCTTCCAGGGCGACCGGCTGCCCGAGGTGCGCAAGCTGCTGGCCGAGGCCCAGGTGGAGGGCCGCAGAGGCATCCTGGCGATGTTCAACGGCGTCCCCGAGAGCGAGCTGGGCGAGGAGTCGGTCGACACCGAGGGCCGCTTCTACCAGACCCTGCTGAACGGCCTGATGGTCCAGTGGCTCTTCGACCCGGACTCGGCCACCACCGCCGGACAGCTCACGGAGGGTCTGCGCCGGGTGATGAGCGCAGCGGCGCCGCAGGGGTGACCGCGTCTTCCCCGGCCGCTACAGCCGGGCCGCCTTCAGCGCCATGTGCAGCAGCAGCCGGTCCTCGCCGTCGTCCAGGTCCAGGCCCGTGAGCTGCTCGACCCGGGACAGGCGGTAGTAGAGCGTCTGCCGGTGGATGCCCAGCGCCGCCGCCGTGCGTCCCGCCTGGCCCGCGCAGTCGAGGAACACCTCCGCGGTGCGGGCCAGTTCGCGGTGGGCGGCGGTGAGCAGCGGCGCCATCACCGGGTCCGCGGCGGCCGCCGGCGGCAGCGAGGTCAGCAGCCGGTACGGCCCGATGCCGGACCACTCGGCGACGGGACCCAGACGCGCGTCGGCCAGAGCGGCGCGCGCCGCCGCCGACGCCTCCTGCCACGCCAGGCCCAGCTCGCCGATCCCGGTCCGGGCCGCGGCGATCCCCGCGACGGCGTCGGCGACGGCGGACCCCACGGCCCCGATTCCCGCCCCCGCCCGCTCCCGCAGCCTCGTGGCCACCGACACCGCCGGCGTGACCGTCTGCGTCGAGCGCAGCCGCACCAGTACCGCCAGACAGTGCTCCGTCGCTCCCCACGGCACCGTGCACAGCGCGGTCGCCCCGGGCAGGGTGCGCACCGAGGGCGCCTCGGCCGGGTCGGCCGACGGCCAGGGGGCCACGCACACCACCGTGTGCGGCCCGTCCGCCCGCACCCCCAGTGCCGTGCGCAACTCCGCCACCGCCGCGTCCCGCTGCCAGCCCGGCTCCGCCGCCAGCACCGCCCGCAGCTCCCGGGTCAGGTCGGCGCCGTGCTGCGCCTCGTCCGCGAGCAGCGCGCCGATGCGGGCCGTCACCTCCATGGCGGCGCCCAGCTGGGCGTCGCTCGGCCCGGGTTCGCCGTCCAGCAGCCAGACGTAGCCGAGCACGACACCGCGGTGGCGTACCGGCAGGCAGATCCGGCCGCGGTAGACCCCGGCGTCCGGGGTCGGCGGGATACGGACCGGGCCGGTGGCCCGAGTGATGCCGAAGCCCTCGAACCAGGCGCGGACGGCGGCTGTGGAGCGTCGGGTGAGGATCGAGCGGGTGCGCACCGGGTCCAGGACCGTCGGGTCGAGGTCGCCCTCGTCGTCGTAGGCACCGAAGGCGATCAGTTCGAAGTCGCGGTTCTCCAGGGTCGCCGGAGCGCCGAGCAGCTCCGAGATCTCGTCCACGAGCTCCTGGTAGTCACCCCTGTGTTCCGCCGTCACCCGGGCATTCTCCCGCATCTCGCCCCGGCCTTCATACATCTGTCTGAGATCCCGGGCACGGATGCGTGACAGCTGTCGATGGCAGACGATCGGAGCAATCCTTAGGTTTCACGGTGGTTCTCCGTGCCGTACCCGGATCGTGGGTTTTCGGCCTGGTTTTGTTCGTAGTGGAGGTGCCCCGTGCTGGGTCCCGTGATTCTCGCCGCGTCGCGCAGCGACCGGATGCGACGCCTGATCTCGGCGGCCCCGGTGACCAAGCAGGTCGTCGACCGCTTCATCCCCGGGGAGACCGTCGACGACATCGTCCCGATCATCGAGGACCTCACGGCCAAGGGCCTGGAGCTGACGATGGACGTCGTCGGCGAGGACATCACCACCCCCGAGCAGGCCGCCCACGCCCGGGACGCCTACCTGGCGCTGATCGGCCACCTGAAGGACCTCGGGCTCGGCGAGCGCGTCGAGATGTCCGTGAAGCTCTCCATGTTCGGCCAGGCGCTGTCCGGCGGCCACGAACTGGCGCTCGCCAACGTCCGCCCGGTCGTCGAGGCCGCCGCCGCGATCGGTACGACCGTGACGCTCGACGCCGAGGACCACACCACCCTCGACTCGATGTTCGCCATCCACGAGGAGCTGCGGAAGGACTTCCCGCAGACCGGCTGCGTCATCCAGGCCTACCTCTTCCGCACCGAGGCCGACGCCCGCCGGCTCGCCGCCGCGGGCAGCCGGGTCCGCCTGGTCAAGGGCGCCTACAAGGAGCCCGCCTCCGTCGCGTACCAGGACAAGCACGAGATCGACAAGGCGTACGTGCGCATCCTGCGGACCCTGATGGAGGGCGAGGGCTACCCGATGGTCGGGTCCCACGACCCGCGCCTGATCGCCATCGCCCAGGAACTCGCCCACCGCGCCGGGCGCAAGCTCGACGAGTACGAGTTCCAGATGCTGTACGGCATCCGCGGCGAGGAGCACCTGCGGCTGGCCGCCGAGGGCCACCGCATGCGCGTCTACACCGCCTACGGCACCGACTGGTACGGCTACTTCATGCGGCGCCTCGCGGAGAAGCCGGCCAACCTGCAGTTCTTCCTGCGCTCGATGGTCAGCAAGGGCTGAGCCCGCACCCCCACCCGCTCAGTTAAGGAGTTACGGAACCCATGGACGCTGTGACCCAGGTCCCCACCCCCGTCAACGAGCCGGTGCACGGCTACGCCCCCGGCTCGCCCGAGCGTGCCCGGCTGGAGGCCAAGCTCAAGGAGCTGGCCGAGAACCCGATCGACCTGCCCTGCACCATCGACGGTGAGCGGCGGATGGGCGGCGGCGAGCCGTTCCAGGTCGTGCAGCCGCACAACCACAAGGCCGTGCTGGGCACCTTCCGCCACGCCACGAAGGCGGACGCGCAGGACGCCATCGACGCGGCCCTCGCGGCCGCCCCCGCCTGGCGCGCGCTGTCCTTCGACGACCGCGCGGCGATCTTCCTGCGCGCCGCCGAGCTGCTGTCCGGCCCGTGGCGCGAGACGCTGGCCGCGTCCACCATGCTCGGCCAGTCCAAGAGCGCCCAGCAGGCCGAGATCGACACCCCGTGCGAGCTGGTCGACTTCTGGCGCTTCAACGTCCACTACGCCCGGCAGATCCTGGCCGAGCAGCCCCCGGCCAACTCCCCGGGTGTGTGGAACCGTCTGGACCACCGCCCGCTCGAGGGCTTCGTCTACGCGATCACGCCGTTCAACTTCACGGCCATCGCGGGCAACCTGCCCACCGCGCCCGCCCTCATGGGCAACGTGGTGGTGTGGAAGCCGTCCCCGACGCAGACCCACGCCGCCGTGCTGCTGATGCGGCTGCTGGAGGAGGCGGGCCTGCCCAAGGGCGTCATCAACCTGCTCACCGGTGACGGCATCGAGGTCTCCGAGGTCGCGCTGAACCACCGCGACCTGGCCGGCATCCACTTCACCGGCTCGACCAAGACCTTCCAGTACCTGTGGAAGACGGTCGGCGCCAACATCGAGAAGTACCGTTCCTACCCGCGGCTGGTCGGCGAGACCGGCGGCAAGGACTTCGTCGTCGCCCACCCGTCGGCCGACCGCGCGGTGCTGAAGACCGCCCTGACCCGTGGTGCCTTCGAGTACCAGGGCCAGAAGTGCTCGGCGACCTCCCGGGCCTACATCCCGGCGTCGATCTGGAACGACGGCTTCAAGGAGCAGTTCGCGGCCGAGGTCGACGGCATCGCCATGGGTGACGTCACCGACCTGTCGCACTTCATCGGCGCGGTCATCGACGAGCGCTCCTTCGCCAAGAACAAGGCCGCGATCGACCGCGCCGCGGCCGACCCCTCCTGCACGATCGTCGCGGGCGGCTCCTACGACGACTCGGTCGGGTACTTCGTCCGGCCGACCGTCATCGAGTGCAGCGACCCGGAGAACGAGGTCTTCACGACCGAGTACTTCGGTCCGATCCTCGCGGTGCACGTCTACGAGGACGACAAGTACGACGAGATGCTCGAGCAGATGGAGTCCGTCTCCGACTACGCGCTGACCGGGTCGGTGATCGCGAACGACCGCGCCGCCGCCGCGTACACCGCGAACAAGCTGCGGTACGCCGCCGGCAACTTCTACATCAACGACAAGTCGACCGGTGCCGTGGTCGGCCAGCAGCCCTTCGGCGGCGGGCGGGCCTCCGGCACCGACGACAAGGCCGGTGCGCCGCAGAACCTCCAGCGCTGGACGCTGACGCGGGCCATCAAGGAGACCCTGGTGCCGCCGACCGAGTACGGCTACCCGCACATGGGCTGACGGCCCCTCGGGGTACGCGAACGGGCCGGGTCCTCCGCACGGGGGCCCGGCCCGTTCGCGTACCGCGCTCCGGCTACTCGGCGATCTCGGTGCGCTCCCACCACTCGTACACCGGGAGCCGGCCCTGCTCCGTCTCCTGGTGGCGCGGAGTGGACCGGAAGTGCTCGTACCCGCCCCGGTGCGGGACCTTCAGCTCCGTACCCGGCGGAGTGATCGGGACGATCCGCTCCGGCAGGTCGTCGGGGCCGCCTTCCAGAACTGCCTTGGCCGTGTTGGTCATGTCGACACGGTTCCCGGGGCGGTGCGGGGCGTCCCGGGCGCCGGCGAGGATCAGCCGTCCGGGCGAGCGGGCGCCCGGGGCCGCGTGCCCGAAGGCGCAGGTCAGGGCAGTGTGACGCAATCCGCCGTCTCAGATAGTAGGAAGTCCGAGTAATTGTGGAGACAGATGCGCGGTCCTGTCCTAGCTTTGTAGGAGCCGAACGTCTCGCTAGACCAAGCGATGGGCGGACGTGAGCCGGGCCCGATGCAGGCAACCCCTGCGGCACCGCTGCTCCCCGCCACCTCCGGCGTCTCGTTACCCCTCTGTATCGCCCGAAGGAGTCGATCCCTCATGGCCGAGACGACCGTCCGCCGCCGCGTCCGCCACTCCTCCCGCACCAGCGAGGCCGACCGCAAGAACGCCGCCGCAGCCCTCCAGCGCGCTCTCGACCGCCGTGACAACGGCGGCGCCACCGGCCACTGAAAGACCCGCAGGCACGCCCGCTCCTTGTCCGGATGGCGGACGGTTCGTGTCATCCCATGGGACGAGGAGTAGGGTGCCCGCATGTCTCGCAGCATCGATCTCGCAGTGATCCCCGGTGACGGCATCGGGCAGGAAGTCGTGGCCGAAGGCCTCAAGGTCCTCTCCGCCGTCCTCCCGCAGGATGTGAAGCTGGAGACCAAGGAGTACGACTTCGGCGCCCGGCGCTACCACTCCACCGGTGAGACCCTCACCGATGACGACCTGGCGCAGCTCAAGGGCCACGACGCCATCCTGCTGGGTGCGATCGGCGACCCGAGCGTCCCGTCCGGTGTGCTGGAGCGCGGGTTCCTGCTGAAGCTGCGGTTCGCCTTCGATCACCACGTCAACCTGCGTCCCTCCAAGCTGCTGCCGGGTGTCTCCACCCCGCTCGCCGGTGAGCCGCAGATCGACTTCGTCGTCGTCCGTGAGGGCACCGAGGGGCCGTACACCGGCAACGGCGGCACGATCCGCAAGGGCACCGAGCACGAGGTCGCCACCGAGGTGTCGGTGAACACGGCCTTCGGTGTCGAGCGGGTCGTGCGGGACGCCTTCGCGCGTGCCCAGGCGCGGCCGCGCAAGAAGCTGACGCTGGTGCACAAGAACAACGTGCTGACCTTCGCCGGTCACCTGTGGACGAACATCTTCAACAAGGTGGCCGAGGAGTACCCCGAGGTCACCACCGAGTACATCCACGTCGACGCGGCCACCATCTACCTGGTGACCCAGCCCGAGCGGTTCGACGTCATCGTCACCGACAACCTCTTCGGCGACATCATCACCGACCTCGCCGCGGCCGTCTCCGGCGGCATCGGCGTCGCGGCCTCGGGCAACATCAACCCGAGCCGCGAGTTCCCGTCCATGTTCGAGCCGGTCCACGGCTCGGCCCCGGACATCGCCGGCCAGGGCAAGGCCGACCCCAGCGCCACGGTCCTGTCCGTCGCCCTGCTGCTGCGCCACCTCGGCCACGACGCCGAGGCCGCCCGGATCGAGGACGCGGTCGCCGCCGACCTCGCCGAGCGCGTGGGCAAGCCGGCCCGCTCCACGTCCGAGATCGGCGACGCGCTCGCCGTACGCGTAGCCGGCTGACCCGGTGCGCTCCTGAAGAACCACTTCGAAGCCGCCGGGTCGCCTTGACGCACCCGGCGGCTTTCGCTGTGCGGCGCCGGGTGGAACCATCGACCCCCTGGGTCCGCCCCACCCGGATTCCTTCGGTCGCCGTCCCCGCGCGATAATCGAACGCGGAGCCGCGATATGAGGGGAAGCTCGGACGTCCTAGCACTGGCCGGAAAAGGCCCTTGCGGGGCCTTGAGGAGCGCGGCCCGTCACGACAACCGGTGAAGGACAAACCACTGATGACGACGCCCACGATCGAGCTCAAGCCCTCCGCCCACCCGCTGCCCGCCGCGGAGCGCGAGGCGATTCTCGCCAGCCCCGGGTTCGGCCGCCACTTCACCGATCACATGGTGACGATCAAGTGGACGGAGGGCCGCGGCTGGCACGACGCGCAGCTCGTCCCGTACGGCCCCATCTCCCTCGACCCCTCCTGCCACGTGCTCCACTACGGGCAGGAGATCTTCGAGGGGCTCAAGGCGTACCGCCAGCCCGACGGCTCGGTCGCGGTCTTCCGTCCGGAGGCCAACGCGCGCCGCTTCCGCAACTCCGCCCGCCGGATGGCGATGGCCGAGCTGCCCGAGGAGCTGTTCATCGCCGCCCTGGACGCGCTGCTCTCCCAGGACGCCGACTGGGTGCCGCCGCACGGCGGTGAGGAGTCGCTGTACCTGCGGCCGTTCATGTTCGCCTCGGAGACCGGCCTCGGCGTGCACCCGGCCAACGAGTACCTGTTCATGCTGATCGCCTCCCCGTCCGGCGCCTACTTCGCGGGCGGCGTCAAGCCGGTCACCATCTGGGTCTCCGAGGACCACGTCCGCGCCGTCCCGGGCGGCACCGGCGACGCCAAGACCGGCGGCAACTACGCCGCCTCCCTGCTGCCCCAGGCCGAGGCCGCCGCCAACGGCTGCGACCAGGTCGTCTACCTCGACGCGGTGACCCGCACCAAGGTCGAGGAGTCCGGCAGCATGAACGTCGCCTTCGTCTACGGCGACCGGATCGTCACCCCCGCCCTGACCGGTTCCATCCTGGAGGGCATCACCCGCGACTCCCTGCTCCAGGTGGCCCGCGACCTCGGCTACACCGCCGAGGAGGGCGTGGTCACGCTCCAGCAGTGGCGTGAGGACGCCGCGTCCGGCGCGCTGACCGAGGTCTTCGCCTGCGGCACCGCCGCCGTCGTCACCCCGATCGGCCACGTCAAGACCAAGTCGGACGCCTGGAGCCACGGCGACGGCGCGCCCGGCCCGGTCACCCTCCGGCTGCGCGAGGCCCTGCTCGGCCTCCAGCGCGGCATCACGGAGGACAAGCACGGCTGGATGCACAAGCTCGGCTGATCCGGTGCACGAACACCAGGGCCGCCCCGGACATCTCGTCCGGGGCGGCCCTGGTCTTTCGAGGCCCGGGCCGGCCGTCCGTCCTCGGCCGGCCCGGGGGTCTGGTGGGTCTGGCGGGTCTGTGGGTCCGGGGGGTCAGTGGCCGGCGGTCACCTTCTCGGCCGGTGCCGCGGGGACGGCCGGGAGGGCCGGCACGCCCGCGCCCCGGGCCGTCAGCGCCAGGTACACGACGCCGCCCGCCAGGCCCGACAGCAGGAAGCTGCAGTCCACACCGCCGGTGAACCGCAGCAGCGGGCCCTGGTACTCCGGCAGCGACACCGCGAGCAGGCCGACGAACGCGCCGACCGCCCAGGAGAGGGCGGCCTGGACGTTCCAGCCGGCCCGGTACCAGTAGACGCCGCCGTGCGAGCGGCGGTTGAAGACCTGCAGCGCGTCCGCGTCGTAGCGGCCGCGGCAGCGGGCGAAGCCGATCAGGGTGATCACGGCCCACGGCGTGCCGAGCGCGGTGAGCAGCAGCACGAACGACGTCATCGCCGCCTGCGCGTCCCACAGGAAGTGGCCGACGAAGACGCAGGCCGTGGCGACGATCGCGACGGTGGCGGTGGCGCGGGCGCGGGAGGCGCGCGGCAGGATCGCGTCCAGGTCGAGGCCCATCGAGTACAGCATCAGACCGGCGTTGCCGACCGAGCCGGCGGAGGCGGCCAGCAGCAGCGGGATCAGGTACCAGGTGGGGGAGGCGTTCACCAGCGGGCCCGCGTAGTCGAGCGCGGCCCGGGCGCCGTAGGCGGTGAAGGTGCCGAAGAGCTGCGGCACCAGCAGGCCGAGGATCAGGCCGAGCCAGGTGGCGTGCAGGATGCGGCGCGGGGTGTGGCGGGCGGGGGAGATGTAGCGGGTGTAGTCGCCGAGCAGGGTGATGAAGGCGATCGGCCCGGACAGGCCCGCGGCCACCGCCGACAGCAGCCAGGTCGGCCAGTAGCCGCCCAGCAGATAGCCGCCGGCCTGGGGGAGCGCGGCGGTGGAGAAGTGCGGGGCGTAGGCGAAGACGCCCAGCGCCAGCAGGGCCGTCATGCCGATGGCCAGCACGCGGGACATGGTCAGCAGCACCTTGTAGCCGTACACGGCGCCCGCCACGGTCGCCCCGGCCAGCAGCGCGTAGATCACGCCGTAGGAGATCCCGTCGGCCGGGAGTCCGAAGAGGCGGCCGAGCACGCTGACCGAGACGTCGCCGCCGACCCAGACCGTCAGGGCCGTGTAGCCGAGGGCGAGCAGCAGGCCGACGATCGAGCCGATCAGCCGGCCGCGCACGCCGAACTGGGCGCCGGAGGACGTGGACAGGTTGGTCGCGGTGCGCAGCGAGATCAGCGCCAGCGGCGCCGTCAGCGCCGTACCGACGACCGTGCCCGCGAGGATCGAGGTGATCGAGGACCAGAAGTCCAGGCCGAAGGAGGCCGGCAGCCAGCCGAAGACGATGACGCCCAGGCAGAGGTTGGAGCCGAGGAGGATCGAGACGAGGTCGCGGGGTCCGCTGGTGCGTTCCTCGTCGGGGATCGTGTCGACTCCGCGCTGTTCGATGGGCATGGTGTGGGTCTCCTTCGACGGCCACCTACGACTTAGAGCGACGTTCAATGTGACGTGCGCAAAGGTGGCCCGTCAATATTTTCGTTGCGTGAATCTGGTGTTTAGAGTGGTGCTCTAAAGCCAGGAAGGCAAGGAGGTGCCGCGAGGTGAGACTGACTCCCACGGAACGTGACCGGCTGCTGCTCTTCGGAGCGGCCGAGCTGGCCCGTGCCCGCCGGGCCCGCGGGCTCAGGCTGAACGTCCCGGAGGCGACCGCGCTGATCGCGGACACCGTCTGCGAGGCCGCACGCGACGGCAAGCGGCTCGCCGAGGCCATCGAGGCGGCCCGCTCGGTGCTCGGCCCGGACGACGTCCTGCCGGGCGTCGCCGACGTCGTCACCGAGGTCATGGTCGAGGCCGTCTTCGACGACGGCTCGCGGCTCGCGGTCGTCTCCGACCCCATCGGTGGCGGCCTGGGGGAGGAGGCCCCGGGCGCGCTGCTCCCGGGCCCGATGCACTCCGACCCCGAACCGGTGGTCCGGCTGACGGTCACCAACACCGCGACCGTGCCGGTGTCGGTCACCTCGCACTTCCACTTCTTCGAGGCCAACCCCCGCCTGGACTTCGCACGCGAGCGGTCCTACGGCATGCGGCTCGCCGTCCCCGCCGGATCCTCGGTGCGCTTCGGACCGGGCGAGACGCACGAGGTCGGCCTGGTGCCGATCGGCGGCGAGCGGATCGCGATCGGCTTCGCCGGTCTGGTCGACGGACCGCTGGACGCCCCGGGCGCGAAGGACGAGGCCCTGCGCCGGGCCGCGGCCTGCGGCTACCTCGGCGTGGCCGGCACCGGCGTATCGGACACCGGTGTAGCCGGCACCGGCGGATCGGACACCGGCGTATCGGACACCACGGAGAAGGAGGCCGAGCGATGAGCCGCCCCGGAGGCCACCCGGCCGAAGCCCGCCACCTCACGCCCTACGAGTACGCGGCCACCCACGGCCCCCGCGCCGGTGACCGCGTCCGCCTCGGCGACAGCGGGCTGACCATCAAGATCGAGTCCGACGCGCAGAAGTACGGCGACGAGTTCCTCGCCGGCTTCGGCAAGACCGCCCGCGACGGACTGCACCTGAAGGCCGCCGCCGTCCGCGAGACCTGCGACGTCGTGATCAGCAACGTCGTCGTGATCGACGCCGTGCAGGGCATCCGCAAGGTGTCCATCGGCATCCGCGAGGGCCGGATCTGCGGCATCGGCCGGGCCGGCAACCCCGACACCCTCGACGGCGTCGACGTCGTCGTCGGCACGGGCACGTCGATCGTGTCCGGCGAGGGCCTGATCGCCACGGCCGGCGCCGTCGACACCCACGTCCACCTGCTGTCGCCGCGCATCATGGAGGCATCGCTCGCCTCCGGCGTGACCACGATCATCGGGCAGGAGTTCGGCCCCGTCTGGGGCGTCGGCGTCAACTCGCCCTGGGCGCTGCGCCACGCCTTCAACGCCTTCGACGCCTGGCCGGTCAACATCGGCTTCCTCGGCCGGGGTTCGTCCTCGCACGACGCGCCCCTGATCGAGGCGCTGGCCGAGGGCGGCGCCTCCGGTTTCAAGGTGCACGAGGACATGGGCGCCCACACCCGTGCCCTGGACACCGCGCTGCGGGTCGCCGAGGAGCACGACGTGCAGGTCGCCCTGCACAGCGACGGCCTCAACGAGTGCCTGTCGGTGGAGGACACCCTGAAGGTGCTGGAGGGCCGCACCATCCACGCCTTCCACATCGAGGGCTGCGGCGGCGGACACGTCCCCAACGTGCTGAAGATGGCCGGGGTGCCGAACGTCATCGGCTCGTCCACCAACCCCACGCTGCCCTTCGGCCGGGACGCGGTCGCCGAGCACTACGGCATGATCGTCTCCGTCCACGACCTCAAGCCCGACCTGCCCGGCGACGCCGCCATGGCCCGTGACCGCATCCGCGCCGGCACCATGGGCGCCGAGGACGTGCTGCACGACCTGGGCGCGATCGGCATCACCTCCTCCGACGCCCAGGGCATGGGCCGGGCCGGGGAGACCGTGCGCCGCACCTTCGCCATGGCCGGCAAGATGAAGGCCGAGCTGGGCGGTCCGGACACCGACCACGACAACGAGCGCGTCCTGCGCTACATGGCCAAGCTGACCATCAACCCGGCCATCGCGCACGGCCTCGCCCACGAGGTCGGCTCGCTGGAGACCGGCAAGCTCGCCGACATCGTGCTGTGGCGGCCGGAGTACTTCGGCGCCAAGCCGCAGCTCGTGCTGAAGTCCGGCTTCCCCGCCTACGGCGTCGTCGGCGACCCCAACGCGGCCACCGACACCTGTGAACCCCTCGTGCTGGGGCCGCAGTTCGGCGCGTTCGGGGCGACCGCGGCCGACATCTCCGTCGCGTTCGTCGCCCAGGCCGCCGTCGACCAGGGCAACGACACGATGCCCACCCGGCGCCGCCGGGTCGCCGTGCGCGGCACCCGCGGCATCGGCCCGGCCGACCTGCGGCTCAACTCCCGTACCGGACAGGTCGACGTGGACCAGCGCACCGGCCTGGTCACCCTCGACGGCGAGCCGCTCAGCTCGCAGCCGGCCGACTCCGTCTCCCTCAACCGCCTCTACTTCCTCTAAGGACGCCCTGGATGAGCACCCCCGCTGCCGACGGCTTCTCGATGCCCGCCGAGTGGACCCCGCACGAGCGGACCTGGATGGCCTGGCCGAGCCCCAACCCCACCTTCGACGACCCCGAGGACCTCGCCGCGTCCAGGATCGCCTGGGCCTCCGTCGCCCGCGCGATCCGCCGCTTCGAGCCGGTCACCGTGGTCTGCGGCCCCGGCCAGTCCGCCGAGGCCGCCACCCTGCTCGGCGAGGGCATCGAGGTCGTCGAGCGTGAACTCGACGACGCCTGGATGCGCGACATCGGCCCGACCTTCCTCACCAACGGCCGGGGCGAACTCGCCGCCGTGGACTGGACGTTCAACGGCTGGGGTGCCCAGGACTGGGCCCGCTGGGAGCACGACTCCAAGATCGGCGCCCACGTCTCCGACCTCGCCGGCGCGAAGACGTACGCCTCGCGGCTGGTCAACGAGGGCGGTGCGATCCACGTCGACGGCGAGGGCACCGTGCTGCTCACCGAGACCGTGCAGCTCGGCCCGGAGCGCAACCCGCACTGGACCAAGGAGCAGGTCGAGGCGGAGATCCACGCCCACCTCGGCACCACCAAGGCGATCTGGCTGCCGCGCGGCCTGACCGGCGACTACCCGCCCTACGGCTTCGGCACCCTCGGCCACGTCGACATCGTCGCCGCCTTCGCCCGCCCCGGCGTCGTCGTCGCCCACCACCAGCCCGACCCCGCCCACCCGGACTTCGAGGTCACCAAGGAGGTCATCTCCCTCCTGCGCTCCCAGACCGACGCCCGGGGCCGCGCCCTGGAGGTGGTCGAGGTGCCCGCCCCGACCGTGCTGGAGGCCGACGGCCACTGGGCCGACTACTCCTACATCAACCACTACCTGTGCAACGGCGGCGTCGTGCTGTGCGGCTTCGACGACCCGCGTGACGAGATCGCGGCCGGCATCTTCCGCAAGCTCTTCCCCGAGCGGACGGTGACCCTGGTGGACGCGCGTACGATCTTCGCGGGTGGGGGCGGCATCCACTGCATCACCCAGCAGCAGCCGAAGGTCTGATCCACGGCACCGTTCCGCGACACAGGAGGAGCAGCAGATGGCCGGTGCGGCCCGTGCGCGCAGAAACGCGCCGCCGCGCGAGGAGGTCCTCGCCTCCGCCATGGACATGATCGCCGAGCGCGGTCTGGAGAAGCTCACCATGGCGGGGCTGGGCCGCGAGGTCGGCATGAGCAGCGGCCATCTGCTGTACTACTTCCGCTCCAAGGACGAACTGCTGCTGCGGACCCTGGAGTGGAGCGAGGGCCGGCTGGGCGCCGAGCGGGCCCGCCTGCTGTCGAGCGGCGGCACCGCCCGCGAACGACTGGCGGCCTACGTCGACCTGTACGTCCCCGACGGTCACCGCGACCCGCACTGGACGCTGTGGCTGGAGGTGTGGAACCGCTCGCAGAACGCGGACGACGAGGCCCGGGGCCGGCAGGCGGCCATCGAGGGCGCCTGGCACCGCGACCTGGTCGCCCTGATCGCCGAGGGCGTCTCGCACGGAGAGTTCCGTGCCGTGGACCCCGACCGCTTCGCCTCCCGGCTGCGGGCCCTGCTGGACGGCTTCTCCATCCATGTGGCGATCGGCCTGCGCGGCACCGACCGGGCGCAGACCCTCGCCCATGTGCGGGAGTTCATCGACGACGCGCTGCTCGCGCAGCGCTGATCCGGGTACCGGGCGCAGCCGGTCGCGCGAGAGGCGACCGGTGCCGCGCTCGCATCCTGAGACGGGCGGTGAGCACGCGGGCGGATTGTGCCAGACTGCCCCCGTGCTCTCGTTCGCCACGATTATTGGCAGCAGGCGCGCCGGTCCGCAGTGACCGCCACGTACGACCAGGTACGGGCGGCCACCGTCGTCCTCGACCCGCGCGCAGACCTCTCGCACCCGCGAGAGGTTTTTCTGTTTCCTGGCCCACCTTCAGCCGGGAGCCAGGCGTGAGGGACCATTGGGGGGACGGTGGAGCCGGTCATTCCGGTAAGACCGAAGATCCACAACAGGAGCCTTGAGACCATGACCGAGACGGCAACCAGCGAGCTCGACGACTCGTTCCACGTCTTCGACACCACCCTGCGGGACGGCGCCCAGCGCGAGGGCATCAACCTCACCGTCGCCGACAAGCTCGCGATCGCACGGCACCTGGACGACTTCGGCGTGGGCTTCATCGAGGGCGGCTGGCCCGGCGCCAACCCGAGGGACACCGAGTTCTTCGCCCGCGCCCAGGCGGAGATCACCTTCCGCCACGCCCAGCTCGTCGCCTTCGGCTCCACCCGTCGCGCCGGTACGACCGCCGCCGAGGACCCCCAGGTCAGGGCGCTGGTGGAGTCCGGCGCCCCGGTGGTCACCCTGGTCGCCAAGTCCCACGACCGGCATGTGGAGCTGGCGCTGCGCACCACGCTCGACGAGAACCTCGAGATGGTCCGCGACACCGTGTCCTACCTGCGCTCGCAGGGCCGCCGGGTCTTCGTCGACTGCGAGCACTTCTTCGACGGCTACCGCGCCAACCCCGAGTACGCCAAGGCCGTCGTACGGGCCGCCTCGGAGGCCGGCGCCGACGTCGTCGTCCTGTGCGACACCAACGGCGGCATGCTGCCCGCGCAGGTCAACGCCGTCGTCTCCACCGTGATCGCCGACACGGGCGCGCGGCTCGGCATCCACGCCCAGGACGACACCGGCTGCGCGGTCGCCAACACGCTCGCCGCCGTCGACGGGGGCGCGACCCACGTGCAGTGCACGGCGAACGGCTACGGCGAGCGGGTCGGCAACGCCAACCTGTTCCCGGTGGTCGCCGCGCTGGAGCTGAAGTACGGCAAGAAGGTGCTGCCCGAGGGCCGGCTGCGGGAGATGACCCGCATCTCCCACGCCATCGCCGAGGTCGTGAACCTCACCCCCTCCACGCACCAGCCCTACGTGGGCGTGTCCGCCTTCGCGCACAAGGCCGGACTGCACGCCTCCGCGATCAAGGTCGACCCGGACCTGTACCAGCACATCGACCCCGAGCGGGTCGGCAACACCATGCGGATGCTGGTCTCCGACATGGCCGGCCGCGCCTCCATCGAGCTGAAGGGCAAGGAGCTCGGCATCGACCTCGGCGGCGACCGCGAGCTGGTCGGGCGGGTCGTCGAGCGGGTCAAGGAGCGCGAGCTCAAGGGCTACACCTACGAAGCCGCCGACGCGTCCTTCGAGCTGCTGCTGCGCGCCGAGGTCCAGGGCAGGCCGCTGCGCTACTTCGAGGTCGAGTCCTGGCGCGCGATCGTCGAGGACCGGCCCGACGGAACCCACGCCAACGAGGCCACCGTGAAGCTGTGGGCCAAGGGCGAGCGGATCGTCTCCACCGCGGAGGGCAACGGCCCGGTCAACGCCCTCGACCGCGCGCTGCGCGTGGGTCTGGAGAAGATCTACCCGCAGCTCGCCCAGCTCGACCTCGTCGACTACAAGGTCCGCATCCTCGAAGGGGTGCACGGCACGCAGTCCACGACCCGCGTGCTGATCTCCACCTCCGACGGCGCCGGCGAGTGGTCCACGGTGGGCGTCGCCGACAACGTCATCGCGGCGTCGTGGCAGGCGCTGGAGGACGCGTACACCTACGGGCTGCTGCGGGCGGGCGTCCACCCGGCCGAATAGGCCACAGTGGAGGCATGACCTCTTCGGACGGTGACCTTCTGGGCCGGGCGCGCGTGGCGACCCGGCTGCCCGCCCTGGACCTGGAGCGGGCCCGGCGGTTCTACGCGGACAAGCTGGGCCTAAGCCCCGTGGACGAGCGGCCCGGCGGGCTGCTGTACCGGTGCGGCGGGGTGGACTTCGTCGTGTTCCGCTCGACCGGGTCCGCGCCCGGCACGTTCACGCAGATGGCGTTCGAGGTGGACGACATCGAGGCGGTCGTGGCCGCGCTGCGGCGGCGCGGGGTCGTCTTCGAGGACGTCGACGCGCCCGGACTGCACACCCGGGACGGGATCGCCGAGGTCGAGGGCAACTACCCGAGCAAGGGCGCGCGGGGCGAGCGCGGGGCGTGGTTCCGGGACAGCGAGGGCAACCTGCTGGCCGTGGGCCAGCCGGTCACCTGACCCTCCGCCCGCCCCGCTCGTCAGGCGCCGCGCCAGATGTTGGCGTAGGCGTCGTCCTCGATACGGCGGCGCTGGCGTACGGCCGCCAGCTCGGTCAGCGCGTCGCGGACGGCGGCGACGACGGTCACGACCGCGTCGTCCAGGTCCGGGACGTCCTCCTCCGCGGCGTCCTCGGGGATGCCGAGGGCCGCGGCGAAGGCCGCCAGGACGGGCTCGCGGAAGGCCCAGCGGTCGGCGGCACGGCGCCGCTCCGGGGAGTCCGGCGGGGGACCGGGGCGGCTCCGCGACGGCAGCCAGCGGTGCCGACCGCCGCGCTCGGCCTGCGCCTCGGCGGCGTAGGCGGCGGCCAGGCCGCGTCCCCGGCGCCACAGCCAGTCCTCGACGGACTCGTACGGCGTGTCCTGGCGCAGGGCCGCGGCCGCCTCGTCCAGCAGCCGGTCACCCGTGGGCCGCCGGAGGCCCGGCAGGATCCGGTCGTCGTCCAGGTGGACGCTCTCGTCGGCGATCAGGTCGGCCAGCTCGGCCCCGGCCAGCGCGAGCGACAGATCGCCCTGCGCCACGGGCCGCCCCGAGGGCACGTCCACGGCGGTGAGCAGCAGATCGCGGGCTGTACTCATACGACCTCCAGGTCGGCGCCGTCGGCTGCCTCCATCATCCCCCGGGTGCGGGTGTGTGTCGTGGCGCTACCGCAGGCTCCACTTCTGGTTGGCGGCGCCGGTGCAGGACCAGATCTGCAGCCGGGTCCCGTTCGCCGAGGCGTTGTCCGTGACGTCCAGGCACTTGTTCGCCGGGACGTTCACCACGTCGCCGGTCGTGGTGTTGTACGTCCACTGCTGGGCGCCGGTGCCGTTGCAGTCGTAGAGCTGGACCATGGCGCCGTCCGTCGTCGCGGCGGAGGTGACGTCCAGGCACTTGCCCAGCGCCTGGACCGTGCCGTCGGACCTCACCGTCCACTGCTGGGCCGTGGTGCCGTTGCAGTCGTAGAGCTGGACCGCCGTGCCGTTGGCGGTCGAACCCCCGGCCACGTCCAGGCACTTGCCCGCGAGACCGACGAACGCGCCGGTGCGGTCGCCGCCCTGGCCCTGCGCGCCGGACCAGGTGAAGGTCGCCGAGGTCTTGCCCGGGAGGGAGTAAGTGGCGTGCTGTGAACCCCAGTTGATGGTGACCGTGCGGGGGGAGGCGGAGTCGTTGTAGGCGATGAGCGCCTTCGAGCCGTCGGGGTTGCGCCAGGCCACGTTCGGCAGGGCCGAGGATGCCGTGGAGGCGATGCGCTGCGCGCCGGGGCGGACGAACTTCGTCAGATGCCCCATGTCGTAGTACTCGACGGTGTAGTCCACCTGGCCGCTGCGCGCGTCGCCGTCGTGGACCGTGACCAGGCCGGTGCAGGTGCCGCAGCCTCCGTTGTGCGGGCCCATGTTCTGGTCCACCGCCAGCGACCACTTCGTCACCGACTTCGCCCAGTTGCGGGTGTAGTCGACGATGTTGAGCAGGTCCTCGCGCTGCTGGTTCGCGATCCAGGTGCCGCCCGAGTGCTCGGTGCCGAAGGCGTCCAGCTGCGGGTACTGGTTGTGCACGGCCGTCTGCTTCGCGATGTCGCCGCCATAGCCGTGCCAGGCGATCCCGCCGAAGTTCGGGTGGGTGCGGACCGCCGCGTCGTCGACCGTCTGGGCGGCGTAGGCGTCGTAGGTGTCCCAGTTCCAGTCGTGGGCCAGGACCTTCGTCGCCAGTCCGGCCGACTGGAGTCTGGGCAGCAGCTCGTTCTTGGTGAAGTACGCCAGGCCGCTCGCGTTCCAGCTCATCGACGGGTAGCCCGAGCAGCAGGTCGGCTCGTTCTGCGCCGTCACGTAGGAGACCGGCACGCCCTGGTCGCGGTAGGCCTGGAGGTACTTCACGAAGTAGGAGGCGTAGGCGCCGTAGTCCTCCGCCTTCAGCCAGCCGCCGTTGAGCTGCCCGCTGTCCTTCATCCACGCCGGGGCCGTCCAGGGCGAGGCCATGACCGTGAGCAACGGGTTGAGCTGGAGGGCCTGCCGGGTCAGCGGGACGACGTCGGCGAGATCGTGCGCGATCGAGAAGCGGCTGAGGGAGGGGTCGGTCTGGCCGGCCGGGACGTCGTCGTACGTGTAGCCGTAGCGCGCCAGGTCCGAGGCGCCCATCGGGTTGCGCAGGAAGGACAGGCCGATGCCGTCCGTGGGGGAGAACAGCTTGCGCATCGTCGCGTCCCGGGTGGCCGCGGACAGCGCCCCGCTGCTGTTCATCAGCCACGCGGCGGTGTCGGTGAAGGACGCGCCGCCGCCGGTGAAGGTCTGGTAGCGGGTGTTCTCGTCGACGGTGATGTTCTCACCGCTGCCGCCGGTGCCGGCCTGGAAGGCGAACGGCGTCTGCGGTTCCAGGCCGCGTACGACGTGCCGGCCGCCGGAGTCGTCGGTGGTGGTCAGCCAGGCCGTGACCGGCTCGCCGGCCGCCTGCGCGGGCACGGTGGCCGCCGTGACACCGGCCGCGGTGAGCAGCCCGGCGAGCAGCAGGCGCAGGGCCGTGGGGGCTTTCCTCATGTGCGCCGCCCTTCTGGGAGGTGGGGGGATGGGGCGTGCGAGCCGTGAGTAAATGACGGCGGACCGCGGGCGTCAAGGGGTTTCGCGTTCAGTTTTCGAAGCGTCAACGCCTCGGAACGCGCCAGGAGTTGGCTGCGTATCAGTTCTGGTGTGAAGTCTTGACGGCGAGGCCCGGGACCCGTTAACTCACGCCCTGAACTAAGCCTTGAGAGGTATCTCCAGAGCCGAGGGAAGGTCCATGCGAAGAACCGCCCTGCTCGCCTCCACCGCCGTCCTGGCGGCCCTGCTCCCCTGGACGTCCGCCCGGGCCGCCGACGCCCCCGAGCCCGCCCCGGTCCCGGTCGACCGCTTCGAGGGCGAGGTGCCCTTCGCCCAGCAGCCCGCTGAGGGCCTCTTCACCTGGGGCGGCGACGCCGACGACCCGCCGACCCTGAGCCTCGCGGCCCGCACGGACGCCCCCGAGGGGCAGAAGGTCCTCGCGGGCAGCTACGACATCAGCGGCTACGGCGGCTTCACCCACGACTACGCCGCGAACGGCTCGCCGCACGACTGGTCCGCCCACCGCGGCATCCGCCTGTGGTGGGAGGGACACGGCACCGGGAAGAAGACCGCCTTCGAGATCAAGGACGGCGGGGCGAACGGCGAGGCCTCCGAACTGTGGACCACGTCCTTCACCGACGACTTCACCGGCTGGAAGCGGATCGAGCTGCCCTTCACCGACTTCACGTACCGCACGGACTACCAGCCCGTCGGCGGCATCGACCACGTCCTCGGCCTCACGCAGATGTGGGGCTACGCCGTCACCCTGCCCACCGGCGTGCGCGGCACCTTCGCCATGGACGGCGTGGAGCTGTACGGCGAGGCCGACCAGTCGCTGCGCGCCTCCGTCACCACCGACGCCGCCGTCCACCCGGTCCGGGAGGGCGGCACCGCGTCCGTGAAGGTCACCGTCGCCACGACCGGCGAGAAGCCCCTCACCGACCCGGTGACGGTCACCTACGCGACCCGGGGCGGCACCGCCACCGCCGGTCGCGACTACACCCCGGTCTCCGGCACCCTCACCTTCCCGCCCGGCACCGCCTCGGGCACCACCCGGACCATCGAGGTGTCCACCCGCGAGGACCACGGCGCCGAAGCCGCCGAGACCGTCCCGCTCGCGCTCACGGTCACCGGCGCCAAGGCACCCGCCGAGACACCGCAGATCGTCATCGACGCCCACGGACTGCCGTACCTCGACGCGAAACTGCCCGTGCGCAAGCGCGTCGCCGACCTGCTGTCCCGGATGTCCCTGGCGGAGAAGGCCGGCCAGATGACCCAGGCCGAGCGCGGCGCGATGACCGACCCGGGCGACATCGCCGGCTACGCCCTCGGCTCGCTGCTCTCCGGCGGCGGCTCCACCCCCACGCCCAACACCCCGGCGGCCTGGGCACGGATGATCGACGGCTTCCAGCTGCGGGCCCAGGCCACCCGCTTCCAGATCCCGCTGATCTACGGCGTCGACGCCGTCCACGGCCACAACAACCTGACCGGCGCCACGATCATGCCGCACAACATCGGGATCGGCGCCACCCGTGACCCCGCGCTCGCCCAGCGGACGGGCGCCGTGACCGCGGCCGAGGTCCGCGCCACCGGCGTCCCCTGGGACTTCGCGCCCTGTCTGTGCGTCAGCCGTGACGAACGCTGGGGCCGCTCCTACGAGTCCTTCGGCGAGGACCCGGCCCTCGTGCAGTCCATGGAGACCGTCGTCCAGGGCCTCCAGGGCCGTGCCGACGGCCGGGACCTGAGCCGGAACGACAAGGTGCTCGCCACCGCCAAGCACTTCGTCGGCGACGGCGGCACCGCCTACGGCTCCTCGACCACCGGCACCTACACGATCGACCAGGGCGTCACCACCGTCACCCCGCAGCAGCTGAAGGACATCCACCTGGCGCCGTTCGAGACGGCTGTCCAGCGCGGCATCGGCACGGTCATGCCGTCGTACTCCTCCCTCGACATCGTCGGAGACGGCAAGGGCGCGGTGAAGATGCACGCCCGCGGCGACATGATCAACGGCGTGCTCAAGGACCGGATGGGCTTCGACGGCTTCGTCATCAGCGACTGGAACGCCATCGACCAGCTCCCCGGCGACTACGCCGCACACGTCCGCACCTCGGTGAACGCGGGCGTCGACATGATGATGGTGCCGTACGGCTACAAGGACTTCACCGGCGCACTCGTCGCCGAGGTGACGGCGGGCAGGATCAGCGAACGGCGGATCGACGACGCCGTCGCCCGCATCCTCACCGAGAAGTTCCGGCTCGGGCTCTTCGAGCACCCCTACGCCGACACGAGCGGGGCGTCCGCAATCGGCTCGGACGCGCACCGGGCCGTGGCCCGCGAGGCGGCCGCGAAGTCGCAGGTGCTGCTGAAGAACGACGGCGGACTGCTGCCCCTCAAGCCCACGCAGAAGGTCTACGTCGCCGGCTCGAACGCCGACGACCTCGGCAACCAGACCGGTGGCTGGACCATCACCTGACAGGGCTCCTCCGGCGCCGTCACCCAGGGCACCACCATCCTCCAGGGCATGCGCAAGACCGGCGCGGCGATCACCTGGTCCAAGGACGCCTCCGCCCCGACGGCCGGCTACGACGTGGGCGTGGTCGTCGTCGGCGAGACCCCCTACGCCGAGGGCGTCGGGGACGTCGGCAACGGACACGGCCTCCAGCTGAGCGCCGCCGACCGGGCGGCCGTCGACCGGGTGTGCGCGGCGATGAAGTGCGCGGTGCTGATCGTCTCCGGACGACCTCAGCTCATCGGTGACCAGCTGGGCGAGATCGACGCCCTGGTCGCCTCCTGGCTGCCGGGCACCGAGGGCGACGGTGTGGCCGACGTGCTGTACGGCAGGCGGCCGTTCACCGGGCAGCTGCCGGTCACCTGGCCGCGTTCGCAGGAGCAGCTGCCGATCAACGTCGGCGACGGCTCCTACGACCCGCAGTATCCGTACGGCTGGGGCCTGACGACGCTGACGAAGGTCCCGCCGGGCGGTGCGGCCGCGCTGCGGGCACTCGGTGTCGCCGCCCGGGCCGCCGAACGGGCGGGCGCGGACCTCGCCGGCCGCGCGCTGGTCGCCCGGGCCCGGCTGATCGTCCAGGACAGGGCGGGGCAGCATCTCACCCCGGCGGTCGCCGGGCCGTTCGCCGAGGCGGACCACCTGCTGCTGACCGGGCGGTACGCGCAGGCGGTGGAGAAACTGGCCGCGGCCTACCGGGCCGCCTGATTCCGCTCAGCGCGGACGAGCGTTGCGGGTCGCTTCGGGTACGTTCGATACATGAAGGCCGTCGAACGGACCCGAAGCCTCCCGGCGCTGCTGGCGGCCGCCCTGCTCGCCGCGTGCGCGGTGCTGTGGGCACCGGCCCCGCACGCCGTCGCCGACTCCGATCTGTCCACGATCGGGCGGGCGCTGCGCGAGAACCCCGTCTATGTCGACCCGGCCGCCTCGGCGCAGTTGTCGGCCGCGGACGCCGCCACCCTGGCGAAACGGATCAAGGGCGCCGACAAGCCGCTCTTCCTGGTCGTGCTCCCCGCCGACCACCCGACCAAGAGCCTGTTCACCGACCTGCGGACGGCCACCGGCATCACCGGCCTGTACGCCGTCCGGCTCGGCGACCGCTTCGACGCCCGGGCCGACTCCTCGGTCCTGCCGCGGTCGGCCGTGCAGAACCTCGTGACCAGCGTGCGGGGCGACCGCGACGCCCGTACGCAGCTCACCGACTTCAGCGACCGGGCCGTGGCCAACATGGGCGGCTCGGCGCCCTCCGGCTGGGGCTCCTCCGGGAACGGCGGCGGGGTGTCGACCACCGCGCTCGTCGCCACGGCCGCCGTGGTCGTCGCCGGCGGCGCGGGCGCCTACGCCCTGGTGCGGCGCGGCCGCCGTCGCCGCGAGGAGGAGCAGCGGGCCGCCCTGGAGCGGCTGCGCGTGGTCGTCGACGAGGACATCACCGCCTTCGGCGAGGAACTGGACCGGCTCGAGTTCCACCCGGCCGAACCGGGCGCCGACGACGCGATGCGCGCGGACTACGAGCGGGCCCTGGACACCTACGAACAGGCGAAGTCGCTGATGGCGGCGGCTCGGCGGCCCGAGGACGTACGGGCTGTCACCCAGGCGCTGGAGGACGGCCGGTTCGCTCTGGCGCAGCTCGCCGCCCGCCGCGAGGGACGGCCGCTGCCCCAGCGCCGGCCGCCGTGCTTCTTCGACCCGCGCCACGGGCCCTCGGTCGCCGACGCCGTCTGGACCCCGCCCGGCGGCGCGGCGCGTGAGGTGCCGGTGTGCGCCGCCGACCAGGCCCGGCTGGCGGACGGCCGCGACCCGATGGTCCGCGAGGTCGACACCGACTACGGCCGCCGCCCCTACTGGGACGCGGGCCCGGCCTACGGCCCCTGGGCGGGCGGCTACTTCGGCGGCGGCCTGCTGCCCGGCCTCCTCGTCGGCACCCTGCTCGGCAGCATGATGGCCACCCCGTCGTACGCCGCCGACTACGGCACCGGCTACGGCGACTTCGGCGCCGGCGGTTACGACGGCGGTGACGTCTCGGGCGCCGACTTCGACCCGGGCGACTTCGGTGACTTCGGCGGCGGGGGCGGGGACTTCGGCGGGGGCGGCGACTTCGGCGGAGGCGGGGACTTCGGCGGCAACTTCTGAGCCGTCGGCCCCCACAACGCGGCACGGGCCCCCGGTTCCGCCGGGCGGCGGAGGTCGGGTGGCCCGTGCTGTGCCGGTGTTCGGGTCAGGCGTTGCGGATCGCGGAGACGTCGAAGACGAGCTTGATCTTGTCGGAGACCAGGACGCCACCGGTCTCCAGCGCCGCGTTCCAGGTCAGGCCCCACTCCGAGCGCAGGATCTCCGCCTTGCCCTCGAAGCCGACGCGCTCGTTGCCGAACGGGTCCTTCGCGGCGCCGTGGAACTCCAGGTCGATGGTGAGCGGCTTGGTGACACCGAGGATCGACAGGTCGCCGGTGATGCGGTAGTCGTCGCCGCCCAGGGCCTCCGCCTTGGTGGAGCGGAACGTCATCGTCGGGAACTCGTCGGTCTTGAAGAAGTCCGCGGACTTCAGGTGACCGTCCCGGTCGGCGTTGCCCGTGTCGATGCTGTCCATCTTGATGTCGAGGGAGGCCGTCGAGCGCGACGGGTCGGCGCCGTCCAGGTGCAGCGAGCCGGAGAAGTCGAGGAAGGAGCCCTTGACGTTGGTGACCATCGCGTGGCGTGCGACGAAGCCGATCGTGGTGTGGCTGGGGTCGATCGTGTAGTCGCCGGTCAGGGCCGCGAGGTCCGGGCTGACGGGCGCGGTGGCCGTGGCGGCGGCGGGGGCGGCGGTGGTCTCGGGGGTGTTCTTGCGGCCGAAGATGCCCATGACGTGCTCCTTGGGGACGGTTGAGGCCTGATGTTGAATGTTCAACGATGCCAACGACACCGACGGTAGACCTATTCCGTTCAAAGTTCAACAGTCTTGGCGGAGGTAGTCTTTCCGGGGTCGTCGTCCGGGTCCGGATTCACTCCAGTGATGGCATCCGAGCGCCCCGATGTGAGGCGGCTCTCGCCCACCGGATTTGTACGACCCCCACAACCCCGACGCCCTCTGAGCAGTCGGAACGCCTGCATGCCCGCCGGGTTCTGTTCAGGGGCACCAGGAAAACGCGCCGGAGACTGTACGGAGTCGACGGCTCGCTTTCCTTGGCGGTCTTCGTAAGGTCGCTACATGACCGTTTTGGAAGAGACGACGGGTGAGCCGACCGGCGAGCCGACGGACGCGCGCGGGCGGGTCGCCGAGTTGCACGAGATCCGTGCCCGGGCGTTGGCCGGTCCGAGTGAGAAGGCGACCGCGGCGCAGCACGCCAAGGGCAAGCTGACCGCTCGGGAGCGGATCGAGCTGCTCCTGGATCCGGGGTCCTTCCGGGAGGTCGAGCAGTTGCGCCGGCACCGGGCGTCGGGGTTCGGGCTGGAGGCGAAGAAGCCGTACACGGACGGTGTGATCACCGGCTGGGGGACGGTGGAGGGCCGTACGGTCTTCGTGTACGCGCATGATTTCCGGATTTTCGGTGGTGCGCTGGGCGAGGCCCATGCGACGAAGATCCACAAGATCATGGACATGGCGATCGCGGCGGGTGCGCCGCTGGTGTCGCTGAACGACGGGGCGGGTGCCCGTATCCAGGAGGGTGTGTCCGCGCTCGCCGGCTATGGGGGGATCTTCCAGCGGAACACGAAGGCGTCGGGTGTCATCCCGCAGATCTCGGTGATGCTGGGTCCGTGTGCGGGCGGTGCGGCCTACAGTCCGGCGCTGACGGACTTCGTGTTCATGGTGCGTGAGACCTCGCAGATGTTCATCACCGGTCCGGACGTGGTCAAGGCGGTCACGGGTGAGGAGATCACGCAGAACGGGCTCGGCGGTGCGGATGTGCACGCGGAGACCTCGGGTGTGTGTCACTTCGCCTACGACGACGAGGAGACGTGCATCGCGGAGGTGCGTTACCTGTTGTCGCTGCTGCCGCAGAACAACCGGGAGAACCCTCCGCGGGCGGAGTCGGGTGATGCGGTGGAGCGGCGCGGTGAGGTGCTGCTGGACCTGGTCCCGGCGGACGGCAACCGGCCCTACGACATGACGAAGGTGATCGAGGAGATCGTCGACGACGGCGAGTACCTCGAGGTGCATGAGCGCTGGGCGCGCAACATCATCTGCGCGCTGGCGCGGCTGGACGGTCAGGTCGTCGGCATCGTCGCGAACCAGCCGCAGGTGCTGGCCGGTGTCCTGGACATCGAGGCGTCGGAGAAGGCGGCGCGGTTCGTGCAGATGTGCGACGCGTTCAACATTCCGATCATCACCTTCCTGGACGTGCCGGGCTTCCTGCCGGGTGTGGACCAGGAGCACGGCGGGATCATCCGGCACGGGGCGAAGCTGCTGTATGCGTACTGCAACGCGACCGTGCCGCGGATCTCGCTGATCCTGCGCAAGGCCTACGGCGGCGCCTACATCGTGATGGACTCGCAGTCCATCGGCGCGGACCTCACGTATGCGTGGCCGACCAACGAGATCGCGGTGATGGGCGCCGAGGGCGCCGCCAACGTCATCTTCCGCCGGCAGATCGCCGACGCGGAGGACCCCGAGGCCATGCGGCAGAAGATGGTCAAGGAGTACAAGGCCGAGCTGATGCACCCGTACTACGCGGCCGAGCGTGGCCTGGTCGACGACGTCATCGACCCCGCCGAGACCCGTGAGGTCCTCGCCCGCTCCCTCGCGATGCTCCAGACGAAACACGCCGACCTGCCCTCCCGCAAGCACGGCAACCCGCCGCAGTAACCCAGCGGACCCGCCGCGGCAACCCCGCGGACCTCTGACTCACGGAGACTGAGACCCATGAGCACTGCCGACATCCGCGTCGAGAAGGGCCACGCCGAGCCCGAGGAGGTCGCCGCCATCACGGCCGTCCTCCTGGCCCGCGCGGCCGCCCGCCCCGCCGAGACCGTCCCCGTCCACCACGGCCGCCCGCGCGCCGGCTGGCGTCGCCTGGAGCGCGAGAACGGCTTCCGCGCCCCGCACAGCTGGCGCTGACGCGAGCACGAAGAAGGGCCCCTCTCCGAGGAGAGGGGCCCTTCTTCGTGTCTTCTTCGAGTCTTCTTCACGTCCCTGAGGGGCGCGCGGCCGTGTCCGGCCTGTGGCTCCGCGGTAGGGCGGGGCCTGGCCACGAGCTGCCCCGGGACGGCGTGTGTCACCGCAAGGGGCAGCCCGGGGGCCGGAGCACCTACCGCAGACGCGCCATCAGCGCGTGCTCGACGAGCGTGATGAGCGTCGACTTGGCGTCGGCGCGGTGCCGGGCGTCGGTCGTGATGATCGGGGTGTCGGGGCCGATCTGCAGGGCCTCGCGCACCTCGTCGGGCTGGTAGGGCTGCTGTCCGTCGAAGCCGTTGAGGGCGATCACGAACGGCAGGCCGCTGTTCTCGAAGTAGTCGACGGCGGGGAAGCAGTCGGCCAGGCGCCGGGTGTCGACGAGGACCACCGCGCCGATGGCGCCGCGCACCAGGTCGTCCCACATGAACCAGAAGCGGTCCTGTCCGGGGGTGCCGAACAGGTAGAGGATCAGGTCCTGGTCCAGGGTGATGCGGCCGAAGTCCATGGCCACCGTGGTGGTGGTCTTGTCCCCGGTGTGGGTGAGGTCGTCGATGCCCGCGGACGCGGACGTCATCACGGCCTCCGTGCGCAGCGGGTTGATCTCCGAGACGGCGCCGACGAACGTGGTCTTGCCCACGCCGAAGCCGCCCGCCACCACGATCTTCGCGGAGGTGGTGGAGCGGGAAGGACCGCCGCTAGAGCTTGCGAAGTCCACTGAGCACCCTTTCGAGCAGTGTCACGTCTGGCTGGCCGCCGGCGTTCTCGTCGCCGCCGGGCTGATGGATGGCGACCAGTCCCGCCTCCGCCAAGTCGGCGACGAGGATCCTGGCCACGCCGAGCGGGATCGTCAGCAGGGCCGAGATCTCGGCCACCGACTTGATCTCGCGGCACAGGTTGCAGATCCGCTGATGCTCGGGCAGCTGGCCCTGCATCTGGTGCGGAGCAGCGGTGGTGTGCACCAGCGCCTCGATGGCGAGCTGGTAGCGCGGACGCGTCCGGCCGCCGGTCATGGCGTACGGACGCACCAGCGGGTTGTTCGACGCCCCGGCGGGCGCCGGCTCGGGGGTGCGACGCTGCGGCTGCACGGGCTGGATACGCGGGGCCGGCGGCTGGTCGTACGGCGACGGGCCGGGGCCCTGGGGCATGTACGGCTGCCGGTGGCTCGGGGCGGAGGGGTAGGCGTACGGGTTCGCGGAACCGTCGCCGTGGCCCTGGCCAGGCCCGTACGACCAGTTGCCCGAAGACGAACCGCCTGGGGGTGTTGCCACTTTCTCTCCTCCTCCGAGCGTGTCTGGCATCCCACCACGTGGAAGCCCGCGTCCCGAAACCTTACGGCCCCGGGACGCCAAAACGCACCGTCCCCCCGTCAGTTGAGCAGGCTGCCCTGGAGCTCGGCCCGCAGGTCCGGGGTCAGGACAGTACCGGCCCGGTCCACCAGAAGGGCCATTTCGTACCCGATGAGACCGATGTCCGCCTCCGGGTGCGCCAGCACCGCAAGCGAGGAACCATCGGAAATGGACATGATGAACAGGAATCCCCGCTCCATCTCCACAACCGTCTGGTTCACGCTGCCGCCCTCGAAGATCCGGGACGCACCGGCGGTCAGCGAGGTCAGACCGGAGGCGACGGCCGCGAGCTGATCGGCGCGGTCGCGGGGGAAGCCTTCGGACATCGCCAGAAGGAGTCCGTCGGCGGAGACCACCACCGTGTGGGACACCCCCGGGGTGTTGTCCACGAAGTTGGTGATCAACCAGTTCAGGTTCTGTGCCGCCTGGCTCATCGGGCTCACACTAACGCTCCTGGTTGTAGGTGCTGTCAGGACCGAAGCCCTGGCCGTTCGTTTCACTGCCTGCGCTCGCGCTGCGTCCACGCTGGACGCCACGGCGCAGGTTGCTCAGCCTGCCCCGGACGTCCTCCGGGGCGCGGGAGACCTGAGGGCCCCCCTGAGGGGTGGTTTCGGCGGCGCCGTCGACCAGGTTGGCCTTGGGAATCCGCCGCGGCAGACCGGAGGCCGTGACCCCGCCCGCCTTGGGCTTGCGGAGCTGCGCGGCCTGCTGCCAGCGGTCGTCGTTCGCCGACCGCCAGCTGCCATTGTCGCCGTTGTTCTCCGGAGTGGGCGCCGGCGCTTCCTGGTTCACGCGCTGGGCGGAGCCGTTCGAACCGCTCGCGTGGGATCCGCGGCGCGGCAGCCCGGCGTCGGTCAGCTCGTGGACGGCGGAAGTGGCCGGTCCCGGACGGTCGAAGCCTACGCGGTCCTGCTGACTTGCGTCAGCGCTCCGCTGCGGTTCCGCTTCCGGTGCGTCCGCAGCGTACTGGGACCCGTAGCCGTTCTGGTAGCCGCCGTGCTGGGGCCAGTCGTCCTGGTAGGACGTCTGGTCGAAGCCCGAAGGGTTCTCCGGAGCGGTGGCGTGCGCCGGCGCGGAGTCCTCCTGCGCGGGCTCCGCATACGAGCGCTCGGAGTAGCCGCCGGCGGTGCCGAAACCGTCGCCCTGCGGTACGTGGCCGTTCTGCCCGTAGTAGGACTCCTCGTACGACGGCGCCTGCTGTCCGTCGTAGCCGCCCCGGTGCTCCTCGTACGCCGTGTGCTGGTCGTACCCGGTGCCCTGGTCGGGGAAGCCGCCCTGGTGGGCGTCGTAGGCCGGCTGCTGCTGAGTGCCGGGGCCGAAGTCGTCGGCGTACCCGCCCTGCTGCTCCGGGCTCTGCTCCTGCTGCTGGCCGTGGCCCTGGGACTCCAGGGCCGCGCGGCGCTCCTCGCGCATCAGGGAGCGGCCGACCGGATCCAGGTCGCGCAGGTCGTCGGGGACCTCGGTGTAACGGCTGTCGTCGAAGCCCAGTTCGGCGGCCGTGCGCATCGGCTGGCTGAAGTTCTCACCCTGGAAGTTCTGCTCCGGGATGATCTGCGAGACGGTGAACTCGTCGCGCTGGAGATGCTGTTCGCCGCCACCGCCGTGCGTGATCGCGTCCGGCAGCATGACCAGCGAGGTGGTGCCGGCCTGCTCGCCCGAGGGGCGCAGCTGGACCCGGATGCCGTGCCGGTCGGACAGCCGGCCGACCACGAACAGGCCCATGCGCTGCGAGATCGCGGCGTCCACGGTCGGCGGGTTGGCCAGCTTGTGGTTGATGTCGGCGAAGTCCTCGGCCGTCAGACCGATGCCCTTGTCGTGGATCTCGATCATCACGCGGCCGTCCGGGAGACGGGTCGCGGTGACCCGGACCTTGGTCTGCGGGGAGGAGAACGTGGTGGCGTTCTCCAGCAGCTCGGCGAGCAGGTGCACGAGGTCGGTCACGGCCCGGCCGTGGATCTCGGCCTCCGGGACGCCCTGCAGCTCGATGCGCTCGTACTGCTCCACCTCGGAGGAGGCGGCGCGCAGCACGTCGACGAGCGGCACCGGCTGGTCCCAGCGGCGGCCCGGCTCCTCGCCGGCGAGGACCAGCAGGTTCTCGCCGTTGCGGCGCATACGGGTGGCCAGGTGGTCCAGCTTGAAGAGGTTCTCCAGCTGGTCCGGGTCGGCCTCGTTGTTCTCCAGGTCCGTGATCAGGGTCAGCTGGCCCTCGATCAGCGACTGGTTGCGGCGCGAGAGGTTGGTGAAGATCGCGTTGATGTTGCCCCGCAGCAGGGCCTGCTCGGAGGCGAGCCGGACCGCCTCGCGGTGGACCTGGTCGAAGGCGCGGGCGACCTCGCCGATCTCGTCGGTGGTGGTGATCGGGATCGGGGCGACGCGGGTGTCGACCCGGCCGGGGTCGGTGCGCGAGAGCTGGTCGACCAGCATCGGCAGGCGCTGCTCGGCGATGCCGAACGCGGCGTTGCGCAGCTGCCGCATCGCGCGGCTCATCTGGCGGGCCACGGCACCGGCCAGGATGAAGGCGAGCAGCAGGGCGATCACCACGATGGCGCCGGTGACGATGGCGTCCTGCTTGGCGTTGTCGGCGATGGTCTGCGCGTCGGCCACGGCCTTGTCGACCAGTTCGGTCTCGACCTGGCGGTAGCCGTCGAACTTCGCGGTGGAGGCGCCCATCCAGGTCTGCGGCGTCACCCCCTTGGCCGCCAGCTCGTTCGAGCTGAAGGCGCCGGAGGCGATGCCCTGGAGCATCTTGTCGGCGACCGGCATGGCGGTGTAGGCGCCGCCCTGGGTGGAGCTGTTGTCGCCGGCGTTGACGGCGGCGCCCCGGTCGCCGACCTTCTGGCGCTGCTGCGCCATGACCTGGTCGAGCCGGTTGACGTCGGCCTGGGTGGCGCCCGAGACGAACTCGTTGACGGCGATGCCCTCGAGGTAGCGGTACGTGGCCAGCGAGACGCGCTGCTGCGCGGCCACGCTCTGCTTCTCCGCGGGCCGGATCAGCAGGTGCACGCCGATGGCGCGCTGCAGCGAGGTCGCGGCCTTGGCGAGGGAGACGGCGTAGACGGTACGGCCGTAGGAGGTGACGTTGCCGGTACCGAGGCTCAGCTCGTTGGCGAACTCCATCAGGGAGTGCTGGACGAGGACGTAGCCCTCTTCCGTCTTCACCGGGTCCATCGGCTTGGTGAAGGCGGCCTGGCGCAGCGCGGACAGCTTGTTCTCGTTGGAGCGGAACAGCTGCATGCGGCGGTCGAGTGCGGCCGTGTGCGGCAGGTTCTTCGCCGCCTCGTCGAACTTGCCCTTGGCGGAGTCGGTGGCGGCGCGCAGCTGCTTGACCTCGGCCGTCTCGCCCTTGCCCTGGAGCAGGTCGGGCGCGGTGAGGTCGCGCTCGTCGAGCAGGGCCTGGCCGTAGTCCTCGGCGGCGCGCACCAGGAGCGCGACGTTCTCCGCGTCCTCCGCGTTCTGCCAGGTGTCGATCGAGCTCTTGACCTGGAAGCCGCCCATGACGAGGCCGACCAGCACGGGTATGAGCAGGATCGCGTTCAGCCGGGTCGGCACCCGCCAGTTGCGGGGGGAGAAGCGGCCACCGCTCGGGGCCGGCGCCGCCGACGGTTCCGAACCGGGCACAGGGGCGGGCGCCGCTGTGCGCGGCGGCGGGGTGAAGTTGCCCCGCGCCGCCGGCTCGGGACTGTTCTTGCTTCGCCTCACTCGACCAACAACCTCTCGGCGGTCGGCACCTTCGTCGTGCCGCAGTGTGTCCGTGCCCGGTCGGCCAAGGACTCCCGGTACGCCTACCAGTACGTCTTTGACTATTGGGCAGTTCAGGCATTCCAGCACGACGACCTGCGCTCTTCCAAACAGCGGAATGCGCGGGCTCGAGGTGATGTAAGCCCCACATAAAACGGTCATAAAGAGCGAGCCCCGTCAAAAGACGGGGCGTTCGTGCGCACAGCGACACCGGCCGACCGCGACGCGTGGCGGTTCTCCACGATTCCTCTGCCGAACTGTTATGAACACCGGAGCCGGCCGTGTCAAAGGCCACAGCCGGCTCCGCCGGGCCCTACGACAACTGCCGTATCGCCCTTCCGACTTGAGTGTCGGTCCTGTGTCGTACCGGTGTACGTACCGGTGTGCGCGCTAACGCAGACGTGCCATCAGCGCGTGTTCCACCAGCGTGATCAGGGCCGACTTGGCGTCGGCGCGGTGCCGGGCGTCCGTCGTGATGATCGGGGTGTCGGGACCGATCTGCAGAGCCTCGCGCACCTCTTCCGGCTGGTACGGCTGCTGTCCGTCGAAACCGTTGAGGGCGACGACGAACGGCAGGCCGCTGTTCTCGAAGTAGTCGACGGCGGGGAAGCAGTCGGCCAGGCGCCGGGTGTCGACGAGGACCACCGCGCCGATCGCGCCGCGCACCAGGTCGTCCCACATGAACCAGAAGCGGTCCTGTCCGGGGGTGCCGAACAGGTAGAGGATCAGGTCCTGGTCCAGGGTGATGCGGCCGAAGTCCATGGCCACCGTGGTGGTGGTCTTGTCCCCGGTGTGGGTGAGGTCGTCGATGCCCGCGGACGCGGACGTCATCACGGCCTCCGTGCGCAGCGGGTTGATCTCCGAGACGGCGCCGACGAACGTGGTCTTGCCCACGCCGAAGCCGCCCGCCACCACGATCTTCGCCGAGGTGGTCGAGCGAGACGCGGTCGTCGCCTGACCGCTAGAGCTTGCGAAGTCCACTGAGCACCCTTTCGAGCAGCGTCACGTCCGGAGCACCGGTGGCCTCGTCGCCGCCCGGCTGGTGGATCGCGACGAGACCGGCCTCGGCGAGGTCCGCGACGAGAATGCGGGCCACGCCCAGCGGCATGTTGAGCAGCGCGGAGACCTCCGCGACCGACTTCACCTCACGGCACAGATGGCAGATGCGCTGGTGCTCCGGGAGCAACCCCATGAGCGCAGCCGGGTCGGCCGTGGTGCTGATCAGCGCCTCGATGGCGAGCTGGTAGCGCGGCCGGGTCCGGCCGCCGGTCATGGCGTACGGCCTGACCAGCGGCTGGTCGCCCTCTTCCTCGTACGACCCTGCGTACGGATCATGATGGGCGGTGGGCGGGGTCATGAATCCTCCGGGCGAGACAGCAAGTCGGTCGGGCTGGCCGTCGGACGGGGCCGGTGGGGGGATTGTGGCGGCCGGACGGTTTTTCGGTGACGCGTATGGATCACGGGCCGGTCAGTGGAGCAGACTTCCCTGGAGCTCGGCGCGAAGGTCGGGCGTGAGCACCGCGCCCGCGCGGTCGACCAGGAGCGCCATCTCGTAGCCGACGAGGCCGATGTCGCACTCCGGGTGCGCGAGCACGGCCAGCGACGAGCCGTCCGAGACGGACATCAGGAACAGAAAGCCGCGTTCCATCTCGACGACCGTCTGTGCCACGGTGCCGCCCTCGAAGATCCGCGAGGCACCGGCCGTCAGCGAGGTGAGCCCGGACGCGACGGCCGCCAGCTGGTCGGCACGGTCGCGCGGGAAGCCCTCGGACATCGCCAGCAGCAGACCGTCGGCGGACACGACGACGGTGTGGGACACCCCTGGGGTGTTGTCCACGAAGTTGGTGATCAACCAGTTGAGGTTCTGTGCCGCCTGGCTCATCTGGCTCAACTAACGCTCCTGCTGGTGAGTGGGGCTCGGGAAGCTGCCGGTCTGGCCGCTGCCGGCCTGACGGCCCTGAGCGATGCCCCGACGGAGATTGGTCAGCCGTCCGCGCACGTCCTGCGGCGCACGCGAGACCTGCGGACCGGCCTGGTTCTGCTGTTGCTGAGCCGTGCCCGGCACGAGGTTCGCCCGGGGCACGCGGCGCGGCAGACCGGAGGTGGTGACACCACCCGAGGCGGGCTGACGCACCCGCTCCGCCTGCCGGACGAGATCGTCGTTCGGCGAGCTGCGCCAGCCGCTCTGGGCCGGACGCTGCTGGGGGGCCGCGGGAGCCGGCGCCTGCGGCTGCTGCTGCGGGGCCGGAGCGGCACTCGGCTGCTGCTCGTCCTCGCGGCCGCCGCGGAACCAGTTGGTCTCCAGCGTGTCGTACAGCGGGGTACGGCCGTCACCCGGACCGCTGGCCGGCGGCAGCGCCTCCGGCTCACGGCGGACCGGACGCTGCTGCGGAGCCTGCGGCTCGGAGTACGCGGGCCGCTGCTGCTGCGGGGCCTGCGGGTCGCCGTGCGCCGGGCGCTGCTGCGGGGCCTGCGGCTGCGGGTAGCCGTAACCCCCCTGCTGCGGCTGCCCGAACGGGTCGCCGGCCGCGGGCTCCGGGCGCGCGGGCAGAGCGTGCCGGCCCGTGGTGGAGCCGTCGTGCTGCGGGGCCGGGAACTGGCCGGTGGAGCCGTCGCGCTGGGGCGCCGGGAACTGGCCGGTGGAGCCGTCGCGCTGGGGCGCCGGGAACTGGAACTGGCCGGTGGAGCCGTCGTCGTACGCCTGCGGGGTCGCGAACCGGCCCGCGGCGGCCCCGGAGTCACGGCCGCCGGAGGCGCCGGGGGCACCCGGGGCGCCGAAGATGTCGGAGCGGACGAACTGGTCGCTGTCCTGGCCGCCGCCCGTCTGCGGCGCGCCGAAGTCCGGACGGGCGAACTCGGAGGTGCTGCCCGGGCCCTGCGCGTCGTCCCCATGGCCCACCACCGGGATCTCGGCGGTCGCGCCGGGGCCCTGACGGTCGTCGATCCGCGGCATCCGCGAGGTCTGCGAGACCTCCGGCTCCTCGTGACCGCGCGGGGTGTCCAGCGAGGCACGCGACACCGGCGGCTCGCCGCTCTGGTCGCTCCAGCTCGGCGTACGCGGCTGCTGCGGGGCACTGCCGGGCAGCTCGGCCCGGGCACCGCCGCGCGCCGGCAGCTGCGGACGGCGACGCCGGCCGCCCTTCTCCGCGCCCGCGTCGTCGGCGGGGCGCTGCGGCGGCACCGGGCCGCGCGACGCCCCGAAGGGGTCCTGGCCGGGCGTACCCGGACCGGTGGGCTGCAGACCCTGCGGCGCGGCCGGCTGACCGAAGGGCGCACCCGTACCGGCCGGTGCGGGCCGGCCCTGCTGCGGACCGGCCTGCGGCTGCGGACCGCGGGGAGCGGACGGCGCACCCGGACGGGAGCCGTCCCGGCCGGGCAGCGCGGCACGCGGCCCCTGGCCGGCGCCCAGCAGACCGCCGTTGCCGGCACCCGGGGCACCCGGGCCGCCCGCGGACGGCGGGGCGCCGAAGGCTCCGCCGCCCTGGCCGCCACCGTTGTGTCCGGCGGCCTGGCGGCGCGCGGCGGCCGCACCGGCGGCTGCCTGCGCGGCGGCGGGACCGCCGGTGGAGCCCTGACCGGGCTTCGCGGGCTGCGGCTTCTTGCCACCCTGCGCGACGTCGACCGGCAGCATGACCAGCGCGGTCGTACCGCCGGAGTCCGACGGGCGCAGCTGGATGCGGATGCCGTGGCGCTGCGAGAGGCGGCCGACCACGAACAGACCCATGCGGCGGGAGACGGAGACGTCCACGGTGGGCGGCGAGGCGAGCCGCTCGTTGATCGCGGCGAGGTCCTCGGGGGAGAGGCCGATGCCGGTGTCGTGGATCTCGATCAGGACGCGGCCGTCGGGCAGCGCGTGACCGGTGACCTTGACCTTGGTCTGCGGCGAGGAGAACGAGGTGGCGTTCTCCAGCAGCTCGGCGAGCAGGTGCACGAGGTCGTTGACGACCCGGCCGGCGACCTCGGTCGTCGGCACGGAGGCCAGCTCGATGCGCTCGTACTGCTCCACCTCGGAGGCGGCGGCGCGCAGCACGTCGACCAGCGGGACCGGACGGGTCCAGCGACGCCCCGGCTCCTCACCGGCGAGGACGAGGAGGTTCTCACCGTTACGGCGCATACGGGTGGCGAGGTGGTCCAGCTTGAACAGCGAGGACAGCTGGTCCGGGTCGGCCTCGCGGGACTCCAGCTCGGAGATCAGCGACAGCTGGCGCTGGATCAGACCCTGGGAGCGGCGCGAGAGGTTGGTGAACATCGCGTTGACGTTGCCCCGCAGCAGGGCCTGCTCGGCGGCGAGGCGGACCGCCTCGCGGTGCACGTCGTCGAAGGCCGCGGCCACCTGGCCGATCTCGTCCCGGGAGTGCACACCGACCGATTCCACGGAGGTGTCGACGTCCTGCGGGTCCGACTCCGACAGCTGCTTGACCAGCTCGGGCAGACGGTCCTGGGCGACCCGGGTGGCGGTCTCCTGGAGGCGGCGCAGCGAGCGGATCATGGACCGGGCCACGACGAACGCGCCGACCAGGGACACACCGAGGACGAGCAGGATCAGCGCACCGGAGATGATCGCCTCGCGCTCGGAGTCGCTGCGCAGCTCGCGGGCCTTCTGCTCCATCTCGCTGAGCAGCGTCAGCTCGATGTTCGACATCTGCTGGAGCTTGGTGCCGCTGTCGTCCAGCCAGTCCTTGTACGACCGCTTGTCCAGCTTCTTCAGACCACCGATGTCCTGGACCGCGCGGCTCGCGTAGGTGTCGGCGTCCTCGATGATCGGGTTGCCCTCTTGGATGGGCTTGAGCAGCTCCTCGGCGTTCTTGTCGCCGTAGATGCTGCGGAAGGTGCTCAGCTCCGACTTCTGGCCCTCGGTCGCCGACTCGGCGTAGTTGCGGTCGTTCTCCGAGAGGTCGCCGTAGGTGGTGTTGCTGGCGGGCAGTGCGGCCGCGATGACCGCGCGCTGCATGGAGGCGTACTCCTTGGCGGAGGAGAACGCGGCCAGCGCGCGGGTGCGCTGGATCATCTCCGGGTTGCTGGTGGCCTCGGCCATGTCCTGGGACAGGTCCAGCAGGTGGGTGATCAGCCGGTGGTACGCCTCGACCGTCTGGGAGGAGTTGCCGTCGGCCGTGTAGGCCTCCTGGCGGATCCTGCCCAGGGTGTTGAGGTCCCGGGCGATGGCGACGACGCTCTCGCGGACACCCTGCAGGTTGCCGTCCTCGACCTGCTCCGAGGCGTCGATGAAGTTGTCCTTGGCGCGGTCCGTCTTGTCGCGCAGCCCCTTGACGGTGGGGTCCTCGGCCTTGGAACCGTGCGCCAGCGGGCCGGCGGACTCGTCGCGCTCCTCCTGGAGCGCCGCGGCGAGCTCGGTGGCCTGCTTGGTCATCTCGGTCAGCAGCTTCATGTTCTCGAGCTGCTGGATGTTGTCCATCGACTCGCTGATGCGCAGGGCACCCAGCGTGGTCGCCGCGACCACGGGGAGCGCGAGCAGCGACACCAGTCGAGTGGAGATGCGCCAGTTGCGCAGGGCTATTCGCGTGCCGGGGCCCGAGGGGCCCTGCGGCGGCTTGACCTTGGGGGTGGCGGGGCTCGGCGCCGACACGGTCACGCCCGGGCGCCCGGAGCGCTCACCGCCGTCGCCGGACGGGGCCGCCTGGCCCGGGTTCTGGGCGTGCTGGGGCGAGGAGCTGACGGCCATGGGGCCAGTCCCGCCGTGCGGCTCCGGCTCCGCCGAAGCGCTGCCATCCCTCTTGAAACGTCCCTGCACTAGCGTCGCAACCTCTGGACCAGGCGTCTCTCCGCAGATACGGAGAAACGGTGTCGGCGTCTTGGGAGAGCGCCCTGAATACGTCTCCCGGGTGGTCGTGAGTGACCGGCGCTGGATTCCCCCTCTCGCCGCCCACCTGTCGGGAGCGACGCTGCCCGGCGCCCCCTGTGTGCCGGCTCGATCCTGCGGCGGTCCGTGGCATTCCAGCACAGTGCAGGATCTCCAACAAGGTTCGTGGGGGGTTGTGTGACGTCCGTGACAGCACGTGAGGGACGGGTTACCAGGTGTGGAAAGTGATCCGGTATGAATCGGGCGTATCCGAGCGAGTCGCTGGAGCGGGGGCCGTGTCCCAGTCGCCATGATCAGGAGCGGAATGAGCGCTTCAGGTGCCCAATGTCCGTTTCGCTGGGGTGGTCCGCGGGTCGGAATTGACCGCTTTGAGCGATGATTCGTGAGCAAACTCACACGAGGATCATGTGGTCTTCACGTCTTCGACGGGAATGCGCGGGTTTGGCCTCGTGCTTGACAAGAGGTGACGTTCTGACAATCCGCGCGCACGTGAGGTAGCTTTGGCCCCCTCCCAGCGCCCCGAGACGAACAGGTCTTGTTAACCGTGAAGACGACGATGATGTTCCGCCCGCTTGCCAACCCGCGGCGCACGACGCTGGCGCACCTGGAGGCAGCCGACGAGCTGCAGATCCAGGAGCAGCCGGAGCACTCCATCGATCTGCCGGCGCAGACCGCCAACCCGCGTCGCACGGTCCTCATGGAGGCCCCGGCGACCGTCTCCCACTGAGCGCACAGCGGCGAGTACGACAGTGAAGGGCGCCCGCACCGAGCGGGCGCCCTTCGTCGTGCCACGGCCGCGCGGGCGGGGCCGCACGGGGTGATGCGCGCGGTCGCGGAGTGTTCACCGCGTTAGCCTGGAGCGTCAGACTTCAGCCAGCTCAGTGACAAGTTAAGGGGCGCAAGGATCCCGTGCGCATCGCCAGGTTCTCCATCGACGGGAACGTCGCTTTCGGCGCGGTCGAAGGCGACAAGCCGGACGAGCTCGTCCTCGACATCATCAAGGGCATCCCGTTCGCGGACTTCGAGCTCTCCGGCACCAAGGTCCCGCTGAGCAAGGTGCGGCTGCTGCCTCCCGTGCTGCCCAACAAGGTCGTCGCCTTCGGCCGCAACTACGCCGAGCACGCCCGTGAGCTGGGCAACGAGGTGCCGGACGCCCCGTTCGCCTTCTTCAAGCCGTCCACCTCGGTGATCGGCCCCGGCGACGCGATCCAGTACCCGTCCTTCACCGAGGACCTCCAGCACGAGGCCGAGCTGGCCGTCGTCATCGGCCGCATGTGCCGCGAGGTCCCGCGCGAGCGCGTGGCGGACGTGATCTTCGGCTACACGTGCGCCGTCGACGTCACCGCCCGCGACGTGCAGAGGCGCGAGAAGCAGTGGGCACGGGCCAAGGGCTTCGACACCTCCTGCCCGCTCGGTCCCTGGGTCGAGACGGACCTGGACCTCGCGACCGCGTCCGACCTGACCATCCAGCTCACGGTCAACGGCGAACAGCGCCAACTGGGCCGCACGAGCGAGATGATCCACGACATCGCGGATCTGATCGTCAACATCTCCGAGGCCATGACGCTGCTGCCCGGCGACGTCATCCTCACCGGCACCCCCGCAGGGGTCGGCCCCCTGAACGTCGGCGACGAGGTCGCCGTCACCATCGAAGGCATCGGCACTCTCACCAACAAGGTTGTCAAGCGTGGCTAGCGCATCCGGCTCTCCCGTACGCGTCCGTTTCTGTCCCTCGCCCACCGGTAACCCCCACGTGGGCCTGGTCCGCACCGCCCTGTTCAACTGGGCGTTCGCCCGGCACCACCAGGGCACCCTGGTCTTCCGCATCGAGGACACCGACGCGGCCCGCGACTCCGAGGAGTCCTACAACCAGCTGCTCGACGCGATGCGCTGGCTCGGCTTCGACTGGGACGAGGGCCCCGAGGTCGGCGGCCCGCACGCGCCGTACCGGCAGTCGCAGCGCATGGACCTCTACAAGGACGTAGCGCAGAAGCTGCTGGACGCCGGCCACGCCTACCGCTGCTACTGCTCCCAGGAGGAGCTGGACACCCGCCGCGAGGCGGCCCGCGCCGCCGGCAAGCCCTCCGGCTACGACGGCCACTGCCGCGACCTGAGCGCCGAGCAGGTCGAGCAGTACCAGGCCGAGGGCCGCGCCCCGATCGTCCGCTTCCGCATGCCGGACGAGACGATCACCTTCACCGACCTGGTGCGCGGCGAGCTGACCTTCACCCCGGAGAACGTGCCGGACTACGGCATCGTGCGCGCCAACGGCGCCCCGCTGTACACGCTGGTCAACCCGGTCGACGACGCCCTGATGGAGATCACCCACGTCCTGCGCGGCGAGGACCTGCTCTCCTCCACCCCGCGCCAGATCGCGCTGTACAAGGCGCTGATCGAGCTGGGCATCGCCAAGGACACCCCCGCCTTCGGCCATCTGCCGTACGTGATGGGCGAGGGCAACAAGAAGCTGTCCAAGCGTGACCCGCAGTCGAGCCTGAACCTCTACCGCGAGCGGGGCTTCCTGCCCGAGGGCCTGCTCAACTACCTCTCCCTGCTCGGCTGGTCGCTCTCCGCGGACCAGGACATCTTCTCGATCGAGGAGATGGTCGCGGCCTTCGACATCGCCGACGTGAACCCCAACCCGGCGCGCTTCGACCTGAAGAAGTGCGAGGCGATCAACGCCGACCACATCCGCATGCTGGACGTGAAGGACTTCGCCGAGCGCTGCCGCCCCTGGCTCAAGGCCCCGTTCGCCCCCTGGGCGCCGGAGGACTTCGACGAGACCAAGTGGCAGGCCGTCGCCCCGCACGCGCAGACCCGTGTGAAGGTGCTCTCGGAGATCACCGACAACGTCGACTTCCTCTTCCTCCCCGAGCCCGTCTTCGACGAGGCCTCGTGGGCGAAGGCGATGAAGGAGGGCTCCGACGCCCTGCTGCGCACGGCGCGGGAGAAGCTGGAGGCGGCCGACTGGACCTCCCCGGAGTCGCTGAAGGAGGCCGTCCTGGCCGCCGGTGAGGCGCACGGCCTCAAGCTCGGCAAGGCCCAGGCCCCGGTCCGGGTCGCCGTCACCGGCCGTACGGTCGGTCTGCCGCTCTTCGAGTCCCTGGAGGTCCTGGGCAAGGAGAAGTCCCTCGCCCGGATCGACGCGGCGCTGGCCAGGCCGGCCGCGTAAGGCATTCACGGCCCGTGGCTCAGGGGGCGGTATCCGGGAACACCCGGGTACCGCCCCCGCCGTTTTGGCTACCGTCGGCCCATGAGCATCCGAGCCGTGGTCTGGGACGTCGACGACACCCTCTTCGACTACACGAGCGCCGACCGCGCGGGCATGCGCGCCCACCTGGCCGCCGAGGGACTGCTCGAGGTCTTCGGTACGGCGGAACAGGCGCTCGCGTGCTGGAGGGAGGCCACGGAGCTGCACTGGGCGCGCTTCTCGGCCGGGGAGGCGACCTTCGAGGGGCAGCGCCGCGACCGGGTGCGCACGTTCCTGGGCGCGGAACTGAGCGACGCGGAGGCCGACGACTGGTTCCTGCGGTACGTCGGTCACTACGAGTCGGCCTGGAGCCTCTTCCCGGACGCCGTGCCCGCCCTGGACGCCCTCGCCGCCGGCTACCGGCACGCGGTGCTGTCCAACTCGAGCCTCACCGTCCAGGACCGCAAGCTGCGCGTCCTCGGCGTTCACGGGCGCTTCGAGACCATCCTGTGCGCGGCGGAGCTGGGCGTGTCCAAGCCCGAGGCGGCCGCCTTCCACGCGGCCTGCGCCGCCCTGCGCCTCGCCCCGCACGAGGTGGCCTACGTCGGCGACCATCCGGACATCGACGGGCGCGGGGCGGCCGAGGCGGGTCTGCTGTCGGTGTGGATCGACCGTGACGGGGCGCGTACCGGCGGTGACGGGCCGCAGGGCCCGCGCCGGATCTCGACCCTCGCCGAACTCCCGGCGGTGCTCGGCGGGGATACCCGTTTTGGAGCCCGGTCCACCTTCAGGTAATGTTCTTCCTGCGCCGCCGGGGAGCGGGCCGAAAGGCCGGGACCCGGGGGAGCGAAACTAGAACGAGATCCCCGCAGGGGCTTGAGTTCCAGTGGCCTATGGTGTAATTGGCAGCACGACTGATTCTGGTTCAGTTAGTCTTGGTTCGAGTCCAGGTAGGCCAGCTCGCAGAGCTTATCTGCAAAGCCCCCGTTGTGTAGCGGCCTAGCACGCTGCCCTCTCAAGGCAGTAGCGCCGGTTCGAATCCGGTCGGGGGTACTGATCTCGATCATGTCGGGATCGCTAGGGCCCCCGTTGTGTAGCGGCCTAGCACGCCGCCCTCTCAAGGCGGTAGCGCCGGTTCGAATCCGGTCGGGGGTACTGACTGGTCTAAACCATCATTGGTCTATGGTGTAATTGGCAGCACGACTGATTCTGGTTCAGTTAGTCTTGGTTCGAGTCCAGGTAGACCAGCTCGGACCTGCGGAAACGCAGTGTCCAGGCCCCCGTTGTGTAGCGGCCTAGCACGCCGCCCTCTCAAGGCGGTAGCGCCGGTTCGAATCCGGTCGGGGGTACCACAAGAAGGCCCTTCGCTTCGGCGGAGGGCCTTCGTCGTGCCCCGTGCACCAACTCGGCGCACCGCACGAGCTTTTCGGCCCACCCGGCGTGGACCGCGATCAACCGTCCGGGCAGGGCCGGCGGGCGGGGGGACGCGGAGGACCGGTTCGCCCGCCGGAGGCGGCCGGGCGCCTGATCGCGGTGGAGGCGCGGGCGGTCCCGCGGGTGCCGGTCCGCTGCGACCGGCCCCGTGGTCCCCGCGCCCCCGGATCGGCTGTGGTGCCGTCGGAGAGGGGCCGCCGCGGCGTTGGGGCGGCCGCCCTCCTCGGTGACCGGGGCGGGGTCAGCCCGTGCGGCGCAGCGCCTCCGAGAGGCGGGCCGCGGCGTCGATGACCGCCTGGGCGTGCATACGGCCCGGGTGGCGCGTGAGGCGCTCGATGGGGCCGGAGACCGACACGGCGGCCACGACGCGGTTGGAGGGGCCGCGCACGGGCGCGGAGACCGACGCGACGCCCGGCTCGCGCTCACCGATCGACTGGGCCCAGCCCCGGCGCCGTACGCCGGACAGGGCCGTCGCCGTGAAGCGGGCGCCCTGCAGGCCGCGGTGCAGCCGCTCGGGCTCCTCCCAGGCCATCAGGACCTGCGCGGACGAGCCCGCCTTCATCGTGAGCGTGGAGCCGACCGGGACCGTGTCCCGCAGTCCGGACAGGCGCTCCGCGGCGGCGACGCAGATACGCATGTCACCCTGGCGGCGATAGAGCTGCGCGCTCTCGCCCGTGACGTCCCGCAGATGCGTGAGCACCGGGCCCGCGGTGGCGAGGAGACGGTCCTCACCCGCCGCGGCGGCCAGTTCTGCCAGCCGAGGGCCGAGAATGAAACGTCCCTGCATGTCACGCGCCACCATGCGGTGGTGTTCCAAAGCCACGGCCAGGCGGTGAGCCGTGGGTCGAGCCAGTCCGGTGGCCGCGACCAGACCCGCGAGGGTGGCCGGACCGGACTCCAGAGCGCTCAGGACGAGGGCCGCCTTGTCCAGAACGCCGACGCCGCTACTGTTGTCCATGCAACGATACTCGCGTCTCACTCTGTGAAACGCAAGTTCAATTTTCTCCGGAACCCGCCACTCTGGATTGCACGAAGGCACAGCGGCCCGCGATTCGACGGGCCTGGTGGCGGATGTCCGGTCGCAGGGGCGCGGGCAACGCCTCCTCAAGATCTCTAGTTGGGCCGGTGGACGTTTGCCGGCCGGAGGGAAAGCGATGGGTAGGACACTCGCGGAGAAGGTCTGGGACGACCACGTCGTCCGGCGCGCCGAGGGCGAGCCCGACCTCCTCTTCATCGATCTGCACCTGCTGCACGAGGTGACCAGCCCGCAGGCGTTCGACGGCCTCCGCAAGAGCGGGCGCCGGGTGCGCCGGCTCGACCTGACCATCGCCACCGAGGACCACAACACCCCGACCCTCGACATCGACAAGCCCATCGCTGACCCCGTCTCCCGGGTCCAGCTGGAGACGCTGCGCAAGAACGCCGCCGAGTTCGGTGTGCGGCTGCACCCGCTGGGCGACGTCGAGCAGGGCGTCGTGCACGTCGTCGGCCCGCAGCTGGGCCTGACCCAGCCCGGCACCACCGTGGTCTGCGGTGACTCCCACACCTCCACGCACGGTGCCTTCGGCGCGCTGGCCTTCGGCATCGGCACCTCGCAGGTCGAGCACGTGCTGGCCACCCAGACGCTGCCCATGGCCCGCCCGAAGACCATGGCGATCACGGTCGACGGCGAGCTGCCCGAGGGCGTCACCGCCAAGGACCTGATCCTGGCGATCATCGCGAAGATCGGCACCGGCGGCGGCCAGGGCTACGTCCTGGAGTACCGCGGCTCCGCCATCGAGAAGCTCTCGATGGAGGCCCGGATGACCATCTGCAACATGTCGATCGAGGCCGGCGCCCGCGCGGGCATGATCGCCCCCGACGAGACGACCTTCGCCTACCTCAAGGGCCGTCCGCACGCCCCCGAGGGCGCCGACTGGGACGCCGCCGTCGAGTACTGGAAGACGCTGAGGACGGACGAGGACGCCGAGTTCGACGCCGAGGTCGTCATCGACGCCGCCGAACTGTCGCCGTTCGTCACCTGGGGCACCAACCCCGGCCAGGGCGCGCCGCTTTCCGCGTCCGTCCCCGACCCGGCTTCGTACGAAGACCCTTCGGAGCGCTTCGCCGCCGAAAAGGCCCTGGAGTACATGGGGTTGGAGGCCGGCCAGCCGCTGCGGTCCATCAAGGTGGACACCGTCTTCGTAGGCTCCTGCACCAACGGCCGCATCGAGGACCTGCGGGCCGCCGCGGACCTGCTGCGGGGCCGCAAAGTCGCCGACGGGGTACGGATGCTGGTCGTCCCGGGCTCCGCGCGGGTGGGTCTGCAGGCCGTCTCCGAGGGCCTCGACGTGGTCTTCAAGGAGGCCGGCGCCGAGTGGCGGCACGCGGGCTGCTCCATGTGCCTGGGCATGAACCCCGACCAGCTGGCCCCCGGTGAGCGCTCCGCGTCCACCTCCAACCGCAACTTCGAGGGCCGGCAGGGCAAGGGTGGCCGTACCCACCTGGTGTCGCCGCAGGTCGCGGCCGCGACCGCGGTCCTGGGCCACCTGGCCTCGCCCGCCGACCTGACCGACGCCGAGACCCGTACGCCCGCTGGAGTCTGAGGATCATGGAAGCATTCACCACGCACACCGGCCGGGCCGTCCCGCTGCGCCGCAGCAACGTGGACACCGACCAGATCATCCCCGCCCACTGGCTCAAGAAGGTCACCCGCGACGGGTTCGAGGACGGGCTGTTCGAGGCCTGGCGCAAGGACCCCGAGTTCGTGCTGAACCGCCCCGAGCGGCAGGGCGCCACCGTCCTGGTCGCGGGCCCCGACTTCGGCACCGGCTCCTCCCGTGAGCACGCGGTGTGGGCGCTGCAGAACTACGGCTTCAAGGCCGTGATCTCCTCCCGCTTCGCCGACATCTTCCGCGGCAACTCGCTGAAGAACGGCCTGCTCACCGTGGTCCTGGACCAGAAGATCGTGGACGCGCTGTGGGACCTGGTCGAGAAGGACCCCACGGCTGAGGTCACCGTGGACCTTGAGGCGCGTGAGGTGCGCGCCGAGGGCATCACCGCCTCCTTCGAGCTGGACGAGAACTCCCGCTGGCGGCTGCTGAACGGTCTGGACGACATCTCCATCACCCTGCAGAACGAGGCGGACATCGCCGCGTACGAGGCGAAGCGGCCGTCCTTCAAGCCGCGCACGCTCCAGGTCTGAACCTTCGGCCCGGCCCGCCCCGCGGGGGGCGGGTTTCGGCCACCGCATCACCCCTTCCGTACCCCCGATCGGTCCGATCGGGGGTACGGCCGTTTCCGGGCCCGCCCGGCCCCGGCGGCCGGTCGGTCACGGTTCAACTTCCCACGTTACGGGGGTGGTTGCCGGGGTACCCGAGGTTCCGGAACGCGTCCTCCCGGTGCGCCCGGATGGCCCTCGGAGGCGGCAGTTGCCCCCTGCGCGGGCGACAACTCGCCCCAGATGGCACAATCTGTGCATGGAACACGACGGCCAACTCGAGCTCTATGCGGCGGTCGCGGACCAACTGAAACAAGCGCACACCCGGGTGCGCGCACTGCAAGTCCCGGAGGGCGTACGGATGGCGCTGACCCGGAAGCTGCTGGTCATTACGGCCGCGGCCAAACACGATCTTGCCGGTGCGACAAGGCGGCTGGAGCGGTTCATGGCGGATCTCGACGCGGGGCGCGTCCCCGAAGAGGACCACTGACCACATCCGCGATCGCCGAGTTCGTTGCGGCACAAGGGTGATAAGCCCGTTTCGTGTTTGATTTGCGGTATATATCTGCCTAACGTGCGAAAAAGCTTGAACACTTTCGTTCTGGCGATGTCTCCGAAGGGGAAGACGTGAACAAGGCGCAGCTCGTAGAAGCGATTGCCGACAAGATGGGTGGCCGCCAGCAGGCCGCCGATGCTGTCGACGCGGTCCTGGACGCCATCGTCCGCTCGGTCGTCGGGGGCGACCGCGTCTCGGTCACCGGGTTCGGTTCCTTCGAGAAGGTCGACCGGCCGGCCCGCTACGCCCGTAACCCGCAGACGGGCGAGCGGGTTCGGGTCAAGAAGACCTCCGTTCCGCGCTTCCGTGCGGGTCAGGGCTTCAAGGACCTGGTCAGCGGGTCGAAGAAGCTCCCGAAGAACGACATCGCGGTGAAGAAGGCCCCCAAGGGCAGCCTGTCCGGTGCGCCGCCCACCATCGCCAAGTCCGCGGGCAAGAAGGCCGCGGCCAAGAAGACGACGGCGGCTGCCGCGAAGAAGACCACCACCGCCAAGAAGGCGACCCCGGCGAAGAAGACCACCACGGCCGCCGCGAAGAAGACCACGGCCAAGAAGGCGCCCGCCAAGAAGACCACGGCGGCGGCCGCCAAGAAGACGACCGCGGCGAAGACCACGGCCGCCAAGAAGACCACGGCGAAGAAGGCCCCGGCGAAGAAGGCGACCGCCAAGAAGGCGCCCGCCAAGAAGTCGTCGGCGCGCAAGACCGCCGCGAAGAAGACCACCGCGCGCTAGGAGGCGACGCGCAACGGTTGCTCACGCGCCGGGCCGGACTCCCTGACGGAGTCCGGCCCGCGGTGTGTTGTGGACCCGGTGTCCTGGTGGGGGAGGGGTTTTGGGACGGGACGGCCCGACCGGGCCCGGAGTCCGCCCCCGGTGGGCGGGGACCGGCGTCAGAACGTCTGCAGGGTCACCAGCGTGACGCGGCGGGAGTCGCCCTCGCCTTCCGTTTCGATACGGACCCGTTGGCCGGGGCGCAGCAGGCGCAGACCGCCCGCGTCGAAGGCCGGGGCGTCGAAGGGCACGGGCGTGCCGTCGTCGAGGAGCACCTGGCCGGAGCGGGTCTCGGGGTCGTACGTGTATGCGGTCGCCTGCATGACGGTCAGCCTACTGCCCGGGGATCAGCAGCCGCGCGGCCGCCGCGGCCGTCCGGGGGCCGACGCCCAGGGAGAGCGCGGCGCGCAGGTCCTCGCCGGTGTCCACGTCCTGGCGTACCGAAGCGACCCGGTCCAGGGGCAGCTCGACCGCGCCGGACGCGCGGTGGCGGGCACGGGAGTCCGGGCCGAATGCCGGCCGCAATTCCTGGCCCGCGGTGGCCGACAGGAGCGTCGTGCCGATTTCCGCGGCGTCCGGGAGAAATGCGCGCGGGAATGCGGCGGCCGTATCGAGGACCCGGGCCAATTCCAGCGGGCGCAGCGCGGGCAGATCGGCGTTCAGGGCCGCCACGGAACTCCGGGGGTGTACGGCCCGTACCACCGCCGTCGCGTGCGCCAGTGCCGCGTTCAGACCCGCGGACGGGGTGTCGGGGACGATCCGGGCGCCCAGGGCCGCCAGCTCCCGGCCGGCCAGGGCGTCGTTCGTGACGACCGCCACATCGCCCACCGCGCCGCAGGCCAGCGCCGCCGCGACCGTGTCCTGGGCGAAGGCCAGCGCGAGGCCCGGGCGCACCCCGTCCCCGGCCGTGTCCGCGAGCCTGCTCTTGGCCCGCGCCAGAGGCTTCAGGGGGATGACCAAGGTCCACTGCACCGGCGTACCGTCCCTCTCGTGTCCTCGTCATTGTCACCGGGACGTCTCCCGCGCCGGACAGGGGGGAGGGTCACGAAGCCGCGTACGGGGGCGGTGGCGGGGGACGGGCGGGCGTACGGTGTTCTCGACAGACCGGCGGCCCGGGGCGACACTTGTGCGGCCCCACGGGCCCCCGGTGGCAAGCCCTAGAGGAAGGTGTCCGCGTGCCCCGCCGCAGAATCGGCTTCTGGTACCGCTTCGCCGCGGTGATCTGCAAACCACCGCTGGTGTTTCTGCTCAAGCGGGACTGGCGCGGAATGGAGAACATTCCGGCCGACGGCGGATTCATCACCGTGGTGAACCACAATTCGCACGTCGACCCCTTCGCATACGCCCACTACCAGTACAACACGGGCCGGGTCCCGCGATTCCTGGCCAAGAGCGGGCTTTTCAAGAAGGGCTTCGTGGGCGCCGCCATGCGCGGCACCGGCCAGATCCCCGTCTACCGCGAGTCCACCGACGCGCTCAGCGCCTTCCGGGCCGCGATCGACGCCGTGGAGCGCGGCGAGTGCGTCGCCTTCTACCCCGAGGGCACCCTGACCCGCGACCCCAACGGCTGGCCCATGACCGGCAAGACGGGCGCCGCGCGGGTCGCCCTGCAGACCAGGTGCCCGGTCATCCCGGTCGCCCAGTGGGGCTGCAACGAGCTGCTGCCGCCGTACGCCAAGAAGCCGGACGTCTTCCCGCGCAAGACCCACCATGTGCTGGCCGGGCCGCCCGTGGACCTCTCCCGCTTCTACGGCAAGGAGATGTCCGCGGAGGTGCTGAGGGAGGCCACCGAGGTCATCATGGCCGCCATCACCCGCCAGCTGGAGGAGATCCGCGGCGAGAAGGCGCCCGCCACCCCGTACGACCCGCGCCGCGAGCGCATCGAGCAGCGCCGCCGCACCCAGGCCCAGGCCGAGGCGCGGACGCAGGGCAAGCAGGCGGAAGGGCAGGGCACGTGAGCAAGCCGGTCACGCCGGTCAAGGCAGCCGTCTTCAGCGCCGGTTCGTGGGGCACCGCCTTCGGCATGGTGCTCGCCGACGCCGGGTGCGAGGTCGTGCTGTGGGCGCGCCGCCCCGAGGTCGCCGAGGCGATCAACTCCACCCGGACCAACCCCGACTACTTCCCCGGCGTGGAGCTGCCCGAGAACCTCCGCGCCACCACCGACCCCGCCGAGGCCGCCGCCGGCGCCGACTTCACCGTGCTGTCGGTGCCCTCCCAGACCCTGCGCGCCAACCTCGCCGAATGGGCACCGCTGCTCGCCCCGCGCACCGTCCTGGTGTCGCTGATGAAGGGCGTCGAGCTGGGCACCACCATGCGGATGAGCGAGGTCGTCGAGGACGTCGCCAAGGTGGGCCCGGAACGCGTCGCCGTGGTCACCGGACCCAACCTCGCCCGCGAGATCGCCGCCCGCATGCCGGCCGCGGCCGTCGTCGCCTGCACCGACGAGTCGGTCGCGCAGCGCCTGCAGAGCGTCTGCCACACGCCGTACTTCCGGCCGTACACCAACACCGACGTCGTCGGCTGCGAACTGGGCGGTGCCGTCAAGAACGTCATCGGCCTCGCCGTCGGCATCGCGGACGGCATGGGGCTCGGCGACAACGCCAAGGGCTCGCTCATCACCCGCGGCCTCGCCGAGACCACCCGGCTGGGCCTGGCGATGGGCGCCGACCCGATGACGTTCTCCGGACTCGCGGGCCTCGGCGACCTGGTGGCCACCTGCTCCTCGCCGCTGTCGCGCAACCACACCTTCGGCACCAACCTCGGCAAGGGCATGACCCTGCAGGAGACCATCGCGGTCACCAAGCAGACCGCCGAGGGAGTCAAGTCCTGCGAGTCGGTGCTGGATCTGGCCCGCCGGCACGGCGTCGACATGCCGATCACCGAGACCGTCGTGTCCATCGTGCACGAGGGCAAGTCCCCGGTGGTCGCCCTCAAGGAGCTGATGTCGCGCAGCGCCAAGCCCGAACGGCGCTGAACGGCGCCGCCCGCGCGACGCTGCGCGACCGACCGGGGGACACGGAGTCACGGCGGCCCGGCGGGCGCTGACGGGGGGCATACCACCGGGTACTCTCAACGCGATATGAGCACCGAGAACCTCCCCCAGAGCCCTGAGCAGCCGTCCCGCAAGCCGCGCGTGGCCGTCGTGTTCGGCGGACGCAGCTCCGAACACGGGATCTCCATGGTCACGGCCGGCGCCGTCCTGAGCGCCATCGACCGGACGCGGTACGACGTCCTGCCGATCGGCATCACCCGGGAGGGCCGTTGGGTGCTGACGGCCGACGAGCCGGAGCGGATGGCCATCGCCGACCGCCGCACCCCCGAGGTCGACGACATGGCCGAGCCCGGCGACGGTGGCGTGGTGCTCCCCGTCGACCCCGCCAGCCGCGAGGTCGTCTACAGCGAGCCCGGCTCGGTGCCCAAGGCGCTCGGCGAGGTCGACGTGGTCTTCCCCGTGCTGCACGGCCCGTACGGCGAGGACGGCACCCTCCAGGGCCTGCTGGAGCTGTCCGGGGTGCCGTACGTGGGCTCGGGCGTGCTCGCCTCGGCCGTCGGCCAGGACAAGGAGTACATGAAGCGGGTGTGCACCTCCTTCGGGCTCAAGGTCGGCCCGTACGTGGTGATCCGGCCCCGCGAGTGGGAGCGGGACACCGCCGCCGCCCGCAAGAAGATCGTCGACTTCGCCGGCGAGCACGGCTGGCCGCTGTTCGTGAAGCCGGCGCGGGCCGGCTCGTCCATCGGCATCACCAAGGTGGACGACCTCTCCGGCCTGGACGAGGCCATCGAGGAGGCGCAGCGGCACGACCCGAAGATCCTGGTCGAGGCGGCCCTGCGCGGCCGTGAGATCGAGTGCGGCGTGCTGGAGTTCGAGGACGGCCCGCGCGCGTCGGTACCGGCGGAGATCCCGCCGCCGGACGCCCACGCGTACTACGACTTCGAGGCCAAGTACATCGACTCCACGCCCGGCGTCGTCCCGGCGCCGCTCACCGACGAGGAGACCGCCGAGGTGCGGCGGCTCGCGGTGGACGCCTTCGACGCGGCCTCCTGCGAGGGCCTGGTGCGCGCGGACTTCTTCCTCACCGAGGACGGCGAGTTCGTCATCAACGAGATCAACACGATGCCCGGCTTCACGCCCATCTCGATGTACCCGCAGATGTGGCAGGCCACCGGCGTCAGCTACCCCGAGCTGGTCGACCGCCTCATCCAGGCGGCCCTGCGCAGGTCCACGGGCCTGCGCTAGCCCCTCCGGCGGCCCCTCGGCCGCTCAGTCGGCGATCCCCTCGGGGATCGCCTTCTTGATGCCCGGGGCCAGGTCCACGAGAACCGACGAGGGGTCCCGGCCCTCGGGCACGGTCACCTCGACGTAGGCGCGGCGGTTGGCGGTGGTGAAGCGGTACGCGCCGTCGTCCTGCTTCTCCATGAGCCAGTCGACGCCGTCCACACCGCCGGCGATGGCGTCGGCGTCACCGCCGACCGAGACCTTGGGATCGGTCATCTTCGGCGGCCGCTCGACACCGCACCGCAGTATGATCGCCGGGTCCCCCCAGCCCGCGGTCAGCGGTGACGCGGGGCCGGGGTCCCGGCGGTCCTGGCCGTCGACCCGGGACGGCAGCGCCCGGTCCAGCTCCCGGCAGAGCCCCGCGGTCTTCGCCGCCGGCGACGGAACCGCGACCGACGCGCTGTCGTCTGCGAAGGAGCAGCCCGCGACGCCGAGGAGCAGGACGAGGGCGGGCAGGCCGAAGGGCCGGTGACGGAAGAAGCTCACCGGCCAAGGGTAGACGGGGGCTACAGATGGACGACCGGGCAGGTCAGTGTGCGGGTGATGCCGTCCACCTGCTGGACCTTGGCGACCACCATGCGGCCCAGGTCGTCGACGGTGTCGGCCTGCGCGCGCACGATGACGTCGTAGGGACCCGTGACGTCCTCGGCCTGGATCACTCCAGGGATCTTGCCGATCGTCTCGGCGACGGTCGACGCCTTGCCGACCTCAGTCTGGATCAGGATGTACGCCTGTACCACGGAACCTCCAGGGCGGCCACGAGGATCATGTGGGGAAAAGGAACGCCACGGTACCGCGTCGCCGCTCCCCGCGGGGAGACCTGCGGGAACCGGGCCTTGCGTGCCGGGGTGCGGACGGGGCGGACGAGGATGACCGAAGGGACCGTTCACCGGGGGCCGGTCACGTCGACCGGGCACCTGCGGCCGGTCACTTCGAAGGTATCGAGGACACTGGTCCCGCGCGACCGGGCACGGACAACGTCAGCAGGGACGGAAGGGGAGCCAGGACAATGAAGGGCACTGTTGGTGAGCTCGGGGAGTTCGGGCTCATCAGGGAGCTCACCTCCCGTCTCACCACCACCCCGGCGGTCCGGGTCGGTCCCGGCGACGACGCCGCCGTGGTGGCCGCCCCCGACCGGCGGGTCGTGGCCAGCACCGACATCCTGCTGGAGGGCCGGCACTTCCGCCGCGACTGGTCCACGGCCTACGACGTCGGCCGCAAGGCGGCCGCGCAGAACCTCGCCGACATCGCCGCCATGGGCGCCGTCCCGACCGCGCTGCTGCTCGGCCTGGTGGTGCCCGCCGAGCTGCCGGTGACCTGGCCGACGGAGATGATGGACGGCCTGCGCGACGAGTGCCAGGTCGCGGGCGCCTCCGTGGTCGGCGGCGACGTGGTGCGCGGCGACACGATCATGGTGTCGATCACCGCGCTCGGTGACCTGCGCAACCAGGAGCCCGTCACCCGGGCCGGCGCGCAGCCCGGCGACCTCGTCGCCGTGACCGGCTGGCTCGGCTGGTCCGCCGCCGGGTACGCGGTGCTCTCCCGCGGCTTCCGCTCGCCGCGCGCGTTCGTCGAGGCCCACCGCCGCCCCGAGCCGCCGTACCACGCCGGTCCCGCGGCCGCGGCGCTCGGCGCGACCGCGATGTGCGACGTCAGCGACGGCCTGATCGCCGACCTCGGGCACATCGCCGAGGCCAGCAAGGTGCGCATCGACATCCGCTCCGGCGCCATCGACGTCCCCACCCAGATGCACGACATCGGCCAAGCCGTGGGCGTGGACCCGCTCCAGTGGGTGCTGACCGGGGGAGAGGACCACGCGATCGTGGCGACCTTCCCCTCGGACGTCAAGCTGCCCGCCCGCTGGAAGGTGATCGGCGAGGTGCTCAACCCCTCCGCGCTGCCCCAGGTGACGGTCGACGGCGCCCCCTGGACCAGCAAGGGCGGCTGGGACCACTTCGGGGACATCGAGTCATGACCGCGCCGCCCCGGGTGCTCACGGTGGCCGGCTCCGACTCCGGGGGCGGCGCCGGGACCCAGGCCGACCTGAAGACCATGCTCGCGCTCGGCACGCACGGCATGAGCGTGCTCACCGCCGTCACCGCGCAGAACTCCCTCGGCGTCCAGGGCGCTTGGGAGCTGCCGGTCGACGCGGTGCGCGCGCAGTACCGCAGCGTCGTCGACGACATCGGCGTCCAGGCCGTGAAGACCGGCATGCTCTCCTCCGCCGAACTCGTCGAGACCGTCGCGGAGTTGCTGGCCGGCACCGACGCGCCCGCCGTCGTCGACCCGGTCGGCGTCTCCAAGCACGGTGACGCGCTGCTCGCCGCGTCCGCGCTGGAGTCCGTGCGCACCAAGCTCCTCCCGGTGGCCACCGTCGCCACCCCGAACCTCGACGAGGTCGCCCAACTCACCGGCGTACACGTCGAGTCGGAGGACGACCTGCGGCGGGCCGCGGCGGCCGTCCTGGCGTACGGGCCGCGCTGGGTGGTGATCAAGGGCGGCCATCTGGCCGGGGACGCCGTGGACCTGCTGACGGACGGTGCCGAGGAGCACTGGCTGCGCGCCCCGCGCCACGACAACCGGCACACCCACGGCACCGGTTGCACCCTCGCCTCCGCCATCGCGTGCGGTCTGGCCAAGGGGCGGTCGGTGCCGGAGGCGGTCACGACGGCCAAGGAGTACGTCACCGGGGCCATCGCCGCCGGCTTCGCACTCGGCGGCGGCATCGGGCCCGTGGACCACGGCTGGGCCTTCCGGGACGCGACCGCCTGAGCGGCGCCCCGCGCCGACCGCTCACGCGGGGTACTCCCTGAGGTCGATCGCCGTCGCCGCCTTCTCCGTCAGCCGTTTGAAGAAGCCCGCCAGCAGCCGGGAGCTCAGCAGCCGGTACATGCGGTCCCGGCTGCGGATGCGCCGCTCGGTGGCGGGGGCGAAGAACGGGCCCGCGTTGCCGGAGATCTTCTGGCAGCCCCGGGCGAAGTCCCGGATGCGCGCCTCGTACTCGGCCAGCGCGACGCGCACGTCGCCGCCCGCCAGCGCCAGCTCCCCGGCGAGGACGTACGCGCCGACGACGGCCACGCCCGTACCCATGCCGCCCATCGTCGCCCCGTACCCGGCGTCCCCGAGGAGCGCCACCCGGCCCTTCGTGAGCCGGTCGACGTGGATCTGCGCGATGGCGTCGAAGTACAGGTCGTCGGTCTCCTGGAGCGCCTTCAGCACCGACGCGGTCTCCCAGCCCATCCCCGCGAACCGCTCGGTGAGGATCCGCTTCTGCGCCTCCACGTCCCGGCGGTCGTACGCCAGCTGTCCGGACCGGAACACCAGCAGGGCACCCGCCCGTTCCGGGTCGCCGTCGTAGTTGCCGATGACGACGCAGCGGCCCGGTTCGCTGTACAGCCGGCCCGTGCGGTTGAGGCCCAGATGGTTGGGCACGGGGAAGCCGGCCACGTAGTGGTCGAAGAAGCGCAGGTGGTGCGACTCGTCGCCGAAGACCAGGCGGCGGGTGTTCGAGTGCAGGCCGTCGGCGCCGACGACGAGGTCGAAGCGGCGGGGCGCGCCGCGTTCGAACGCGACCTCGACCCCGTCCGGGGTGTCCGTCAGCGCCGCGACCGAGTCGCCGAAGACGTACTCCACGCGGTCCTCGGTGTGCTCGTACATGATCCGGGACAGGTCGCCGCGGAAGATCTCCACGTCCCCGCTCATCAGTTCCGCCGGGAGGTCGACGCGCGGGGCGCCGTCGGCGTCCACGACCGTCTGCCGGCCCATGCGGGTCTGACGGGCGTGCACGTCGTCCCAGATGCCCATGGCGGTGAGCACCCGGCGGTGCACGTGCCCGCGGAAGTCGACCGCGAAGCCGCCGCCGCGCAGCGCGGGCGCCTTCTCCACGACGGTGACCCGCGCGCCGTACCGGGCGAGGTTGAGGGCGAGCGCCGGGCCGGCGACGCTCGCGCCGGAGATCAGGACGGTGAGGTGGCTCAGGTTCTCGGTCATGCGAGGAGCCTCCCGGGCCGCGCTGACCACCCGCCTACCGTTCGCTGACCACCGCTGACCGCAGCCGCCGGCCCCGCTCGAAGGCCTGCGCGTACGCCTCGGGCGACAGGCACGCACGCGTGCGCTGTGCCGTGCCCACGACGTCGGGGTCGCCGTCCAGGCGCAGGCCCCGCAGGCCCGCGGCGGCGCCCAGGAGTTCGGCGGCCTCCTCCGGCCGGGCGGCGAGGCCGGCCAGGGCGTCGGCGACGTCCGCCAGCAGCAGCACGTCGGACGACGGCAGGGCCTGGGCGCGGGCCTGGGCGAGCCAGTCGCGGGCCGCGGCGGCGTCCCCCTCGGCGGCGGCCGTGCGGCCCAGGCCGATCAGGATGCGTACCGTCTCGCCGACGCTGAACCAGGTGGCCGCGCACGCCCGCAGAGCGTCCTCGTAGTGCCCGCGCGCGCGGGCCGTGTCACCGGCGTGGCGGGCCACGTCACCCAGGCCGCGCAGGGCGCCCGCCACCTTGTCGGCGGCACCGGCACCGCGGGCGAGGTCGCGGCAGCGGGCGAAGTGCGCGGCGGCCTCCTCGTGGGCGCCCCGGGCCAGCAGCACGTACGCGCGCCGGTGCAGCAGGTCCGCGGTCTCCTCGGGCGCGTCCAGCTCCCGCACATGCGTCAAACCCTCGTCGAGCAGCGCGAGGGCACGCGCGGGTGCGCCGCGCGCGTGGGCGAAGCCGCCGAGCGGGTCCAGGCAGTTGGCCATGCCCCAGCGGTCACCGGTGGCGCGAAAGCCTTCCCACGCGCGCGTGAAGACCTCCTCCGCCTCGTCCGCGCGCCCCGAGAACCACGCCTGGTACGCGAGACCGAGGTCCAGCAGGGCCCGGCCCCACGGCTCGTCGCCGACCTGCACGCGCACCTGTGCGTCGACCGTGAGCTGCGGGCCTCCGGTGAGGGACCACAGGACCACCGTGAACGGCAGCCGCAACGGCGCCCCGAGCGTCGCCATGACGGAGGCCGCCCGCGCGACGAGCCCCGGGTCGGCCGGGTCGTCGCCCTGCCCGGAGACCGCGTTCATCAGACACAGCGCGTACTCCTCGGCCAGACCGGCCGGTGGTTCGCCGCCGACCGCCGCGAGCAGCGCGCGTGCCTGCGGCACCCGTTCACCGTGCAGGCCGCGCAGCCGGCGGAACCAGGTCAGGGCGGCCATCAGGCGCAGCGCCTCGCCGGGGGCGGTGCCCGTCAGACGGCGCAGGGCCGCGTCCAGGTTCTCGTGCTCGGCGGCCAGCCGGGCCAGCCAGGACAGCTGCTCACCGCCGCGCAGATACGGCTGCGCCCGCTCGGCCAGCTGAAGGAAGTACACGGCGTGGGCGTCCCGGAGCGCTGCCACGCCGGCCGGGTGCCCGGCGCCGCCCGCCAGTTCCTCCGCCGCGAACGCGCGGATCGTCTCCAGCATGCGGTAGCGCCCCTCCGACACCTCCACGAACGACTTCTCCACCAGGGACGCCAGGACGTCCTCCGGGCAGGGCACCGCGCACACCGCGGCCACCGCGTCCAGGGTGGCGCCGCCGCGGAACACCGTGAGCCGGCTCGCCAGCTCCCGCTCCCGCCGGTCCAGCAGCTCCCAGCTCCACTCCACGACCGCGCGCAGCGTGCGGTGCCGGGGCGCCTTGGCGCGGTCGCCGCGGGCCAGCAGCCGGAACCGGTCGTGCAGCCGCTCGGCCAGCTCCTGCGGCGACAGGGTGCGCAGCCGGGCCGCGGCCAGCTCGATCGCCAGCGGCAGCCCGTCCAGCGCCCGGCAGATCTCCGGCACGCGCGCGTGGTCGGCGTCGACGTCCGCGCGCACGGCCCGCGCCCGGTCCAGCAACAGCCGTACGGCCGGCTCCTCGGGCAGCGGCCCCACCGGGACCAGCACCTCGCCGGTGATCGCCAGCGACTCCCGGCTGGTCGCCAGGACACGCACGCCGGGGCAGGCGCCGAGCACCAGCGCCGCGGTCCGCGCGGCGGCGTCGATCAGGTGCTCGCAGTTGTCGAGCACCAGCAGCACCGCGCGGTCCTCCAGCGCGGCCAGCAGCCGGTCCATGGCGTGTGTGGCCGGAGCGCGGAACCCGTCCCGCACCCCGAGCGCGGCCAGCACGGCGTACGGGATCCGCTCGCCGTCCGCCAGCGGCGCCAGCTCCGCCAGGCAGACCTCCGGCGTGCCCTCATGCCGCGCGTCGGAACCCGCCCGCCGGCGCCGTTCGGCCCGCTCGTCGAGGTGGGCGCGGGCCGCCTCCAGGGCGAGCCGGGTCTTGCCGACACCGCCGGGACCGGTCAGCGTCACCAGCCGCGAGCCGGCGAGCGCCTCCGCGATCCGGGCCAGCTCGGCCTCCCGGCCGACGAACCGGGTGAGCTGCGCCGGCAGCCGGGGCCCGGACGGGGCGCCGGGGCGCGCCCGCAGCAGGTCCAGGTGGAGGGCGGCCAGCTCGGGCGACGGGTCGGCACCCAGCTCGTCGGCGAGCGCGCGGCGCGCCTGATCGAACACCGCGAGCGCCTCGGCGGGCCGGCCGCCCGCGTGCAGGGCCCGCATCAGCTGCCCGTACAGCCGCTCGCCCAGCGGATGCTCCGCGACCAGTGCCCGCAGCTCCGGCACCAGCCCCGCGCCACCGCCACCCCCGAGATCGGCCTCGATCCGGTCCTGTACGACGGCCAGCCGCAGCTCCTCCAGGCGCGTCCGCTCGGCGTGCGCGTCGGGCAGGTCGGGCAGCGCCGGGCCGCGCCACAGGGCGAGGGCGTCCCGCAGCAGGGCCGCCGCCCGCGGATGATCACCACCGGCCAGGGCGGTGCGTCCCTCGGCGGCGAGACGGGCGAAACGGTGGGCGTCGACGGCGCCGGGGTCCACGGCGATCCGGTAGCCGGCCCCGGCGCCCTCGACGGCGGGGAGCGGGCCCAGGCGCCGGCGCAGCCGGGAGATCTGGGACTGCAGCGCGTTCATGGCCTCGGCGGGCGGCTCCGCGCCGTACAGGCCGTCCAGGAGCCGTTCCACGGGGACCGCGCGGCCGGCGTCGAGCAGTAGCAGCGTGAGCAGGGCGCGGGGGCGGGGGCCTCCGGGGGAGAGGGGAACTCCGTCGTCGGTGAGGATCTCCAACGGGCCCAGGATGCCGAAGCGCATTCTGCGGATTCTGGCAGGCCCTGTGGCCTCTTGGGTACGGCAAAAAGCCGGCCCACCTGGTGGTGGACCGGCTTTGTGCAGCGAACCGACAGTGGCCGCGCGCTTTAGCTGTGCGTCAGCGCGAGACCTTGCCGGCCTTGATGCACGAGGTGCAGGCGTTCACGCGCTTCGGCGTCCCGCCGACCACGGTACGCACACGCTGGATGTTCGGGTTCCAGCGGCGGGGCGTACGGCGGTGCGAGTGCGAGATGTTGTTGCCGAAGCCCGGCCCCTTGCCGCAGACGTCGCAGTTGGCAGCCACGGGTCACTCCAAAGACTTCAGATGCACTTACGGTTAATCCCGGCATGCCGGGACGGATCCTGCGATCGGTGAGTGATCTGAGATCTGAGTGGCGCTGCCAGGGGAACAGCCCGATGGGATCGGGCAACCGGAGCAGCATACAACGACTGCGTCCGGACAACGAAACTACCACGACGGGCCAGGGGCCCGGCCACGGCCCTCTTCCGGCGGGCACCGGGCCGGGGTCTACGCTGCGTCCCACGTCCAGCAGCTCAGGGAGGCGCAGGTGGCGCAGGTGCCGCAGACATTCTTCGATGCTCTCGCGGTGCGCACGTGGTGCTCCCTCGCGCTGGACGCGCTCGGACGCGCGCGCGAGGAGATCGACGCGATCAACGTCTACCCGGTGGCCGACGGGGACACCGGCACCAACCTGTATCTGACCCTGGAGTCGGCGGCCGGCGCGGTCGAGGCCGTCTTCGCCGGGTACGAGACCGGCGGCGGGCGGCCCTCGCTCGCCGACACCGTCCACGCGATGGCGCACGGCGCGCTCATCGGGGCGCGCGGGAACTCCGGGACCATCCTCGCCCAGCTGCTGCGCGGCATGGCGCAGGTCCTCGCCGCCCAGGGTGAGGACTCTCACACCGACGGGCCGGGACTGCGGCGCGCGCTGCGCTGCGCGGCCGACTCCGCCCGGCAGGCCGTCGCCCACCCCGTCGAGGGCACGGTGCTGACCGTCGCCGCGGCCGCCGCCGACGCCGCCGAGGGCACGGGCGACGCGGGCGGCGACTGCGGGACGGTCGCGCGGGCCGCGTACGACGGGGCGCGCGCCGCTCTCGCCGCGACCCCCGGTCAGCTGGCCGCCCTGGAGCACGCCGGGGTCGTGGACGCCGGCGGACGGGGACTGGTGGCGGTGCTGGGGGCCCTGGTGGAGACGTTCACGGGGGAGACGCCGGCGGATCCCGGCGGCCACCCGCGCGTGCGGACCGCCTCGCAGGCGCGCGTGCCCGCCGAGACGCTCATCGCCTGCCCCGACGCGGGAGCCGCTCCCGACGAGGGCAGCCCGGCCTTCGAGGTGATCTACCTCCTGGAGGCCGACGACGACGCCGTCGCCCGGCTGCGCCGTCGCCTGGACGCCCTCGGCGACTCGCTGGTCGTGGTCGGCGGCGACGGGCTGTGGAACGTCCATGTGCACGTCGACGACGCCGGCGCCGCCGTGGAGGCCGGGGTGGAGGCCGGGCGGCCGTACCGGATCCGGATCACCCACTTCGGCGCCGACGACGCGCACACCGCGCGCGGCGAGCGCCCGCCCCGCGAGCGCGCCCAGCGGGCCGTCGTCGCCGTCGTCCCGGGTGAGGGCCTCGCCGGGCTGTACACCGAGGCGGGCGCGACGACGGTGCTCGCCCGTCCCGGAGAGCCGCCCGCCAGCGGGGAGCTGGTGGAGGCCGTACGGCGTGCCCACGCGCGCGAGGTCGTGCTGCTGCCCAACGACCCGGAGCTGCGTCACACCGCCGCGGCGGCCGCCGAGCAGGCCCGCACCGAGGGCATCCGGGTGGCGCTCATCCCCACCCGGTCCGCGGTCCAGGGGATCGCCGCGCTCGCCGTGCACGAGACCGACCGCCGCTTCGACGAGGACGTCGTCTCCATGACCTCGGCCGCGGGCGCCACCCGCTACGCCGAGGTCACCGTCGCCGAACACGAGTCCTGGACCACGGCCGGCATCTGCCAGGCCGGTGACGTCCTCGGCCTCATCGACGGTGACGTCGCCGTGATCGGCGCGGACGTCACCGCCACCGCCGAGACCGTCCTGGACCGCATGCTCGCGGCCGGCGGCGAACTCGTCACCCTGGTCCTCGGCGACGAGGCCCCCGACGGCGTCGCCGAGCGCCTGGAGACCCGGGTGCGGGAGACGTACCTGGCCGTCGACACGGTCGTCTACCGGGGTGGCCGGCAGGGCGCGCTCCTGCTGATCGGCGTGGAGTGACCCCGCCGCACGGCGGTGCGCGGTGCCACGGGGGCGCCGGGGCGGCCGGACGGCGCTGATCGCAGTGCGCCGGCGGCGGCGCGCGGTCTGCACCTGATCGCCGCCGCGCGGCGAGGGCGGCGGCGGTGGCGGCGGTGGTCCGAACCCGCTCACCGCGGGCGGCGAGGGCGGCGGCGTGGTCCGAACTCGCTCACCGCGGGCGGCGGGGGCGCGGGACGCGGTGAGAGCGGGCTCGTCGCCGTACGGCGGGGGGCGGTGAGAGGGGTTCAGTTCGTCCCTTCGCCCGCCGTCTGCGCCAGTCGGGCCGCCTCCGCCCGGCGGGACGTGGCCGTCTCGTCGTCCTCGGGGGCCGTTTCGTACGCCGTGAGGACCGCACGCGCGCGTGCCTGTGCCGCGTCGGGCCGGCCCAGCTCGGCCGCCAGCCGGCCCGCCGCGAGTTCCGCGCCGGTGCGGGTGTGGATCGCGTCCGGGCCCAGGGAGGCGAAGACGGTGATCGCCTCCTCCAGCTCGGCCAGCGCGGCCTCGAACGTGTCCGGGCCGCAACGGGCCAGCAGATCGCCGAACTGACGGTGGGTGTGCCCCAGTTCCGCGGTGACCCGGTGCCGCGTCTCCTCGTCCCCGTCCGCCGCCGTCAGCGCCGCCGCGCACTCCTCGGCGGCCGCCGACATCAGCTCCCGGGCCGCCGGAAGGCCGTCCTCGGCCCGCAGCGCCAGCCACGCGCGGGCGCGCAGCGAACGGACCAGACCGTGCACGTCGCCCACCGCGCGCCACAGCTCACCGGCCCGCGCGTACGCCTGCCCGGCCTCCTCGGCCAGCCCCGCCGCCTCCAGGCTCGTCGCGGCGAGGTGGGCGAGCGTGGCGTGGTCCTCCTGCTCCGGCCAGTGCCGGGCGATGCCGGCCGCCTGCAGACGCCGTTCGGCCGCAGCGCGGTGCTCGCCCAGCTCGCCCAGGCAGTCGCCGAGCCACCACATGGTCTGCACCACCGCCCCGTCGCCGTGCGTCTCGGCGCTCACGTCGGGCAGAGCCGACTCCAGCACCTCCGCCGCCTCCGCCCACCGCCCCTGCCGGACCAGCAGCCCGCCGAGCTGGTGCCGCGCCCAGGCGCCCAGCGTCGGCCCCTCGCCGGCCTCGTCCGCCCAGTGAGCGGCCTCCACGGCGTGCTCGGCGGCCTCGGCGACCTCACCGCGTGCGCCGACGACCTCGGCGAGCTGGAGGTGCAGCTGGGCCCGCCCGACCGGCGCCAGCTGCGCCCCGCCGTGTTCCAGCGCCGCGCGCAGCGCCCGCTCGGCCTCGGCCGGGTCGCCGAGGTGATGGGCGAGCTGCGCCAGCCGCGCCTCGTACTCCACCGCGAACCACGGCACCCCCGCGTCGGTGAACTCCCGGGCCGCCCGCGCGAACAGCTGCGCCGCCGCCCGCGGATCCCCGCCGTGCACGGCCAGTTCCCCGAGCATCGCGAGCCCCTCTGCCTGCCGGGCCGCGAGCCGCACGTCGTCACCGGTGCGGCCCTCGACGAGCGCCAGCACCTCCCGTACGGCCCCCTCGGCCCGCTCGGCGACCGCTGCGTCCACCGCGCCCTCGGCCTCGTGCACACGCCGCATCAGGATCCGCGCCCGGCTCATCAGCACCGACGCGGTCTGCCGCAGCCCGGTGCCGTCCCCGGCGTACAGGGCGAGCACCCGGTCGTACGGTTCCGCGACCGCCGCGAGCGCCGCGTCCACGTCCCCGGCGAGCGCCCGCACGTACGCCCCACGCGCGCGTGCCGCGAGCGCCTCGCCCTCGTCGTCCGCCCGCGCGTACAGCTCGGCCGCCCGCTCGAACAGCTCGGCGCCCTCCTCGCCCCGGCTCATCGCCTCGTGGTCGAGGAGTTCCGCCCGGTCGTACGGCGTCAGCTCGGCGTCCTGCGCGGCCCGCGCCACCGCCGCCCACGCCTCCAGGGCGTCCGGCCGCAGCGTGTCCGACAGCCGCCGCGCCTCGGCGAGCAGCGTGGGCAGGTCGCGTTCCACGGCGGGTTCGGCCACGGGCGGGGCCACCGGTGCCGGCGGAGCCGTCCGCACCGACCGCACGCCCAGCGGCAGCCGGTCCACCAGCGGCCGCCGCGCCATCCGCGCGCGTGCCCACTCGCTCACGTACGTCGTGCCGTTGCGCCGGTCGAAGCGCTCGGCCAGCGCCAGCGCCTCGGCACGCGCGTCGACCGCGAGTTCCCCCGCCGTCCAGTCCCGGCCCGCCGGCCCCGGCACCCGCTGCCCGGCCAGGCCCAGCTCCACCAGGCGGTCCATGAGCAGCGCGACCACCGCGAGGAAGTCCATGCGGCTGCGCGGATGGCCGTCGTCGGTGAAGTACGCCGGCCGCTCGGCCAGCAGTTCCAGCGCGCGTGCCTCGTTGCCGCTGAGCGCGCAGAACTCCACGTGGTCCGCGAACGCGCCCCGCATGCTCTCCATGGCCCGCACCAGCCGCAAGCCCCGCAGATGGTGGGCGCGAGCCTCGTCCGGGCGGCCCAGCCGCAGCAGCGGCAGCAGCGACGAGGCGAGCACCGTGTGCGGCTCGTGCGCGCAGCTGAACTCGCCCTCCAGGACCGGCCGCCACGCCTCGACCGCCTCCGCGTCCCGGCCCCGCTCGGTGTGCCACCAGCCCTGCAGGTGCAGTTCGCAGGCGTGGCAGTCCGCCATCTCGTCCCGGTCCGCCGCCAGCCACCCGGCATAGGCACGCTCGGCCCGCGCGATGTCCCCCACATGGGCGGCGACGGACAGCTCCGCGCTGCGCACCGCCCGTTCGGAGTACCCGGCGAGCCGATAGCGGTGCTCCATCTCGCCGAGCCACTTCTCCACGGACTCCAGCGGGATGTGCGGCTGGTCGAGCATGCCGGACGACATCCACTTGAACACCCAGTGCAGGGAGTGCGCCTCGTACGCGTCGAAGTCCTCCGGCCGTTCGTCCCACATGCGCAGCAGCCGCGCGAACGGGACGAACATCTTCGCCTTCTCGGAGCTGTAGTTGTAGACCTTCAGCTGGTGCCCGAGCGCCTCGATCACGGCGAGCGGGATGTCCAGCTTCTCCGCCTCGGCGAGCAGCTGCTCCGCCCGCGCGTTGCGCGCCGGGCCCTCCGGCTCCTCGGAGTTCTGCGCCATCGCCCGGCGCAGCGCGTCGAAGTCCGTGATCTCGTTCACCGCTGCTCGCCCTCCCCGTGCGTCGCCCATTCCAGCAGCCCGATGAAGGCGCGGTTCAGCAGTGCCGAGTCGGCGGGCCGCAGCGGCCGCTGCGCCATCAGCAGCGCCTGCCCGTACAGCGACTCCGTCGCGGTGCCGATCAGCTCCGGATCGCCGAGTGCGCTGATCCGGCGGACCAGCGGATTGAGGTGGTTCAGCACCAGACGCGCGCGTGGCGCGCTGCCGCGCAGCGAACCGAGGATGCCCGCCCACAGGTCGTCCGCCTGTTCCTGCGCCTCGGCGCGCGCCTGCTCGTGCCGGGCCGCCCGGTCGTCCAGGTGCAGTGCGGGCACCGACAGCGGGTGGAAGGCCCGCAGCACCACATCACATCCCAGCGGGTCCAGCTTGGCCCGCGCGGCCGCCAGGAAGCCCGCCAGCGCCAGCTCCACGTCCGCGTCGACCCCGTCCAGGTGCGCGGTGACGGTGTCCGCGTCCAGTTCGGCGACCACCGTGCCGGGCCGCACCTTCGGCAGCGCCTCGACCAGCTCGCTGTCGTACGTGTAGCCGCCGTTGACGACGCCGACGCCCTGCGCGGAGGCGATCGGCGCCACCTGCCGGTACTCCTCGACCGTCCGCGTGAAGTGCACCACCGGGTGCCGCTGCGCGAACTCCTCCAGCGACAGCCGCCCGTCCGTCGTCTCGAACGGCAGCCACGGCAGCATCGTGCGCAGCATCTCCGCGTCGTGCCGCGCGAGCGACTTCACCCCCAGGTGGTGCACCGACAGGAAGGCCGCGAGCCGCTCCGGGTCACCGGCCGCGAGCGACGTCAGCCAGGACCGGATCCGCTCCCCGAGCGCCTCCCTGACGGCCGCCAGCGTCTCGTCCTCGTACAGCGACTCGCGTGAGGCGGTGGGCCGCAGGCTGTCGGTGTCCAGCACGCAGCGCACGAAGAACGCCCAGTCGGGCAGCAGCTGTTCGGCCCGCTCGGTCAGCAGCATGCCCTTCAGGTGCACGCGGTGCCCCGCCCGCTGCGCCGGGCTCACCGCCTGGGGCAGCACGTACGCCACCCCGCGGACGCCGGCCACCGGCACGTCCAGGTCGATGGAGTCCAGCGGGGTGAACCCGAACAGCGCGTGGCAGTGCCGGGCCAGCGCCACCCGGCGCGCCGCGGGACTCGGATACGAGCGGTCCCAGGGCGCGGGCAGGTCGGTGACCGCCTCCTCGCCGACCCGCACGTCGTACGGCAGCAGCGAGCCGAAGTCCCGGGCCAGCGTCAGCACCCGCTCGGGCGTGAGCCACTCGGCCGCCCCGGGACGCGCGGTGAGGTACACGGTGGTACCCGGCTCGGGCCGGTCCGTCACCGGCAACGTCCGCACGGTGTACGAGCCGTCGTCGCGCGCCGTCCACTCCACCGGCGGCGCGTCGGGCGTACGGGCGCTGCGGCTGACCACCCGGATCCGCTCGGCCACCACGAAACAGGCCAGCAGCCCGATGCCGAACTGCCCGAGGAAGTCCGAGCGCGCCTCGCGCAACCCGTCCGACCGCTTGGAACTGCGCCCGATGGTGGCCAGCAGGGAGTGCACGTCCGCCTCGGTGAGCCCGATCCCGGAGTCCTCCACGCGCAGCGCGCCGTCCTCGGCGTACAGCCGCACGCGGGCGGGGGCGCCGGGCTCCCCGGCGCGGCGCGCGGTGATCGCGTCGACGGCGTTCTGCAGCAGCTCGCGCAGGTAGACCTTCGGGCTGGAGTAGAGGTGATGGGAGAGCAGGTCGACGAGACCACGCAGGTCGACCTGGAACGAATGAGGTGTCTGAGGTGTCTGAGGTGACTGGGATGCCTGGGATGACTGTGAGGTCTGCGAGTCCATCGTCACGGCGCCACGGGTGGGGGAGGGTCCGAGGGCGCGGGGTCGGGCGGTCCCGGTGGGGCGGGGATCCGCGGGGGATGGCCGGAGCGCGTCATCCTACGGCTCGAACGAACGTCCTGACCAGGGATTTCCGAAGACGTCCCCGAGCTGTGAACGGCCCCTGCCGCCGCCCGTCGCGGCGAGCGCTCACCGCACGTCTTCGGCATTGTCAGTGCCGTGGTGTGCAATGGATCTCGTGCCCGCACTGCAAGAACCTCTGAAGAAGGTGCTCGGCCCCGCCACCGCGAAGGTGATGGCCGAGCATCTCGGCCTGCACACCGTCGGCGACCTCCTCCACCACTACCCGCGCAGATACGAGGAGCGGGGCCAGCTCACCCACCTCGCCGACCTCCCCATGGACGAGCACGTCACGGTGGTCGCCCAGGTCGCCGACGCCCGCCTGCACACCTTCGCCTCCTCCCGGGCCCCGCGCGGCAAGGGTCAGCGGCTGGAGGTGACCATCACCGACGGCAGCGGCAGGCTCCAGCTGGTCTTCTTCGGCGCCGGCGTGCACAAGCCGCACAAGGAACTGCTGCCGGGCACCCGCGCGATGTTCGCCGGCAAGGTCTCCGTCTTCAACCGCCGCCTCCAACTCGCCCACCCCGCGTACGAGTTGCTGCGCGGCGACGGCGAGGAGAGCGTCGAGACATGGGCCGGTGCGCTCATCCCCCTCTACCCGGCCACCGCGAAACTGGAGTCCTGGAAGATCGGCAAGGCGGTCCAGACGGTCCTGCCCAGCGCCCAGGAGGCCGTCGACCCGCTCCCCGAGAGCCTGCGCGAGGGCCGCGGCCTGGTCTCCCTGCCCGAGGCCCTGCTCAAGATCCACCGCCCGCACACCAAGGCCGACATCGCCGACGCCCGCGCCCGCCTGAAGTGGGACGAGGCCTTCGTCCTCCAGGTCGCCCTCGCCCGCCGCCGCCACGCCGACGCCCAGCTCCCCGCGGTGGCCCGCCGCCCCGAGCCGGACGGCATCCTCGCCGCCTTCGACGCCCGTCTGCCCTTCACCCTCACCGAGGGCCAGCAGAAGGTCTCCCAGGAGATCTTCGACGACCTGGCCACGGAACACCCGATGCACCGCCTCCTCCAGGGCGAGGTCGGATCGGGAAAGACGATGGTCGCCCTGCGCGCCATGCTCGCCGTCGTCGACGCCGGCGGGCAGGCCGCCCTGCTCGCGCCCACCGAGGTCCTCGCCCAGCAGCACCACCGGTCCGTCACCGAGATGATGGGCGAGCTGGCCGAGGGCGGCATGCTGGGCGGCGCCGAGCACGCCACCAAGGTCGTCCTGCTCACCGGCTCCATGGGCGCCGCCGCCCGCCGCCAGGCGCTCCTCGACCTCGCCACCGGTGAGGCCGGCCTCGTCATCGGCACGCACGCGCTGATCGAGGACAAGGTGCAGTTCCACGACCTCGGCCTGGTCGTCGTGGACGAACAGCACCGCTTCGGCGTCGAGCAGCGCGACGCCCTGCGCGGCAAGGGCAAACAGCCCCCGCACCTCCTCGTCATGACCGCCACCCCCATCCCGCGCACGGTGGCCATGACGGTCTTCGGCGACCTGGAGACCTCCGTCCTGGACCAGCTCCCGGCCGGCCGCTCACCCATCGCCAGTCATGTCGTCCCCGCCGCCGACAAACCGCACTTCCTGGCCCGCGCCTGGGAGCGGGTGCGCGAGGAGGTGGCGAACGGCCACCAGGCGTACGTCGTCTGCCCCCGGATCGGCGACTCCGCCGACGAGGCGGCCGCGGCGGATGCGAAGAAGGCCGGGAAGTCCGCCGAGGACGATGCCGAGAAGCGCCCGCCGCTCGCCGTCCTCGACGTCGCCGAACAGCTCGCCCGCGGACCGCTGAACGGCCTGCGGGTCGAGGTGCTGCACGGCCGGATGCACCCCGACGACAAGGACGCCGTCATGCGCCGCTTCGCCGCCGGCGAGACGGACGTCCTGGTCGCCACCACCGTCATCGAGGTCGGCGTCAACGTCCCCAACGCCACCGCGATGGTGATCATGGACGCCGACCGCTTCGGCGTCTCCCAGCTGCACCAGCTGCGCGGCCGGGTCGGCCGCGGCGCCGCCCCCGGGCTGTGCCTGCTGGTCACCGAGATGCCCGAGGCGAGCCCGGCCCGCCAGCGGCTGAACGCGGTCGCCGCCACACTCGACGGCTTCGAACTGTCCCGGATCGACCTCGAACAGCGCCGCGAGGGCGACGTCCTCGGCCAGGCCCAGTCCGGCGCCCGCTCCTCCCTGCGCGTCCTCGCGGTCATCGAGGACGAGGAGATCATCGCGGAGGCGAGGGAGGAAGCGGCGAGGATCGTCGCGGCGGACCCCGAGCTCACGTCGCTGCCGGGCCTGCGCACCGCACTGGACGCCTTGCTCGACGACGAGAGGGAGCAGTACCTCGAGAAGGGCTGACAGACTGGGACCAGTCACCTTCTGCGTACATCAGCGACAAGGACCCGAGATGACCCGCGTGATCGCCGGCGCAGCCGGTGGCCGTCGCCTGGCCGTCCCCCCAGGCACCGGTACCCGCCCCACCTCCGACCGCGCACGCGAGGGCCTCTTCTCCACCTGGCAGTCCCTCCTCGGCGGCCCCCTCGACGGCGAACGGGTCCTCGACCTCTACGCGGGCTCCGGCGCCGTGGGACTGGAGGCCCTGTCCCGGGGTGCGGGCCACACCCTCCTCGTGGAGGCCGACGCCCGCGCGGCGAGGACCGTCCGCGAGAACGTGAAGAACCTGGGCCTGCCCGGCGCCGAGGTCAGACACGGCAAAGCGGAACAGATCATCCGTACCGCGCCCCCGCAGGAGCCGTACGACCTGGTCTTTCTCGACCCTCCCTACGCCGTCACCGACGACGATCTTCGGGAGATCCTGCTCACACTCCGCTCGGAAAGCTGGCTCGCTGAGCAAGCGCTCGTCACCGTGGAGCGCAGCACCAGGGGCGGGGAGTTCCGGTGGCCGGACGGTTTCGAACCCCTCCGGGCCCGGCGCTACGGCGAGGGAACGTTTTGGTACGGTCGCGCCGCCTCTACGTGCGAAGACGCACGATGACCGGACCGGAGAGCGAGGGATCACAAGTGCGCCGCGCCGTCTGTCCCGGGTCGTTCGACCCGATCACCAACGGACATCTCGACATCATCGCCCGCGCCTCCCGTCTGTACGACGAGGTGTACGTCGCGGTGATGATCAACCAGTCCAAGAAGGGACTGTTCGAGATCGAGGAGCGGATCGAGCTGATCCGCACCGTCACCGCCGAGTACGGCAACGTCCGCGTCGAGGCCTTCCACGGCCTCCTCGTCGACTTCTGCAAGCAGCGCGACATCCCCGCCATCGTCAAGGGCCTGCGCGCGGTCAGCGACTTCGACTACGAGCTGCAGATGGCCCAGATGAACAACGGCCTCTCCGGTGTCGAGACCCTCTTCGTGCCCACCAACCCCACCTACAGCTTCCTGTCGTCCTCCTTGGTCAAGGAGGTCGCGCAGTGGGGCGGCGACGTCTCCCACCTCGTTCCGGCCCCCGTGCTCGAGGCGCTCAACACGCGGCTGCGCCAAGGCTGAACGGGCTACAGTCGTCCCGTCCGTCTCCATCACATCCGTAGAGAGTGGCGAGCACACGGTGGACGTGCAGAAAAAGCTCGACGAGATCGTCTCGGCGGTCTCCGGTGCCCGGTCGATGCCCATGTCGGCCTCGTGCGTGGTCAACCGCGCCGACCTGCTGTCGATGCTGGAGGAACTGCGCGCGGCCCTGCCCGACTCCCTCGCCCAGGCCCAGGAGCTGATCGGCGACCGGGAGCAGATGGTCGAGCAGGCGCGTCAGGAGGCCGAGCGGATCATCGCCGGCGCCCACGCCGAGCGCGGCTCGCTGATCTCCGACACCGAGGTCGCCCGCCGCTCGCAGGCCGAGGCCGACCGGATCCTCGCCGAGGCCCGCCAGGAGGCCGAGGAGATCCGCGCCGAGGCCGACGACTACGTCGACTCCAAGCTCGCCAACTTCGAGGTCGTCCTCACCAAGACCCTCGGCTCGGTCGGCCGCGGCCGCGAGAAGCTGCTCGGCACCGGCCCCGGCCTCGACGCGGACGGCTACGAGGACGAGGACGCCCCGCAGCGCAGCCACGACCCCGAGACCCTGCGCCGCGACGCCGACGCCTACGTCGACGCCAAGCTCGGCGCCTTCGAGGCGGTCCTGGCCAAGACCCTGGAGGCGGTCGGCCGCGGCCGGCAGAAGCTGCACGGCCGGATCGCCACCGACGACCTCGGGGCCCTCGCGGGCGACGGCGCCACCGTCCAGCACTCCAGCGACGCCGACTACCTCGCCGACCTCGTGGCCCTCGCCGAGCAGGACACCCCGGCGCAGCACGGTGCCGCCCAGCCGGCGCACCAGCCTCCCCAGCCGCAGCAGCAGCCCCAGTACGCGGCGTACGCGCAGCAGAGCGACCCCTACGCCGGCTACCCGCAGCAGTACGCCGAGCAGGAGCAGGGTTACGCCCAGCAGGACGCCTACGGCTACCAGCAGGCGGACCCCTACGGCTACGGCGGCTACGACACCGGGCAGCAGCCCGTCTACGACCCGCAGCAGGCCGCGCACCCGCAGCAGCCCCAGCAGCTCCAGGACGGCGGCCCGCAGCAGTCGTACGCCCTCGACGAGACCAGCCTCTTCGACACCGGCATGATCAGCGCCGAGCAGCTCAGGGCCTACGAGCAGGGCCGCGGCCTGTAGCGTCCGGCCCGGATTGGGCCGAGAGCGAAAGGTCCAGTATCCTGGCTCTTCGGTCGCGAGTACGTCCGCGATCAGCGCTGCCCGGAGCTTTCCGCGGTGGCGTCCCCCTGAGCTGGAAGACCGAAAGCAGGAATGGCTCACAACGCCCGCCTCGACCACCGCAACCCTCTCGTGTTCGACACGCACGAGCTGGGCCGGCGGCCAGGTGCGCTGCAGCGCCTGACTCGCACGGTCCCCACTCCCCGGGACTTCGGTCTGGTGGGAGTCATCGGAGTGCCGGAAGGCGCCCCGCTGGAGCTCGAACTCCGCCTGGAGTCGGTCATGGAAGGGGTGCTTGTCACAGGCACCGCCCGTGCCACGGCGAAGGGGGAGTGCGTAAGGTGTCTGGAGCCGCTTCAGCTCGACGTCGAAGCGGACTTCCAGGAGATGTTCTCGTACCCTGACGCCGACGACCGGGGCCGTGTCCAGCACACGGAACCGGGCGACGACGCCGAGGACGACGAGGACAGGCTCTTCCTCGAGGACGGACTCTTCGACCTCGAATCTGTGCTGCGTGATGCGGTGGTGCTCGCACTGCCGATGCAGCCGGTGTGCCAGGAAGACTGCCCCGGCCTGTGCCCCGAGTGCGGGGCGCGGCTCGCGGACGACCCGGACCACCACCACGACGCCGTCGACATCCGTTGGGCGGCTTTGCAGGGACTCGCCGGCTCACTTCGGGACGGCGACAAGGACGACACGAGCGGCGCCGAAGCGGGCGTCGACGAGAAGCAGGAGAAGTAGCCGTGGCTGTTCCGAAGCGGAAGATGTCGCGCAGCAACACGCGCCACCGCCGGTCGCAGTGGAAGGCTGCGGTCCCCACCCTGGTCGCGTGCGAGCGCTGCCACGAGCCCAAGCAGCAGCACATCGCGTGCCCGTCGTGCGGCACCTACAACAAGCGCCAGGTCCTCGAGGTCTGAGCGGCTGGTGAGAGGCACTGTGTCCACGCCCAAGAAGCAGTCGGCGGACAACCAGGCCTCGTCCCACACGCTTCTGGAAGGGCGGCTCGGCTACCAGCTCGAGTCCGCCCTTCTGGTGCGAGCGCTGACGCACCGCTCCTACGCGTACGAGAACGGCGGTCTGCCGACGAACGAGCGTCTGGAGTTCCTCGGGGACTCCGTACTCGGTCTCGTCGTCACCGACACGCTGTACCGCACCCACCCCGACCTGCCCGAAGGCCAGCTGGCCAAGTTGCGGGCCGCGGTGGTCAACTCGCGTGCGCTGGCGGAGGTCGGACGCGGCCTCGACCTGGGCTCCTTCATCCGGCTCGGCCGCGGTGAAGAGGGCACGGGCGGCCGGGACAAGGCATCCATCCTCGCCGACACCCTGGAAGCGGTGATCGGCGCGGTCTATCTCGACCAGGGCCTCGACGCGGCCTCCGAACTGGTGCACCGCCTGTTCGACCCGCTGATCGAGAAGTCCTCCAACCTGGGCGCAGGCCTGGACTGGAAGACATCCCTCCAGGAGCTGACCGCGACCGAGGGGCTCGGTGTGCCCGAGTACCTGGTCACGGAGACCGGCCCCGATCACGAGAAGACCTTCACTGCTGCCGCCCGCGTCGGAGGCGTCTCGTACGGCACCGGCACCGGCCGCAGCAAGAAGGAGGCGGAGCAACAGGCCGCCGAGTCCGCGTGGCGCGCCATCCGCGCCGCAGCGGACGAGCGCGCCAAGGCGGCCGAGGCGGCGAAGGCCACCGAAACCGCCGACGAGGCGTCGGCCTCCGCCTGACCGCAGCACAGCACACCCGAGCGCCCGTACCCTCCTGGAGGGCCGGGCGCTCGGTCCATATGCCAGGCCCTACCGGGGGAGGGACTCGAGAATGTCGGGGGACATGGCGCAGGTGGCCGGGGAAATCGCTCCCTATGTCACTGCGGCCGTCGGGGCGTACGGAGTCGCGGTGCTGGCTCGCACACAGGAGGAGGCGGCCACCGCTACCGTCGCGCTGGGGCGGCGTCTTGCGCAGCGGATCTTCGGTGTTCGCGCGGAGGACGAGGCGCTACCCGAGGCGCTGGCCGATGTCGTGGAAGAACCGCACGACCCGGACACGGCTGCCGCTCTGCGCAGGGCCATCCGCAAGGCTCTCCTCGCCGACGAGGAGCTCGCGGCGGACGTCCGTGCGCTGCTCGGCCGGGCACCCGGAACGGTCCACGCCGGTGACGGGTCGCCGGTCGTCGTCGGCAGCGTGATCGGCGGTGACAGTATCCAGATCGGGTCCGTCGGCGGCGACGTCCACATCGGTTCTCCCGCCCGCGGCTGACCCGGGGGCACAGGGTGGCACCGGCAGACGGAAACAGGGTGGGGAACTCGGCCATCGGCCGGGACAGTTTTCAGTTCGGGCAGATCCATGGCTCGGTCACCGTGCATACCGGAGGGGCCGACAGCGCGACGCCGCCCGAGCCGTCCCTCTTACGGGTAAGGGACGCCGATCCGCTGCTGCTGGGCGTGCACCGGCCCATCCGGGTACCTGGCAGCGACAGTCCCGCCCTGCCGGCCTATGTCCCGCGCGACTTCGACACCCGGGGCGGCGACGGACTGCGCCCGCTCATCGCGGCGGCCGTCGAACACGGCGGCTTCATCCTGCTCGTGGGCGGCTCATCGGTGGGAAAGACCCGGTCGCTGTACGAGGCGATCCACGACACGGTGCCCGACTGGGGGCTGCTGCAACCGACGGACGCCGGTCAGCTGCGGCGCCTCGCCGCCCGGCGGAAGACGGTGGTGTGGCTCGACGAGCTGCAGAACCACCTGGCCGGCGACCGGGGACTGACCTCGGCGACGGTCCGCGCGCTGCTGGCTCCCGAGGTGCTGATCGTCGGCACTCTGTGGCCCCACTACTACGACGCGTGGAGCGCGCCCCACACCTCGATGCAGGAGGAGGACCGCTATCGCGCCGAGCGTGACGTCCTCAAACTCGCGGAGATCGTTCATGTGGGCACGGTCTTCACGGCGGCCGAGAGGGAGCGGGCGACCGCCCGCGCCACGACCGACGAGCGGCTGCGAGTCGCTCTCGCGTCCGAGGACTTCGGCCTGACGCAGGTCATCGCCGGGGCGCCGCAGCTCGTCCACCGATGGGAACACGCCGGACCTTACGAACGGGCGCTGATGACCGCCGCCGTGGACGCCACCCTGCTCGGAGCCCGGTCTCCGATCCCGGTGGACCTGCTGCGTTCTGCCGCGCCCGGCTACTGCGGCCCCGCTGAACGGGCAGGCGCTCCGCAGGACTGGTTCGAGGCCGCTTTGGCGTACGTCACCCGGCCTCTGCTGGGGGCGACAGCGGCTCTCGTCCCCGTCAGCGCCGGCCGGGTCATGGGCCGGCCCGATGGCTACCGGGTGGCCGACTACCTGGTCCAGCACATCCGCAGGGTCCGGGGCACGGTTCCGCCGCCCGAGGCGCTCTGGGAGGCGTGCGCCGGGCATCTGACGGACACCGCCGACGTGGCCAGGATCGGGACCGCCGCGGTCGCGCGCCTTCGCTTCACCGCAGCCGTGCCGTTGCTGCGCAAGGCGGCGGATGCGGGTTCGGTCTCGGCGATGCACGACCTGGGCGAGCTGTACCGGCGAATGGGCCAGGAAGAGGCCGCGCAGGACATGGCCGACCGGTTGTCCGGGTCCGGCGACCCGCGGGCCGGCCTCTACCGGGTGCTCCTGGCCGGCTGGGACTTCGAGGAGATCGCCGCCCTGGCGGACGCGGGCAACGAGTACGCCGTCAGCCACATCATCGAGTACGGCGATCCGCGCTGGGCCGTGCAGGTGCTGTCCGAGCACATGGACCCGGACGACACCGGAGCCTGGTGCCGGATGGCCGAGCTGCTGCACGACGCAGGCGAGGACGAACGTACGGTCGAGATCCTTGACATGGTGTTCCGCCGGGACGACGAGCCGGACAACGACCTGCTGATGTTCTACACCGAGGTTCTCAAGCTCACCGGCCGCGAGGAGCGGCTGCGCGAACTCACCGCCGAGGGGTACTTCTGGGCCGCCCACCACCTCGCCGACCTCCTGCACGGACGGGGCGAGAAGCAGGAGGCCCTGGCCGTCCTCCGGGAGCTGGCCGGACAGGGGCATGCGGACCTGGATGACCTCCTGGCCACCTTCCTGGCCGAAGGAGGCCACCTCGGCGAACTGCTGGACCGCGCGGAGGACGGTGACGGCCGCTGTGCCGTGAAGGCGGCCTGGATGCTGCACGAACGCGGCCGGACCGAGCAGGCCATGGCCGTACTGATTCCGTACGCCGACGACGGCGAGCTCTACGCGGCGTCCAGCCTCGCCAGGCTGCGGGAGCTCACCGGGAGCATCGAGGACCTGCGTGAACGCGCGGCGAAGGGCGACGAGTACGCCGCAGACGGCGTCGTCCGGCACCTGCTGGCCGAAGGCCGGTGTGAGGAAGCGGTCACCACCGCCAGAGCACACGGCCGGCTCTCGTGGCGGCATCGGGAGATCCTTGAGTGCCTGGAGGGGTGCGGAGCGGTCGATCAGGCGGTGTCGCTGCTGGAGGAGCTGGCGGATTCCGGGGACTCCTACTACACCTACGCGTTGGCGAAGCTGCTCAGGAAGTACGACCGGGAGGACGCACTGCGGGCCTGTGTCGATCGCGGCGATCGCGGAGCCGACCAGGAGCTGCGCGAGTTGCTGAAGGAGCGCGGCAGGGGTGACGAGGCCGCCGCACTCCTCAGACGCGGCCTCACCGCCGACGGCAGGACGGCCGGGCCGGGGTCCCTCTGATGGCCGCGTTACCCTTCCCACCATCGTCTTCCTGAGGAGCGTTGTGCCCGAGTTGCCCGAGGTCGAGGTCGTACGGCGTGGTCTGGAGCGGTGGGTCGCCCATCGCACCGTCGCCGACGCCGAGGTGCTGCACCCGCGTGCCGTGCGCCGCCACCCGGCCGGCGCCGACGACTTCGCGCACCGGCTCACAGGACACCGCATCGGCGTGCCCAGCCGGCGCGGCAAGTACCTGTGGCTGCCGCTGGAGGACACCGGGCAGGCGATCCTCGCGCACCTCGGGATGAGCGGCCAGCTCCTGGTCCAGCCGCACGCCGCGCCTGACGAGAAGCACCTGCGCATCCGCATCCGCTTCACCGACGTGCAGGGCACCGAGCTGCGCTTCGTCGACCAGCGCACCTTCGGCGGGCTGTCGCTGCACGACACGACCGACGACGGGCTGCCGGACGTCATCGGGCACATCGCCCGCGACCCGCTCGACCCCCTCTTCGACGACGAGGGCTTCCACCGGGCGCTGCGCCGCAAGCGGACCACGATCAAGCGGGCCCTGCTCGACCAGTCGCTGATCAGCGGGGTCGGCAACATCTACGCCGACGAGGCGCTGTGGCGCTCGCGTGTCCACTACGAGCGTCCCACGGCCGGCTTCACCCGGCCGCGCACCGACGAACTCCTTGGCCACATCCGCGAGGTGATGAACGAGGCCCTCGCCGTCGGCGGCACCAGCTTCGACAGCCTGTACGTCAACGTCAACGGCGAGTCGGGCTACTTCGACCGGTCGCTGGACGCGTACGGCCGGGAGGGCCTGCCGTGCAAGCGGTGCGGCACGCCGATGCGGCGCCGCCCGTGGATGAACCGCTCCAGCTACTTCTGCCCCAAGTGCCAGCGGGCGCCGCGCGTCACGCCGTAGCGCGGGCCCCGTCGTACCGTTCGCGGGCGGCCAGGACGTCGTCCATGCTGCCCTCGACGAAGTGGATGAGGCTCAGCAGCCGCTCGGCGACCTGGTGGCCCAGCGGCGTCAACTCGTAGTCCACGCGCGGCGGATTCGTGGGCTGGGCCTCGCGGTGCACCAGTCCGTCGCGTTCCAGCGCGTGCAGCGTCTGGGACAGCATCTTCTCGCTCACCCCGTCCACGCGGCGGCGCAGCTCGTTGAAGCGCAGTGAGCCTTCGTGCAGCGCGCCGAGCGTGAGCGCGCCCCAGCGTCCCGTGACGTGCTCCAGCGTGCCCCGTGACGGGCACGCCTTGGCGAACACGTTGTACGGCAGGTCCTGGTCGGGCGTGCGCAGGTCGGTACCGGTCATGTCTTGAGCGTACTCCAGCGCAGCGCTTTCCGTCGGGTTGCACTAACCAAAAGTTAGTGCTTTCCTTTGGTCATCGCTTCCGAGCTGACTTTTCGAGGAGTACGCATGACCACCCCCGTTGTCGCGATCGCCTACCACTCCGGTTTCGGCCACACCGCCGTCCTTGCCGAGGCCGTGCGCGCGGGCGCCGAGGACGCCGGCGCCGAGGTTCACCTGATCAAGGTCGACGAGATCACCGACGAGCAGTGGGAGCTGCTGGACCGCGCCGACGCGATCGTCTTCGGCTCGCCGACCTACATGGGCACCGCGTCCGGCGCCTTCCACGTCTTCGCCGAGGCCACCTCCAAGCGCTGGGCCACCCAGGCGTGGGCGGACAAGCTGGCGGCGGGCTTCACCAACTCCGGCTCCAAGAGCGGCGACAAGCTGCACACCCTGCAGTTCTTCCAGATCCTCGCCGCACAGCTCGGCATGCACTGGGTCAACCTGGGCCTGCTGCCCGGCTGGAACAGCAGCACCGCCGCCGAGACGGACCTCAACCGCCTCGGCTTCTTCTCCGGCGCGGCCGCCCAGACCAACGTCGACGAGGGCCCCGAGGGCGTCCACAAGGCCGACCTCGCCACGGCCGAACACCTGGGCCGCCGCGTGACGGACACGGCCCGCGTCTTCCTGCGGGGCCTGGCGGCGGCCTGACCGGCCCGGAGCCACCGGGGGAGCGCCAAGGCCAGGGCCCGGGACGCGACCGCGGCGGCGGCGGTCAGCCCCACGAGCAGGACCACACCCGCCGCACATCCGTGGCCCAGCGCCGTCGCCGCCCGGGCCCGGCGCACGCCGCGCCGGCAGCCGGCGTCGTCCTCGCGCCGCTCCCGGCTCAGGCCGCCGCCCCCTCGGCGGCCGGCTCATCGGTCCGGGGCCCGGCCCCCTTCAACCGGTCCGGGCGCTGTTCAGAACCCGAAGTCCTGCGTCCACCAAGGGCCGCCCGCGCCGAAGTGCACACCGACGCCGAGGGTCTTGAAGGACGGGTTGAGGATGTTCGCGCGGTGGCCCGGGCTGTCCATCCAGGCCGCCACCACCGCCGCCGGATCGGCCTGGCCGCGGGCTATGTTCTCGCCGCCCAGGTCCGTGATGCCGGCCTTCGCGGCACGGTCCCAGGGCGTGTGCCCGTCGGGGTCGGTGTGGTCGAAGAAGCCGCGCGCGGCCATGTCGTCGCTGAAGCCCTCGGCCAGACCCGTCAGCGCGCTGTTCGCCGCCAGCGGGGCCACGCCGGCCTTCGCCCGCTCCTCGTTGACCAACCGCAGGACCTCCGCCTCGGCCTGCGTCTGCGCGGAGACCGTGACCGGCGGCGCGCCGGTCGGCTCCGGAGCCTTCGTGGGGGTCGCCTTGCGCGAGGGGGCGGTGGTGTGCGGCGCGGCCGACGGCTTCTTCGGCGCGGTCCTCGACGGTGTGGGCGTGGCCGACGGCGACGCCGTGGACGCGGACGCCGACGGCGAGGGTGCAGCGGAGGCCGACGCGGAAGCGGAGGCGGAGGCCGACGCGGACGCCGGTGCCGACGTGGAACGGCCGGGGGCCCGGGGCGTGACCGGGCCGCTTCCGTCACCGCTGTCCGCGCTGCCGGAGGTGCCGCCCTGCTCGCTGGGCGAGTTCGTCGGCGCCTGAGCGGCCCGCACCCCGCCGTCCCCGCCCGCGCTGCCGCCGAGCCGGTAGTCGTGCAGCCCCGGCACCACGCCGGAGGCGACCGCGACCGTACCGATGGCCACCGCGCCCGCGACGCCCAGCAGACCGGTGCGCGCCGGTGTCACGGCTCGCCTGCGCCGCCGTCGCCCACCCCCGCGGGAAGAACCCGCGTCCGGGGCGAAGCCCGTCCCCGAGCCGCCCCCGGAAGAGGCGTCGTCCGTGGCGAACAGATACGCCTGGCTCTTGGCCACGGCCTCCGCGTACGCCTCGGGATTCAGATAGGGCGCGATGCCCATGGGGGCGGTGTCGCCCCCGGCCGGGGCCCCCGGGCCGCGGTGCCCCGCGTAGGAGCCCTCCGGCTGCGTGGCCCCCGTGGCGCGGCCCTTGGCGGCGCGGCCGGCGGCGGAGCGTCGGTGGCGTCCCATGTCCTGGCCTTCCTGGTCCTCTCGGCCGGCCCGCCCAGCGGATCATGGGGGTCCCCCAGCCCCCGGCAGCCGACCAACCCCACCCGATCGGGTGAGTTTCATATGAGATGCATTGGGCCGGGACAGTACCTCATGACGCCTGGGGAGGAAGTGTCCCGAGAGACATTGGCCGGTTAGGTTGCACCCATGAGCGAGGATGTACGACTGGTCGCCTGGGTGCGTGGACACGTGCAGGGCGTGGGTTTTCGCTGGTTCACGCGGGCCAAGGCGCTCGAGATCGGCGGCCTGAGTGGTTTTGCTCTCAATTTGGCCGACGGCCGCGTCCAGGTGGTCGCGGAGGGCTCCCGCCCGGGCTGCGAAGGCCTGCTCGACTGGCTCCGCGGCGGCGACACGCCCGGGCGCGTGGAGGGCGTCACCGAGATCTGGGACACACCCCGCGGCGGCTACGACGGCTTCGCCATCCGCTGACCCCCGGCCCCCGGGCCGTCCCCAGGCCCGCCGACGCGCGCCGCGCACCCCCTCGCCGAAGGGAAACCGGCAGGTCGTTGCGGAGAGGGGCTTGCGATGGCGGCCTGCGCACGCAAGGATGATCGCCACGCCCCGAGGGGCCCGCAGGAGTCGCATCGCAGGCGTTCGTCAGCCGCGTACCCCGGGTCGTCCTCCCACACGGGGCGTGATCGTGTTGACCGTCAAACTTTTTGGTGAGACGCTGAAAGCCCGCGCACCTTAGCTGTTTGGCATGGCTGAACGGCAGCACAACTCCAGGCCCGCCAAGCAGCCGCGGGTGCGAATCCCTCACGACCCACCACCGCTTCGGTCGGTCACTCAGTGTGGAGGACCATCCATCATGGCAAAGGCGCTTCTCGGTTACGTCGGCGGCTCCGACCCGCGACTCCTCGCCGAGATGCGACGGCTCCAGCAGCGCGTCCAGGACCTCGAATCCGAGCTCGTACGGATCCAGGCCGAGAAGGACGCCCTGCAGGCTGCCGCTTCTCACGACAGGATCATGGAGAGCGTTGACGCACACCAGGCGGAGCCTGCGCTCACCTGATCACTGCACGCTCCACAACAGCACAGGCAGTGGTTGGGCTGTCCGTCACAACCGCTTCAGTGTCAGAAGTGCAAGGGACGCCTCGGCGTCCCTTCTTTCTTGCCCCCGTGCATCCTTTCACTCTCTACAACGTCTGATGTGCCCTCGCCGTTCAACGGTGAAACCGCGGGTAGCACCGTGGTTCATAGAGTGAGACAACCCCGGAAGGTAGAGTCCGACGGCGTGCACCTCAAGGCCCTGACGCTCCGCGGGTTCAAGTCGTTCGCCTCGGCGACCACGCTCCGCTTCGAACCGGGCATCACCTGTGTCGTCGGCCCCAACGGCTCCGGCAAGTCCAACGTCGTGGACGCGCTCAGCTGGGTCATGGGCGAACAGGGCGCCAAGTCGCTGCGCGGCGGCAAGATGGAGGACGTCATCTTCGCCGGCACCACCGGCCGCCCGCCGCTGGGCCGCGCCGAGGTGTCGCTGACCATCGACAACTCCGACGGGGCGCTGCCCATCGAGTACGCCGAGGTCACCATCACGCGGATCATGTTCCGCAACGGCGGCAGCGAGTACCAGATCAACGGCGACACCTGCCGCCTGCTCGACATCCAGGAGCTGCTCTCCGACTCCGGCATCGGCCGCGAGATGCACGTCATCGTAGGCCAGGGCCAGCTCGACTCCGTCCTGCACGCCGACCCCATGGGCCGCCGCGCCTTCATCGAGGAGGCCGCGGGCGTCCTCAAGCACCGCAAGCGCAAGGAAAAAGCCCTGCGCAAGCTGGACGCGATGCAGGCCAACCTGGCCCGCGTGCAGGACCTCACCGACGAACTGCGCCGCCAGCTCAAACCGCTCGGCCGGCAGGCCGCCGTCGCCCGCCGTGCCGCCGTGATCCAGGCCGACCTGCGCGACGCCCGCCTGCGCCTGCTCGCCGACGACCTCGTACGCCTGCGCCAGGCGCTGCAGACCGAGATCGCCGACGAGGCCGCGCTCAAGGCCCGCAAGGAAGCGGCCGAACAGGACCTGAGGAAGGCCCAGCAGCGCGAGGCCCTGCTGGAGGACGAGGTGCGGCAGCTCACGCCCCGCCTCCAGCGCGCCCAGCAGACCTGGTACGAACTCTCCCAGCTCGCCGAACGCGTCCGCGGCACGATCTCCCTGGCCGACGCCCGCGTCAAGAGCGCCACCTCCGCCCCGCCCGAGGAGCGGCGCGGCCGCGACCCCGAGGACATGGAGCGCGAGGCAGCCCGCATCCGCGAGCAGGAGGCCGAGCTGACGGCCGCGCTCGAGGCCGCCGAACGGGCCCTGGAGGACACCGTCGCCCACCGCGCCGAGCTGGAACGCGAGCTGGCCCAGGAGGAGCGGCGCCTGAAGGACGTCGCCCGCGCCATCGCCGACCGCCGCGAGGGTCTCGCGCGACTGCGCGGCCAGGTCGGCGCCGCACGCTCACGCGCCGCGTCCGCGCAGGCCGAGATCGACCGCCTGGCCGCCGCCCGCGACGAGGCCCGGGAACGCGCCGTCGCCGCACAGGAGGAGTACGAGGCGCTCAAGGCCGAGGTCGACGGCCTCGACGCCGGCGACGAGGAACTGGCCGCACGCCACGAGACGGCCAAACGGCAGCTCGCCGAGGCGGAGGCGGCCCTCAGCACCGCCCGCGAGGCGCTCACCACGGCCGAACGCCACCGCGCCGCGACCCAGGCCCGCCACGAGGCCCTGGCGCTCGGCCTCCGCCGCAAGGACGGCTCCGGCATACTGCTCGGCGCCCGCGACCGCCTGAAGGGTGTCCTCGGCCCGGCGGCGGAACTGCTGACGGTGGAGCCCGGCCACGAGGTGGCGCTGGCCGCGGCCTTCGGAGCGGCGGCGGACGCGATCGCCGTGGAGACCCCGGCCGCGGCAGCCGAGGCGATCCGCCTGCTGCGCAAGCAGGACGGGGGCAGGGCGGCCCTGCTGCTGGCGGGCGCGCCGGAAACCCAGGCCCGCGAGGGCGTGCCGGAAAGGGGCGCGGGGAACCGCGCGAGCGACCACCACGCACCCGCAGACGGACACGTACCTGTCACCGCCCTCCCCGGCGCGCGCCCCGCCGCAGACCTCGTCAGAGGCCCCGCCGAGCTCATGTCCGCCGTCCACCGCCTCCTGCGGGGGCTCGTGGTCGTCGGCACCCTGGAGGACGCCGAGGACCTGGTCTACGCGCACCCCGCGCTCACCGCCGTCACTGCGGAGGGCGATCTGCTGGGCGCCCACTTCGCCCACGGCGGATCCGCCGGCGCCCCCAGCCTGCTGGAGGTGCAGGCGTCCGTCGACGAGGCCGCGGCCGAGCTGGCCGAGCTGGCGGTGCGGTGTGAGCGGCTGGCCGAGGAGCAGCGGGCGGCGGCGCAGCGGCGTACCGAGGCCGCCGGCGTCGTAGAGGAACTGGGTGAGCGCCGGCGGGCCGCGGACCGGGAGAAGTCGGCTGTGGCGCAGCAACTGGGGCGGCTCGCCGGGCAGGCCCGCGCGGCCGCCGGCGAGGCCGAGCGGTCCAGCGCGGCCGCGGCCCGCGCGCAGGAGGCGCTGGAGCGGGCCGTCCAGGACGCGGAGGAACTGGCGGAACGGCTGGAGGTCGCCGAGGAGACGCCCGTCGACGACGAGCCGGACACCTCGGTGCGCGACCGGCTGGCCGCCGACGGCGCCAACGCCCGCCAGACCGAGATGGAGGCCCGTCTCCAGGTCCGCACCCACGAGGAACGCGTGAAGGGCCTGGCCGGACGCGCCGACTCCCTCGACCGGGCCGCCCGCGCGGAACGCGAAGCACGCGCGCGTGCCGAGCAGCGCCGGGCCCGGCTGCGCCACGAGGCCTCCGTCGCCCAGGCCGTCGCCGCCGGCGCCCGCAGGCTGCTCGCGCACATCGAGGTCTCCCTCACCCGGGCCGAGCGGGAACGGTCCGCCGCCGAGGCCGCCAAGGCGGCCCGGGAGCAGGAGCTGACCGCCGCCCGCACCGCGGGACGCGAACTGAAGTCCGAGCTCGACAAGCTGACGGATTCAGTCCACCGCGGCGAGGTACTCGGTGCCGAGAAACGGCTGCGCATCGAGCAGCTGGAGACCAAGGCGCTGGAGGAACTGGGTGTCGAACCGGAGGGGCTGGTCACCGAGTACGGGCCCGATCAGCCCGTGCCGCCCTCGCCCCCCGCCGAGGGCGAGGAGCTGCCGGAGGACCCCGAGCATCCGCGCAACCAGCCGCGTCCCTTCGTCCGCGCCGAGCAGGAGAAACGCCTGAAGGCCGCCGAGCGCGCCTACCAGCAGCTCGGCAAGGTCAACCCGCTCGCACTGGAGGAGTTCGCCGCGCTGGAGGCCCGGCACCAGTTCCTGAGCGAGCAGCTGGAGGACCTGAAGAAGACCCGTGCCGACCTCCTCCAGGTCGTCAAGGAGGTGGACGAGCGGGTCGAGCAGGTCTTCACGGAGGCCTACCGGGACACGGCCCGCGAGTTCGAGGGTGTCTTCAGCCGCCTCTTCCCGGGCGGCGAGGGCCGCCTGGTGCTGACCGACCCCGACAACATGCTCACCACGGGCGTGGACGTCGAGGCCCGTCCGCCGGGCAAGAAGGTCAAGCGGCTGTCCCTGCTCTCGGGTGGCGAACGGTCGCTGACCGCCGTGGCCCTGCTCGTGTCGATCTTCAAGGCCCGGCCGAGCCCGTTCTACGTCATGGACGAGGTCGAGGCGGCGTTGGACGACACGAACCTCCAGCGGCTGATCCGGATCATGCAGGAGCTGCAGGAGGCCTCGCAGCTGATCGTGATCACGCACCAGAAGCGGACGATGGAGGTCGCGGACGCGCTGTACGGCGTCTCCATGCAGGGTGATGGTGTCTCGAAGGTCATCTCGCAGCGTCTGCGCTAGGGCGTATGGACCGAAGATCATCTGACTCGTCGTTCATTTATTGAACACAAGCGGGCTCGGCATATCTACAAACTCACAGCCGTTGAAGTATTGACTTCGAAACTTGAAGGCATAGTCTCTGCAACGTTGCTTTTACCTTCAGGTGTGAGCGGCGTGCCTGTATGCGCCACTGGAAGCCTGGAAGGGCAGACCCCCACCCGGCAGCGTTGCCGGTGGCCCGAGGAGTACATGTGACCAGCACAGCGCAGGCACCCCAGCCAGGAGCCCGAACGGCTCATCCCGATCATCTCGGGCATGTCATCTTCATCGCGGCGGCGGCCGCGATGGGCGGTTTCCTCTTCGGATACGACAGCTCCGTCATCAACGGCGCCGTCGAGGCCATCCGCGACCGCTACGACATCGGCTCCGCCGCGCTGGCCCAGGTCATCGCCATCGCCCTGATCGGCTGCGCCATCGGTGCCGCCACCGCCGGCCGGATAGCGGACCGCATCGGCCGTATCCGCTGCATGCAGATCTCCGCGGCGCTCTTCACGATCAGCGCCGTCGGCTCGGCCCTGCCGTTCGCCCTCTGGGACCTCGCCTTCTGGCGCATCGTCGGTGGCTTCGCCATCGGCATGGCCTCCGTCATCGGCCCGGCCTACATCGCCGAGGTCGCCCCGCCCGCCTACCGCGGCCGTCTCGGCTCCTTCCAGCAGGCCGCGATCGTCATCGGCATCGCCGTCTCCCAGCTGGTCAACTGGGGCCTGCTCAACGCCGCCGGCGGCGACCAGCGCGGCAAGCTCATGGGCCTGGAGGCCTGGCAGGTCATGCTGGGCGTCATGGTCGTCCCGGCCGTCCTGTACGGCATGCTCTCCTTCGCCATCCCCGAGTCGCCGCGCTTCCTGATCTCCGTCGGCAAGCGCGACCGCGCCAAGGAGATCCTCGCCGAGGTCGAGGGCAAGGGCGTCGACCTGAACGCCCGCGTCAACGAGATCGAGCTGGCGATGAAGAGCGAGCACAAGTCGTCCTTCAAGGACCTGCTCGGTGGCGGCTTCTTCTTCAAGCCGATCGTCTGGGTCGGCATCGGCCTGTCGGTGTTCCAGCAGTTCGTCGGCATCAACGTGGCCTTCTACTACTCGTCCACCCTGTGGCAGTCGGTGGGCGTCGACCCGACGGACTCGTTCTTCTACTCGTTCACCACGTCGATCATCAACATCATCGGCACCGTGATCGCGATGATCTTCGTCGACCGGGTCGGCCGCAAGCCGCTCGCGCTCATCGGCTCGGTCGGCATGGTCGTCGGCCTCGCGCTGGAGGCCTGGGCCTTCAGTTACCACCTGGTCGACGGCAAGCTGCCGACCACCCAGGGCTGGGTCGCCCTGATCGCCGCGCACATCTTCGTGCTCTTCTTCGCCCTGTCCTGGGGTGTCGTGGTGTGGGTCTTCCTCGGCGAGATGTTCCCGAACAAGCTCCGCGCCGCCGCTCTGGGCGTGGCCGCCGCCGCGCAGTGGATCGCCAACTGGGCCATCACCGCGAGCTTCCCGTCGCTGGCCGACTGGAACCTCTCCGGCACGTATGTGATCTACACGGTCTTCGCCGCGCTCTCCATCCCGTTCGTCATGAAGTTCGTCAAGGAGACGAAGGGCAAGGCGCTGGAGGAGATGGGCTGACGCCCTCCGAACTCGAGGAGAAGGGCCAAGTCCCCGCTGCCCCTCTCCTCGTACTCGTCCGCCGCCTCTGCCCTCCGGGCGGGGGCGGCGGTGTTTCTTTGGGCTTCGTTTCGTGCGCGGGTGAGTTGCGGGGCCCGAGGGGGTTCGTCTTCGTCTGCGGGCCGGTGGGGGTTGCTCGCGCCGTTCCCCGCGCCCCTTTTGTGCCTGCGGCGGCCCGTTTCCGTCCGGTGGTCGGTTGCGGTTTCGCCTGCGGCCGGTTGTTACGGCGGGGCCGGGGTGGGGGGTGTCCGTCCTCGGTCCGGCCGCCCGTTCCCGACGAGGGGCGCCGTTGCCCGGTGCCGGACGCTGCGGGCGGACACCCCCCACCCCGGCCCCTTCCCGCCGTACGCGACTGCGGGCCGTCGTGGCGGAAGGCCGGTGCCTCCGCGGCGTGAGAAAGGCCCCCTCCGCGGGCTTCGCCGGAGGGGGCCAGGGGGAGCGGACCGTCAGACGGTTACGCTCTCGCGCTGCTCGGCCGTCCGCGCCGTCGGGTGGACGACCGGCGGCTTGGGGAGCGCCAGGTACAGCAGGCCGGAGATCACGATGGTGGCGACCCAGCCGAGGCCGTACTCACCGATGACGTTGTTCTTCGCGAGCGGGCCGGTGAACCAGTCCGACGTGGTGAACAGCAGTCCGCCGACGAGACCCACCGCCCAGGAGGCGACCGCGGCGGGGGAGAAGCCGCCCCGGTACCAGTACGCGCTGGTGCGCGTGGTGTCGGCCATGGCCTCACCGTCGTAGTCCGTGCGCCGCAGCATGTCCGCGCCGAAGACGCCGACCCAGGCGGAGAAGGCGACGGCGAGCAGGGACAGGAAGGCGATGAAGGAGCCCATGAAGCTGGTCGCCACCAGCATCAGCACACCGCCGAAGATCAGCGAGATCACGGCGTTGACGGACACCGCCCAGTGGCGCGGCACCTTGAAGCCGAGGGTCTGCGCGGTGAAGCCGGCTGAGTACATCGACATCGAGTTGATCAGCAGCATGCCGATCAGCGCGATCAGCAGGTAGGGCACGGCGATCCAGGTGGGCAGGATCTCACCCAGGAAGGACACCGGGTCGGACGCGGAGGCGAGGTCCGGCGTGGAGACCGCCATCACGGCGCCCATCAGCACCATCGGCAGGACGACGATGCCGGCGCCGCCGACCGACGTACCGACGATCGCCTTCGAGGACGCCGTACGCGGCAGGTAGCGGGTGAAGTCGGGGGCGGACGGGATCCAGCTCACGCCACCGGCCGCGATCATGCCGATCCCGGTGATCACCGCGGCCGTGGAGCCGGCGCCGTGGTCCATCACCTTCGACCAGTCGGTGTTGACCGCCAGATAGACGAGGACGAGCACCGAGAAGGCGCCGAACAGGTACGTCGCGTACTTGTTGCACTTCTGGACGGCGTTGATGCCGAGCCCGGAGATGGCGAAGGTGGCGACGACGAACAGCAGCAGCATGACCATGTCGAGCACGCTGTTCGCGCCGACGCCGAGGACGATGTCCAGGATGGTGAGCATGGCGTAGGCGCCGGTCACCGCGTTGATCGTCTCCCAGCCCCAGCGGGCCACCCAGATCAGCGAACCGGGCAGCAGGTTGCCGCGCTGGCCGAACACCGCGCGCGACAGCGCCATCCCGGGCGCCCCGCCGCGCTTGCCGGCGATGCCGATGAGCCCGACCAGGCCGTACGAGACGACAGGTGCGACGCCCGCCACGACGAGCGCCTGCCAGATGTTCAGGTGGTACGCCACGACGAGGCTCGCGCCCATCGTGAGCAGCAGCACGCTGATGTTGGCGCCCACCCAGGTGGGGAACAGCTCGCGGGGCTTGGCGGTGCGCTCATTGTCGGGCACCTGTTCGATGCCGCGGGTTTCGAGAGCGCCTTCGGTCTCGGCGGTCTTACTCATGGAAGGAGGGAGCCTCAAGGTGGGGGACAGGGGGTCGTCGGGACTCTACGCGCGTTGATGTAGGGACCACCATCGTACTTTGGCCCGACTCCTGCCTCTCGATGGCGTTTGTCTCTCGGAGGAAGCCACAAGACGGCCCTGGCGGAGCCCCATGGCTGATACTGGACGGGTTATGGAAACCGTCATCCTTGCTGTAGTCATCGCCGTGGTCGCGATCGTCGCGCTCGGCGGGCTCGTGGTCGGCAGCCGACGGAAGAAGTCGCTGCCCCCGCCGCCCCCCGCCGCGCCCGACATCACCGCTCCTCCGGCCGAGCCGCATGTCGGCGACGAGGCCGAGACGCCGCGGGAGGAACCGCGGCGCACCATCGAGGAGGTGGATCTTCCAGGCGGCCAGGCACCCGTCGCCGTAGAGGAGCCGCCGGCCGAAGTCGTCGAGGCCCCGGAGATCGAGATCCCGGAGCCCACCGCGGGCCGCCTGGTGCGCCTGCGCGCCCGTCTGTCCCGCTCCCAGAACGCCCTGGGCAAGGGCCTGCTCACCCTTCTGTCCCGGGAGCACCTCGATGAGGACACCTGGGAGGAGATCGAGGACACGCTGCTCACCGCCGATGTCGGCGTGCAGCCCACGCAGGAACTGGTCGACCGGCTGCGCGAGCGGGTGAAGGTGCTCGGCACCCGCACCCCCGAGGAGCTGCGCGGCCTGCTGCGCGAGGAGCTGCTCACGCTGGTCGGCCCGGACATGGACCGTGAGGTCAAGACCGAGCCGGCCACCAGCAAGCCGGGCATCGTGATGGTCGTCGGCGTCAACGGCACCGGCAAGACCACCACCACCGGCAAGCTGGCCCGCGTCCTCGTCGCCGACGGCCGCTCGGTCGTCCTGGGTGCCGCCGACACCTTCCGCGCGGCCGCCGCCGACCAGCTCCAGACCTGGGGCGAGCGGGTCGGCGCCTACACCGTGCGCGGACCGGAGGGCGGCGACCCCGCCTCCGTCGCGTTCGACGCGGTGAAGGAGGGCAAGGAGATGGGGTCGGACGTCGTCCTCATCGACACCGCCGGGCGCCTGCACACCAAGACCGGCCTCATGGACGAGCTGGGCAAGGTCAAGCGGGTCGTGGAGAAGCATGCCCCGCTGGACGAGGTGCTGCTGGTCCTCGACGCCACGACCGGGCAGAACGGCCTCGTCCAGGCCCGCGTGTTCGCGGAGGTCGTCGACATCACCGGCATCGTCCTGACCAAGCTCGACGGCACGGCCAAGGGCGGCATCGTGATCGCGGTCCAGCGGGAGCTGGGCGTACCGGTCAAGCTGATCGGCCTCGGCGAGGGCGCGGACGACCTGGCCCCGTTCGAGCCGGGCGCCTTCGTGGACGCCCTCATCGGCGACTAGCGACTCCGTCGGCCCCAGCGCGTCCCACCCCCGGCACGGGTTCCCGTCCGGGGGTGGATGCGTTTCGCGCCGCCCGCGGCCACGGCGACCTGGCCGCCCCCGCGCGGCTCAGCGCGGGCGCGTCATGGCCGGTCGCGCAGTTCCCCGCACCCCTGAAGACGCGACGGCCCCGCCGCCTGCTTGGACCGTTGGGGCGACGGCCCGCAGGCGCGTACGGCGGGAAGGGGACGGGGTGGGGGGTGTCCGCCCGCAGCGTCCGGCACCAAACAACGGCGCCCCTCGTCGGACGCGGGCGGCCGGACCGAGGACGGACACCCCCCACCCCGGCCCCGACCCACAACGAACCGCTGGCGAGGCAGCAACCGACCACGCACCGCAAGGGGCCGCCGCAGGCACAAAAGGGGCGCGGGGAACGGCGCGAGCAACCACTCACCCACCCGTGGACGCAAACGAACCACTACCCCCGCGACCGATGCGCCACATACGCCAGCGTCCCCAGAACCAGCCGCGCCGCCGGCGGCCGAGTCGCCGAGTCCAGCGCCGGCGGACGCAGCCACCGCACCGGCCCCCGCCCTCCGCGATCCGACGGCGGAGCCGTGACGTACGTACCGGGACCGAGCCCCCGCAGATCCAGGGAGGGATCGTCCCAGCCCATCCGGTAGAGCAGCCGCGGCAGCTCCGCCGCGGCCCCCGGCGCGACGAAGAACTGCGCCCGCCCCTGCGGCGTCGCGGTCACCGGCCCCAGCGGCACCCCCATCCGCTCCAGCCGTACCAGCGCCCGCCGGCCCGCCGCCTCCGCCACCTCGAGCACGTCGAACGCGCGCCCCACCGGCAGCATCACCGCCGCGCCCGGCACCTCGGCCCACGCCGCGGTCACCTCGCCCAGCGTCGCCCCCGCCCGCACCTCATCCGCGAACGACAGCGGATGCGCGCCCGGCGCCGGACAGTCGCCGCGGCCGCACGAGCACACGCCCGCCGCCGCCCGTGCGCCCGGCACCACGTCCCAGCCCCACAGGCCGGTGAACTCGGCCACCGTGGTGCACTCCGACGAGCGGCCGCGGCGCCGCGAGACGGACCGGATGTCACGGATGCCCCGACTGCTGCCGATCGTGAAGCCCATGCCCCCTCCAACGGGTCCGACGCACCGGTGGTTACGAAGCGGTGGTCACCAAGAACACTCAACCCGCTACGGAGCGTGTCCCCGGCCTTGCCGCCGACGGCGTCCGGAAGTGCCCGCGGTGGTGCATCCGGCGGCACGCGCCCCCGAGTGCGTCCGTGCGCTCACTCCCGGCTGTCCTATGTCAAGTGAATCGCGGGAAGGTCGCCGTGAGTTCATTCGAAGGGGTGGCGAATGGTGGCGTTTACGGTTTCACCATGGCCGGACGGGTGATCGTAGGATTACTTTGAGTGCACGGTACCGGCGGGCACATGCACTCGTGGGTATGCCGGAGGCAACTCGACTTTCCGTTCGAAGGGTGAGAACCGCCGGACGGAAGGCCCGAGAACCGGCATTCTGATAGGGCTTGCCGCACAGGCGCGGCAAGAGGTCTTGAGGGATGGGGGCGTTCCAGTGGGCGGCAACGGCGGTAGCGGGACGAACGCTGAGAAGCGCCCCAACGAGCTGCTCGGTTCCTGGTTCGTGCGCAGCGGCTGGTCGAAGGGCGAGCTGGCCCGCCAGGTCAACCGCCGCGCCCGTCAGCTCGGCGCCAACCACATCTCCACCGACACCTCCCGGGTCCGCCGCTGGCTGGACGGTGAGAACCCCCGCGAGCCCATTCCCAGGATCCTGTCCGAGCTGTTCTCCGAGCGCTTCGGCTGCGTCGTCTCCATCGAGGACCTCGGCCTGCGCACCGTGCGCCCCTCGCCGTCCGCCACCGGCGTCGACCTGCCCTGGACGGGCCCGCAGACCGTCGCCCTGCTCGGCGAGTTCTCCCGCAGCGACCTGATGCTGGCCCGGCGCGGCTTCCTCGGCAGCTCGCTGGGTCTGGCCGCGGGCCCCGCCCTGATCGAGCCGATGCAGCGCTGGCTGGTGCCCACGCCGGCGCTGCCCGGCCAGCGCCAGGAGGCCGACCCGCAGCCGGTCCCCACCAGCCGCGCCCGCGGCCGGCTCTCCAAGCCGGAGCTGGACCTGCTGGAGACCACCACCGTGATGTTCCGGCAGTGGGACGCCCAGTGCGGCGGCGGCCTGCGCCGCAAGGCGGTCGTCGGTCAGCTGCACGAGGTCACCGACCTGCTCCAGGAACCCCAGCCCGAGGCCACCACCCGGCGCCTGTTCAAGGTCGCCGCCGAACTGGCCGAGCTGGCCGGCTGGATGTCGTACGACGTGGGGCTGCAGCCGACCGCGCAGAAGTACTTCGTCCTCGCGCTGCACGCCGCCAAGGAGGCCGGCGACAAGCCCCTCGGCTCCTACATCCTCTCCAGCATGAGCCGCCAGATGATCCACCTCGGCCGGCCCGAGGACGCCCTGGAGCTCATCCACCTCGCCCAGTACGGCAGCCGTGACTGCGCGAGCCCCCGCACCCAGGCCATGCTGTATGCGATGGAGGCCCGCGCCTACGCCAACATGGGCCAGCCCGGCAAGTGCAAGCGGGCCGTCCGCATGGCCGAGGACACCTTCGCCGACGCCGACGACTGGGACGAGCCGGACCCCGACTGGATCCGCTTCTTCTCCGAGGCCGAGCTGTACGGCGAGAACAGCCACTCCTTCCGCGACCTCGCCTACGTCGCCGGCCGCAGCCCCGCCTACGCCTCCCTCGCCGAGCCGCTGATGCAGCGGGCCGTGGAGCTGTTCGCGCAGGACGGCGAGCACCAGCGGTCGTATGCGCTGAACCTCATCGGCATGGCCACCGTCCACCTGCTGCGCCGCGAGCCCGAGCAGAGCACGGTCTACGCCGGGCAGGCCATGGGGATCGCCCGCAAGGTGCGCTCCGAGCGGGTCAACACCCGCATCCGCAAGACCGTCGACACCGCCGCCCGCGACTTCGGCGACCTCGCCGAGATCGTCGACCTGACCGACAAACTCGCCGCCGAGCTGCCGGAGGCCGCCGAGGCGGTCTGACACCATCCGTTCCCCCTCCTGAACCCCGGCCGCGGCCGGCCCTCCCGAACTGCCCGACTCGGCTCCCCCGCCAGGTCATCGGAAGGCCGCCCGCGGCCGGTCCCGTTCCCCCCGGCAATTCATCGGGGCGTAACACGCGTGGCGCCTTCGTCACCCCGGCGAAACAACACGGGGCGCCCACCGAAACCGCGCTGCGTCAATCTCGTCGCCATAACCGGCCCACCGCTCATTCCGCTGAGGCATTCCGCTCAGGCTTCGCCCGCACGGGGCCGTACAACGACGAGGAGACGCCGATGGCACCAGCAGCCATCATGCTTGCGGCGGACGCGCCCAAACTGTCGTCCGCCAACACCGGCTTCATGCTCATCTGTTCCGCCCTGGTGATGCTCATGACCCCGGGCCTGGCCTTCTTCTACGGGGGCATGGTCCGCGTCAAGAGCACCCTGAACATGCTGATGATGAGCTTCATCAGCCTCGGGATCGTCACCGTCCTGTGGGTGCTCTACGGCTTCTCCCTCGCCTTCGGCACGGACTCCGGCAGCCTCATCGGATGGAACTCCGACTGGCTCGGCCTCAGCAACATCGGGCTGACCGAGCTGTGGGACGGCTACTCCATCCCCGTCTTCGTGTTCTGCATGTTCCAGCTGATGTTCGCGATCATCACGCCCGCCCTGATCAGCGGCGCGCTCGCCGACCGTGTGAAGTTCAGCGCCTGGGCGCTGTTCATCACGCTGTGGGTGACGGTCGTGTACTTCCCCGTGGCGCACTGGGTCTGGGGCGCGGGCGGCTGGGCCTACGAACTGGGCGTGATCGACTTCGCCGGCGGGACGGCCGTGCACATCAACGCCGGTGCCGCGGCGCTCGGCGTGATCCTCGTCATCGGCAAGCGCGTCGGCTTCAAGAAGGACCCGATGCGCCCGCACAGCCTGCCGCTGGTCATGCTCGGCGCGGGCCTGCTGTGGTTCGGCTGGTTCGGCTTCAACGCCGGCTCCTGGCTCGGCAACGACGACGGCGTGGGCGCGCTGATGTTCGTGAACACGCAGGTCGCGACCGGTGCCGCCATGCTGGCCTGGCTGATCTACGAGAAGATCCGGCACGGCGCGTTCACCACGCTGGGCGCCGCCTCCGGCGCGGTCGCGGGCCTGGTCGCCATCACCCCCTCCGGCGGCGCGGTCTCCCCGCTCGGCGCGATCGCCGTCGGCGCCATCGCCGGTGTGCTGTGCGCGATGGCCGTCGGCCTGAAGTACCGCTTCAACTACGACGACTCCCTCGACGTCGTCGGCGTCCACCTGGTCGGCGGCATCGCCGGCTCCCTGCTCATCGGGTTCTTCGCCACCGGCAAGGGCCAGTCCGCGGCGACCGGCGTCTTCTACGGCGACCACTCCTTCACCCAGCTGTGGAAGCAGTGCGCCGGCGTCGGCGCGGTCCTCGCCTACTCCCTCGTCGTCTCCGCGATCCTCGCCTTCGTCCTCGACAAGACGATCGGCATGCGGGTCACCGAGGACGAGGAGGTCCGCGGCATCGACCAGAGCGAGCACGCGGAGACCGCGTACGACTTCAGCGGCGCCGGTGGCGGAGCCGCCCGCACCAGCGCCGTACCGGCGGCCGTGACCGAGGCCGTGACCCGAAAGGTGGACGCATGAAGCTCATCACCGCCGTCGTCAAGCCGCACCGGCTCGACGAGATCAAGGAGGCCCTGCAGGCCTTCGGGGTCCACGGACTGACGGTCACCGAGGCCAGCGGCTACGGTCGGCAGCGGGGCCACACCGAGGTCTACCGCGGCGCCGAGTACACCGTCGACCTGGTTCCCAAGATCCGCATCGAGGTGCTGGCCGAGGACGACGACGCCGAGCAGCTGATCGAGGTCGTCGTGAAGGCGGCCCGCACCGGCAAGATCGGTGACGGCAAGGTCTGGTCGATCCCGGTCGACACCGCCGTCCGGGTCCGCACCGGCGAGCGCGGCCCGGACGCGCTCTGACCCGCACCGACCGCTTGACGAACAGGAGTCGCTGGGTGACGACGGACGCGCGCAACGAAACAGCAGACCCCGGCCCCAGCGGCTACGCGGCGGCCCGGCTGCACCTCCTCACCGAGGGGGAGCAGTCCGGGCCGCCGCGCCGTGGCGCCCTGTCCCAGCTCACCGACGACTGGCTCGCGGGGCTGTTCAGGGCGGGCACCGGCGAGCTCAAGGGCCTCTCCCTGGTCGCCGTCGGCGGCTACGGCCGCGGCGAGCTGTCCCCGCGCAGCGACCTCGACCTGCTCCTGCTGCACGACGGCGCCGACCCCAAGGAGGTCGCCGCGCTCGCCGACCGCCTCTGGTACCCGGTGTGGGACCTCGGCCTCGCCCTCGACCACTCCGTGCGCACCCCGGCCGAGGCCCGCAGGACGGCCGGGGAGGACCTCAAGGTGCAGCTCGGCCTGCTGGACGCCCGCCACCTCGCCGGCGATTCCGCCCTGACCGCCTCGCTGCGCACCGCCGTCCTCGCCGACTGGCGCAACCAGGCGCCCAAGCGCCTGCCCGAACTCCAGGAACTGTGCGCGGAGCGTGCCGAGCGCCACGGCGAGCTGCAGTACCTGCTGGAACCCGACCTCAAGGAGGCCCGGGGCGGACTCAGGGACGCCACCGCCCTGCGCGCCGTCGCCGCGTCCTGGCTCGCCGACGCGCCCCGCGAGGGCCTCGCCGCCGCCCGCCGCCGCCTCCTCGACGTCCGCGACGCCCTGCACCTGACCACCGGCCGGGCCACCGACCGGCTCTCCCTCCAGGAACAGGACCAGGTCGCGGCCGCCCTCGGCCTGCTCGACGCCGACGCCCTGCTGCGGCAGGTCTACGAGGCCGCCCGTGTCGTCTCCTACGCCAGTGACGTCACCTGGCGCGAGGTGAGCCGAGTGCTGCGCTCCCGCGCGGTGCGGCCCCGGCTGCGGGCCATGCTGGGCGGCGGCAAGCCCGTCGCCGAGCGGTCCCCGCTGGCCGAGGGCGTCGTCGAACAGGACGGCGAGGTGGTCCTCGCGCGCACCGCCCGCCCCGAACGCGACCCCGTGCTGCCGCTGCGCGCCGCGGCCGCCGCCGCCCAGGCCGGTCTGCCGCTCTCGCTGCACGCCGTGCGCCGGATGGCCGCCACCGCCCGCCCGCTTCCCTCGCCCTGGCCCGCCGAGGCGCGCGAACAGCTGGTCACGCTGCTCGGCTCGGGCCGCCCCACCGTTCAGGTGTGGGAGGCGCTGGAGGCCGAGAGGCTGATCACCCGGCTGCTGCCCGACTGGGAGCGGGTGCGCTGCCGGCCGCAGCGCAACGCCGTCCATGTGTGGACCGTCGACCGGCACCTGATCGAGACGGCCGTGCGCGCCTCGGAGTTCACCCGGCGGGTCGGCCGGCCCGATCTGCTGCTGGTCGCGGCCCTGCTGCACGACATCGGCAAGGGCTGGCCCGGCGACCACTCGGTGGCCGGCGAGATCATCGCCCGCGACGTCGCCGCACGCATCGGGTTCGACCGCGCCGACGTCGCCGTACTCGCCGCCCTGGTCCGTCACCACCTGCTGCTGGTCGAGACGGCCACCCGGCGTGACCTGGACGACCCGGCCACCGTGCGGCTGGTCGCCGACGCGGTCGGGACGCCGGCCACGCTGGAGCTGCTGCACGCCCTGACCGAGGCCGACGCGCTGGCCACCGGCCCGGCCGCCTGGTCCTCCTGGCGCGGTTCGCTCGTCGCCGACCTGGTGCGCCGGGTGTCGGCCGTGCTCGCCGGGGACGTACCGGACGAGCCCGAGCCGGCCGCGACGACAGCCGAGCAGGAGCGGCTCGGACTGGAGGCGGTGGCCACCGGCGGGCCGGTGCTGGCGCTGCGGGCACAGCCGGAACCGCCCGGCGAGGAGCCCTCCGGCGATCCCGAGCCGCTCGGCGTGGAGCTGCTCATCGCCGTACCCGACCAGCCGGGCGTGCTGCCCGCGGTGGCCGGTGTCCTCGCCGTGCACCGGCTCACCGTGCGCACCGCCGAGCTGCGGGTGCTGGACCTGCCGGACGGCGTGGACGGCTCGGTGCTGCTGCTGGACTGGCGGGTCGCGGCCGAGTACGGCTCCCTGCCCCAGGCCGCCCGGCTCCGTGCCGACCTGGTCCGCGCGCTGGACGGCTCCCTGGACATCGCCGCCCGCCTCGCCGAACGCGACGCGGCCTACCCGCGCCGGCGCGGTGTCGTCCCGCCGCCGCCCCGGGTGACCGTCCACCCGGCCGCCTCCCGCCTCGCCACGGTGATCGAGGTCCGCGCCCAGGACGCCCCCGGTCTGCTGTTCCACATCGGGCGGGCGCTGGAGGACGCGAGCGTGAGCGTCCGCAGCGCGCACGTGTCGACACTCGGCGCGAACGCCGTCGACGCCTTCTACGTCACGGACCCGGACGGCGCGCCGCTGCCCGCGGAGGAGGCCACGGCGGTGGCGCGGAAGCTGGAGGAGACCCTGCGGGGGTGAGCCCGCCCCGGTGACTTGTGTCGCCGGGATACCCTGGAGGGCGATTCGTCAGCAGCCACCGACCCCGAGGACCGCGAGCGCCGTGTTCGACACTCTCTCCGATCGCCTGTCAGCGACTTTCAAGAACCTGCGCGGCAAGGGACGGCTCTCCGAAGCGGACATCGACGCCACCGCGCGCGAGATCCGCATCGCGCTCCTCGAAGCCGACGTGGCCCTGCCCGTCGTCCGCACGTTCATCAAGAACGTCAAGGAGCGCGCCGCCGGCGCCGAGGTCTCCCGGGCCCTGAACCCGGCCCAGCAGGTCCTGAAGATCGTCAACGACGAGCTCGTCACGATCCTGGGCGGCGAGACCCGGCGCCTGCGCTTCGCCAAGCAGCCGCCGACCGTCATCATGCTGGCCGGTCTCCAGGGTGCCGGTAAGACCACCCTCGCGGGCAAGCTCGGCCGGTGGCTCAAGGAGCAGGGCCACTCCCCGCTGCTGGTCGCCTGTGACCTCCAGCGCCCCAACGCCGTGAACCAGCTGAGCGTCGTCGCCGAGCGCGCCGGCGTCGCGGTGTACGCGCCGGAGCCGGGCAACGGCGTCGGTGACCCGGTCAAGGTCGCCAAGGACTCCATCGAGTTCGCCAAGGCCAAGGTCCACGACATCGTCATCGTCGACACCGCCGGCCGCCTGGGCATCGACCAGGAGATGATGCAGCAGGCCGCGGACATCCGGGACGCGGTCAGCCCCGACGAGATCCTGTTCGTCGTCGACGCGATGATCGGTCAGGACGCCGTCAACACGGCCGAGGCCTTCCGCGACGGCGTCGGCTTCGACGGCGTGGTGCTCTCCAAGCTCGACGGTGACGCCCGCGGTGGTGCCGCCCTGTCGATCCGGCAGATCACCGGCAAGCCGATCATGTTCGCCTCCAACGGCGAGAAGCTCGACGACTTCGACGCCTTCCACCCCGACCGGATGGCCTCCCGCATCCTCGACATGGGTGACCTGCTCACCCTGATCGAGCAGGCCGAGAAGACGTTCAGCCAGGAAGAGGCCGCCAAGATGGCCTCCAAGCTGGCGTCGAAGAAGGGCCAGGACTTCACCCTGGACGACTTCCTGGCCCAGATGGAGCAGGTCAGGAAGATGGGCAGCATCAGCAAGCTGCTCGGCATGCTGCCCGGCATGGGGCAGATCAAGGACCAGATCAACAACATCGACGAGCGTGACGTGGACCGCACCGCGGCGATCATCAAGTCGATGACCCCGGGCGAGCGCCAGGACCCGACGATCATCAACGGCTCCCGCCGCGCCCGTATCGCCAAGGGTTCCGGTGTCGAGGTCAGCGCCGTGAAGAACCTCGTCGAGCGGTTCTTCGAGGCCCGCAAGATGATGTCCCGCATGGCGCAGGGCGGCGGCATGCCGGGCATGCCGGGGATCCCGGGCATGGGCGGCGGCCCCGGCCGGCAGAAGAAGCAGCAGAAGAAGGCCAAGGGCAAGCAGCGCTCCGGCAACCCGATGAAGCGCAAGCAGCAGGAGCAGGAGGAGGCCGCCCGCCGCGCGGCCGCCGCCGAGAACGGCGGTGCCTTCGGCCTGCCGGGCCAGCAGGCCGGCCAGGACTTCGAGCTGCCGGACGAGTTCAAGAAGTTCATGGGCTGACGGGCCCGTCGTACTCCCGCCGGGGGCGCCCCTTGTCAGGGGGCGCCCCCGGCGTCGTACACCCGCATGCCTGCCGGGCTTTCCTGTCGTAACGTCCCGGTATGACCAACCCTGCGCCGCCGCGGAAGTCGCCCGACCAGCCCTGGCGTACCGAGGGCACCCCCGAGGAGCCGCCGAAGAAACCCTCCGGTGGGCGGCGGATGGGGGGCGGCTGGTGGCGGCTGATCGTCGCCGCCCTGGTCGTGTACCTGATCGCCAACCTCATCCTGTCCTTCCAGGACGAGGCGACCGAGCCGACGATCTCGTACACCGAGTTCAGCAAGCAGGTCGACGCCGGCAATGTCAGCAAGATCTACGCCAAGGGCAACGCGATCCAGGGCGAGCTGAAGAAGGCGCAGGACAACCCGAAGGACTCCGGCACCTACAAGAAGTTCAAGACGGAGCGGCCGACCTTCGCCGACGACAAGATCTGGGAGTCCCTGACCAAGCACAACGTCACGGTCACCGCGGAACCCGTCGTCCAGCACCGCAGTTTTCTCGCCAACCTGCTGATCTCGCTGGCGCCGATGCTGGTGCTGGTCGCGGTGTGGGTGTTCATCGCCCGGCGGATGCGCGCGGGGCTCGGCGGGCCCGGGGGCATGCTGGGCCGCAAGGCGCCGCCCAAACCGGTCGAGCTGGAGCCGGGGCAGCAGCGCACCACCTTCGCGGACGTCGCCGGCATCGACGAGGTCGAGGGCGAGCTCAACGACGTGGTGGACTTCCTCAAGAACCCCGACGCCTACCGTCGCATGGGCGCCAAGATGCCGCGCGGTGTGCTGCTGGCTGGGCCGCCCGGCACCGGCAAGACGCTGCTCGCGCGGGCTGTGGCCGGGGAGGCGGGGGTGCCCTTCTTCTCGGCGTCCGCCTCCGAGTTCATCGAGATGATCGTCGGCGTCGGCGCGTCCCGGGTGCGCGAGCTGTTCGCGGAGGCCCGCAAGGTCGCCCCGTCGATCATCTTCATCGACGAGATCGACACCATCGGCCGGGCCCGCGGCGGTGGCGCCGCCGTCGGCGGCCACGACGAGCGCGAGCAGACCCTCAACCAGATCCTGACCGAAATGGACGGCTTCTCCGGCTCCGAGGGCGTCATCGTCATCGCCGCCACCAACCGCGCCGACGTCCTCGACCCGGCGCTCACTCGGCCCGGCCGCTTCGACCGGGTCGTCCAGGTCTCGCCCCCGGACCGGGGCGGCCGTGAGGCCATCCTGCGCATCCACACCCGCGAGATCCCGCTCGCGAGCGATGTCGACCTCGCCCAGGTCGCCAGAACCACCCCGGGCATGACCGGCGCGGAACTCGCCAACCTCGCCAACGAGGCGGCCCTGCTCGCCGTCAAACGCAGCCGGCAGCAGGTCAACCGGTCCGACCTGTCCGACGCCCTGGAGAAGGTGCAGCTCGGCGCGGAACGCTCACTCGTCATGCCGTACGAGGAACGGCGGCGCACCGCGTACCACGAGAGCGGGCACGCGCTGCTCGGCATGCTGCAGCCGGGCGCCGACCCGGTCCGCAAGATCACCATCGTGCCGCGCGGCCGGGCCCTCGGCGTCACCCTGTCCACGCCGGACGCGGACAAGTACGCGTACACCGAGGAGTACCTGCGCGGCCGCATCATCGGCGCCCTCGGCGGCATGGCGGCCGAGCACGTCGTCTACGACGTGATCACCACCGGCTCCGAGAGCGACCTGGAACAGGTGACCCGGATCGCGCGCGGCATGGTCTCCCGGTGGGGCATGAGCGAGCGGGTGGGCCGGCTCTCCGCGCTGCCGGACGACGGCCAGCAGGCCTACGGCCTGGCCGCCGCCCCGCAGACCCTCGACGCGATCGACGAGGAGATGCGCCGGGTCGTCGACGAGTGCTACGAGGAGGCGTGCCGCAAGCTGCGCGACCACCGCGGGCAGCTGGACGCCCTGGCCGAGGCGCTGCTGGAGCGCGAGACGCTGGAGGAGGCCGACGCCTACCGGATCGCGGGCATCGCCCGGCTGACCAAGGAGGAGCCGTGAGCGGGGCTCACGGCACGCGGGCTATGAGATAGCGGAAGACGTTCGGCATCCACACCGTGCCGTCGGCCCTGCGGTACGGGTGCAGCGCCTCGGTCAGCTCCTTGCCGACCTGCTCCTGGTCGGTGGCCGCGAGCGCCGCGTCGAACAGCCCGGTCGACAGCAGCCCGCGCGCCGCGCTGTCCGCGTCGGCGTACCCGAAGGGGCAGGCGACGCGTCCGGAGCCGTCCGGGCGCAGTCCGGCCCGCTGGGCGACCTCCTCGAGGTCGTCGCGCCGTGCCGGGCGCCAGCTGCCCGGGCTGCGCAGCGGATCGGCCAGCTTTCCCGCCACCCGCAGCACCGAGGAGGTGGCGCACCGCTCCGGCGGGCCCCAGCCGGCCAGCACCACGGGGGTGCCGCGCTCGGCGACCGCCACCGCCCCGGCCAGCAGTTGCGCGAGCCCGTCGGAGTCGCCCGCCGTGCAGCCGATCGGCTCGAACGCGGTCACCAGGGTGTACGACGGGGCCGCCCGCCGCGGGGTCTCCCGCACCAGCCGCGCACCGCCACGCGCGTGTGCCCCGGGTGCCGCCGGCTGCAGCCGCTCGCGGGCGAGGGCCAGCCGTTCCGGGGAGTGGCACTCGACGCCGGTGACCTCCGCGCCGCGCACCGCCGCCATCAGCAGGGCCAGGCCGGAGCCGCAGCCCAGGCCCAGCAGGCGGGTGCCGGACCCCACTTCCAGTCGCTCGTAGACGGTCTCGTAGAGCGGCACCAGCATCCGCTCCTGGATCTCCGACCAGTCACGCGCGCGTGCACACAGGTCCACGCGGGGGGCCGAGCCCGCCTGGGGGAGGTGCTGCCGCACGAGCGTAGGTGTCATAGGTACGCGCCCCAATCCGCCGAGAGCAAAGTCGTGTGCCCGTATCGCATGGAGTTGCCGGTCTTGCGTGGCCCCCGTCCAGTGCGCTCGCACTGACCCCCGTATGCCAGGAAACTCCGGCCTCGGCGGTGCGTCCAGTGGAAAGCGGCCGCGGTTTGAGAGTTGGCCGCCGGACTGGCTGGATTTCACCTGCACGCAACGTGGCGCGGACGCTGCCCGCCGCCGGGGTCCCGGGGCGGTGCCCGGGACCCGCGACCGACCCGGTAACGTCGCCGTCGTCGCATGCGCTGAGGTAGGTGACGGGGCTCGCGGCGCGCGTGACCGAAAGGGCCCTTGCGCACCGGCGGACCCCGTGGAGCGTCCCGCGTCGACATGATCTACGCGCCGGTACGTACGTACGCCTACGTCGTGCTACGCACCACCTTGGTACGAGCTGTGCGGCATTTCCGCAGATCAGCGCACCCGTCCTCGTCAGGGCACATCAGTGGCAACTGACGGGTACGTGCAAATTATTTGGGATGCCCCGGAATCGGAACACAGCGGCACCCCGGCTCGTTGTCATTACGTGAGCACGACACAGACACCACCTGTTCTCGCCGCCGAGCTGGCGCAGGCGTGGGCCGACATTCAGCGGTACCACCCCGAGCTGCCGGACCTCGCCGCGCCGGAGTCACTGATCGGGGAGTCGTCGTCCGCGTGCGGGCACGAGCTCTCCTTCGAGCGACTGCTGCACGAGGCAGTCCATGGCATCGCCGCCGCGCGCGGCGTGCGCGACACGTCCCGGGCCGGGCGCTACCACAACCGCAGATTCCTCGCGGTGGCCGAGGAACTGGGCCTGGACCACCCCGAGGAGCCGCACCCGAGCAGCGGCTTCTCGCTGGTCACGCTCAGTCCCGAGGCGAAGCGCCGCTACCGGCCGACCATCGACCGCCTCCAGCGGGCCCTCAAGGCCCACTCGGTGGCGACCTCCTCGGACGCCACCCGCGCCTTCCGCGGCCCGGCCGCGCGGCACGGGTCCTCGGGCGGCGGGGTCCGCGTCAAGGCGGTGTGCGACTGCGGCCGCAACGTCCGCGTCGTCCCGTCCGTCCTGGCCCAGGCGCCGATCGTCTGCGGCGGCTGCGGCAAGCCCTTCCGCATCCCGGAGGTCGTGGGAGCGGCATAGCGGGGCCGCGCACACCGGCATCTCGTGGGTGCCGGAGCGGCCGGAACCGGGGTGGGGTGCCGCCGCGTCGGCGGACGACGCGGCGGCACCCCGTCACGCCGGGTTGCGCACCCGACGGCGCTCACGACGTCGCCGGGTGCCTCTCAAGCGTGCCCACGACAAGCAACCCGCGGCCGGAAGCGCCCCGCAGCGTGTGGCACAATGGCTAGCTGTACTCGACAGTCGCACAGGACCCCTCTCTCCTCCGGCTGACGCGTCCATCGGGCACTCGGGTACCGCAACCCCACGCGGCTCTCTCGCCGTGCCCAACCACGTCAAATTCAGGAGAACCCACTCCCGTGGCAGTCAAGATCAAGCTGAAGCGTCTGGGCAAGATCCGTTCGCCTCACTACCGCATCGTCGTCGCCGACTCCCGTACCCGCCGTGACGGCCGGGCCATCGAGGAGATCGGCAAGTACCACCCGACCTACAACCCGTCGGTCATGGAGGTGGACGCCGAGCGTGTGGCGTACTGGCTCTCCGTCGGCGCTCAGCCGACCGAGCCCGTGCTCGCCATCCTGAAGAAGACCGGCGACTGGCAGAAGTTCAAGGGCGAGCCCGCCCCGGCGCCGCTCCTCGTCGCCGAGCCGAAGCCGGCGCGTCCGTCGTTCGAGGCCCTCGGTGGCGATGACGACAGCAAGGGTGAGGCGATCACCCAGAAGAAGAAGGCTGAGAAGAAGGACGAGGCTGCGGCTGAGTCCGAGTCGACCGAGGCCTGAGCATGCTCGAGGAGGCTCTCGAGCACCTCGTGAAGGGCATCGTCGACAACCCTGACGATGTGCAGGTGGCCTCGCGCGACCTGCGCCGCGGACGTGTGCTCGAGGTCCGGGTCCACCCGGACGACCTCGGCAAGGTCATCGGCCGCAACGGCCGTACCGCACGCGCTCTGCGCACCGTCGTGGGCGCCATCGGCGGCCGCGGTGTCCGTGTCGACCTCGTCGACGTGGACCACGTCCGCTGACGCTGTGCAGCACCGGCTCGGGCCGGGGAGGGCCACTGGGCCGTCCCCGGCCCGCAGTCGTATGACAGGGAGAATGAACAGGTGCAGTTGGTAGTCGCACGGATCGGCCGTGCCCACGGGATCAAGGGTGAGGTCACCGTCGAGGTACGGACCGACGAGCCGGAACTGAGGCTCGCCCCCGGCGCCGTGCTCGCCACGGACCCCGCCTCGACCGGCCCGCTGACCATCGCGGCGGGACGCGTCCACAGCGGCCGCCTCCTGCTGCGGTTCGAGGGTGTCGCCGACCGCACCGCCGCCGAGGCGCTGCGCAACACCCTCCTGATCGCCGAGGTGGACCCCGACGAGCTGCCCGAGGACGAGGACGAGTACTACGACCACCAGCTGATCGACCTGGACGTGGTCACCGAGGACGGCACCGAGGTCGGCCGGATCACCGAGATCTCCCACCTGCCCTCCCAGGACCTGTTCATCGTCGAACGGCCCGACGGCAGCGAGGTGATGATCCCCTTCGTCGAGGAGATCGTCGCCGAGATCGACCTGGCCGAGCAGAAGGCCGTCATCACGCCGCCGCCCGGGCTCATCGACGAGCGCGCGGAGATCGCCTCCTCCCGTGAGGAGCCGGAGGACGCCGGCGCATGAGGCTCGACGTCGTCACGATCTTCCCCGAGTACCTCGACCCGCTGAACGTCTCCCTGGTCGGCAAGGCACGCGCGCGTGGACAGCTGAACGTGCACGTCCACGACCTGCGCGACTGGACGTACGACCGGCACAACACCGTCGACGACACCCCCTACGGCGGCGGCCCCGGCATGGTCATGAAGACCGACCCCTGGGGTGACGCGCTCGACTCCGTCCTCGCCGACGGCTACGAGAGCGGCTCCGGCGAGCCCGCGCTGATCGTGCCCACGCCCAGCGGCCGGCCCTTCACCCAGGAACTCGCCGTCCACCTCTCCGAACGGCCCTGGCTGATCTTCACCCCGGCCCGCTACGAGGGCATCGACCGCCGGGTGATCGACGAGTACGCCACCCGTATGCCCGTGTACGAGGTGTCCATCGGTGACTACGTCCTCGCCGGCGGGGAAGCGGCCGTCCTCGTCGTCACCGAGGCCGTGGCCCGGCTGCTGCCCGGCGTCCTCGGCAACGCCGAGTCGCACCGCGACGACTCCTTCGCGCCCGGCGCCATGGCCAACCTCCTGGAGGGCCCCGTCTACACCAAGCCGCCCGCCTGGCGCGGCCGGGAGATCCCCGAGGTGCTGCTCAGCGGCCACCACGGGAAGATCGCCCGCTGGCGCCGCGACGAGGCGCTGCGGCGCACCACGGCCAACCGGCCCGACCTGATCGAGCGGTGCGACCCGAAGGCCTTCGACAAGAAGGACCGCGAGATGCTGTCGATCCTGGGCTGGGAGCCCGACCCCGGCGGCGAGCCGTACGGCCGATTTTGGCGCCGGGCGAACGGCGTGGAAGAATAGACCGCTGCTGTCCGTCCGTCCGGCGTGCGCCCCTGCCACAGGGGGAGACGACGTCCGCTCCGACCCGGGCAGCGTTCCACTGGAAGATCTATCCCGTTGATGACCTGTGGCATCAGCGAAGAAAGCAGACGAAATGTCGCACCTGCTCGACTCCGTCGACGCCGCGTCGCTGCGCAGCGACGTCCCGGCCTTCCGCCCGGGTGACACCGTCAACGTCCACGTCCGCGTCATCGAGGGCAACCGCTCCCGTGTGCAGCAGTTCAAGGGCGTGGTGATCCGTCGCCAGGGTTCCGGCGTGCGCGAGACCTTCACGGTCCGCAAGGTCTCCTTCTCCGTCGGCGTCGAGCGCACCTTCCCGGTGCACACCCCGATCGTGGAGAAGATCGAGCTCGTCACCCGCGGTGACGTGCGTCGCGCCAAGCTGTACTACCTGCGCGAGCTGCGCGGCAAGGCGGCGAAGATCAAGGAGAAGCGCGAGAGCTGAGCGCTTTCCCGGGGTCACAGCGGGGCCGGATAGCATTCGCCCCCGATGGACACCGAAGCACAGCCGACGGAGCGCGACCGCTCCTCCGAACCCGCAGCGGCGGGTGGGGAGGGACGGTCGCGTTTCGCGTTGCCGGACCGGATCGCCGCGTGGCTCCCCGGCGGTCGTATCAGCCTGACCCTGCTCGTCTGCCTGGTCTTCCTGCTGCTCCTCAACGTCTTCGTGGTGCGGCCGTTCCAGATTCCCTCCGGTTCCATGGAGCCGGGGTTGAGGATCGGGGACAGGGTTCTCGTAAATGAGTTGGCGTACCGTTTCGGAGCCGAGCCGCGGCGCGGGGACGTCGTCGTGTTCGACGGCAGCGACTCCTTCGGGGACGGCGACTACGTCAAGCGCGTCGTCGGTGTGGGGGGAGACCACGTGGTCTGCTGCGACCAGGAAGGGAGGATCCGGGTGAACGGCCGGTCGGTCGACGAGTCGGCGTTCCTGTACCCCGGGAACAGCCCTTCCACGGTGACCTTCGACGTCGTGGTGCCCGCCGGCCGGCTCTTCGTGCTCGGCGACCACCGCGGCGACTCCAGCGACTCCCGCGACCACCTCGGCTCGCCCGGCGGCGGCATGGTGCCGGTCGGTGACGTCATCGGGCGCGCCGACTGGATCGTATGGCCGCTGGGGCACGCGGCGCGGCTGGAGCGGGCGGGGGCGTACGCGCGCGTGCCGGAGGCCGCCGGCAGCGTGGCGGGCGTCCACGGCGGTGCGGGGGGCGTGCATGGGTAACCGTGGCCGACGGCGGAGCGTCGCCGCGGCGGGAGCGGACGATCCGCTGCCCACCGGTGCGCGTCGTGCCTCCGCCCCCACCCGGGCCCCGGCCGGGGGCCGTACGCGGGCCGAGCGGCGCCGGCTCCAGCGCAAGGTCAAGCGCAAGCGCCGACGCAGCGCCGTGAAGGAGATCCCCCTGCTGGTGGGGGTCGCCGTACTGATCGCTCTGGTGCTGAAGACCTTCCTCGTCCAGGCGTTCGTGATCCCGTCCGGCTCGATGGAGCAGACGATCCGCATCGGCGACCGGGTCCTCGTCGACAAGTTCACCCCGTGGTTCGGTTCCAAGCCGCAGCGTGGGGACGTCGTGGTGTTCAAGGACCCCGGCGGGTGGCTGCGGGACGAGCAGACGACGGTCAAGAAGGACGACCCGGTCGTGGTGAAGCAGCTCAAGGAGGGACTGACGTTCATCGGGCTGCTGCCGTCGGACAACGAGAAGGACCTCATCAAGCGGGTGGTCGGGGTCGGTGGGGATCATGTGAAGTGTTGCGACGCGCAAGGGCGGATCACCGTCAACGGCGTTCCCCTGAACGAGGACTATCTGAACCCCGGTGACACCCCCTCCGACACGCCCTTCGACATCACCGTTCCGCCGGGGCGGCTGTGGGTGATGGGCGACCACCGCTCCAACTCCGCCGACTCCCGCTCGCACCAGGACACCGACTACGGCGGTACGGTCTCCGAGGACGAGGTGGTCGGACGGGCCATGGTCATCGCCTGGCCGCTCGGCCACTGGAGCACGCTGGACGAGCCGCCGGGGTATGCGTCCTTGCGGGGCGCTGCGGCCGGGGCCGGCGCGGTGTCGCATAGGGTTGCTTCCGTCGATCCGGTGGATCACAACGAAATGTTCCAGCTCCCGAGCCCTGCGGAACTCCCGCTCGTTATGGGAGTGGTGGGCCTGCGTCTCGCACGGGGCAGGCGGCGACACAGAGTGAGGAGTTGGCGTGGGGGATGTGGCTTCGGGGACTTCAGGGAACGACTCCGACGTGATGGAGGACGGCACGGTGCCGGGCGAGGCAGGGCGGACGGCGTCACAGGACGCGGCGGCAGGGGCTGCCGGGCCGAGGAAGCCGCGCTCCTTCTGGAAGGAACTGCCGATCCTCATCGGGATCGCGCTCGTGCTGGCGTTGCTGATCAAGACGTTCCTGGTGCAGGCGTTCTCCATCCCCTCGGCGTCGATGCAGAACACGCTGCAGGAGGGTGACCGGGTCCTCGTCGACAAGCTGACGCCCTGGTTCGGGTCCGAGCCCGAGCGCGGCGAGGTCGTCGTCTTCCACGACCCGGACAACTGGCTGGCGGGAGAGGCGACCGCCAACCCCAACGCCGTGCAGAAGGTGCTCAGCTGGATCGGCCTGATGCCGTCGGCCGAGGAGAAGGACCTGATCAAGCGGGTCATCGGGGTCGGCGGCGACACCATCGAGTGCAAGGGCACCGGGCCGCTCAAGGTCAACGGCCACGCGCTGAACGAGCAGGACTACGTCTACGCCGGGAACACGCCGTGCTCCGACGACCAGGGCGGCGGAACGTTCAAGGTGAAGGTGCCCAAGGGCTACATCTGGGTCATGGGCGACCACCGGCAGGACTCGAAGGACTCGCGGTACAACCAGAACGACAAGCACCACGGCATGGTCCCGGTGAAGGACGTCGTGGGCCGCGCGATCGTCAAGGCGTGGCCGATCAACCGGTGGGGGACGCTGCCGGTGCCGGACACGTTCGACCAGCCGGGACTGGGGCAGCAGGCGTCCTCTTCGGCGGCGTCGGTGTCCTCGGTGCTGCCCGCCGCGCCGGACGCGGCGGTCCTGGCGGGTGTGGTGCCGGTGGCTCTGTGGCGGCGGCGTCGGCGCTGAGCTCTTCCGGCCGGTCGGCCGTGTGCGGCGCTGAAGCCCGCCGGCCGGTCGGCCGTGTGTGGCGCTGAGCTCTTCCGGCCAGCCGCGTGGTCTCCGGACGAGCGGGGGCCGGTCACCCGGGTCTCCGCGCCCGGGAGGTGCCCGAGGTGGGGCCTCCCCGGCGGGGGTGACCCACGGTAGGGTGCGTGGCCATGGGTGCGCGCATACGTGGTGGCGGCAAGGCGGGGCAGCGGATCTCCGGGCTTGCCGTCGCGCTGGGGATGGTGTTGTTCCTGGGCGGGTTCGCCTGGGGCGCGGTCGTCTACCGGCCGTACACCGTGCCGACGCCGTCGATGACGCCGACGATCGACGTCGGTGACCGGGTGCTGGCCCACCGGGTCGACGGCAGTGAGGTGCGCCGTGGTGACGTCGTCGTGTTCACCGACAAGACGTGGGTGTCGAACGCCCCCGTGGTCAAGCGTGTCGTCGCGGTCGGCGGGGACACCGTCGCCTGCTGCACCGACGGCAAGCTGACGGTCAACGGCAAGCAGATCGACGAGCCGTATCTGGCCAAGGGCACCCCTGCCGAGATCATGAACTTTCCGAAGGTGACCGTCCCCAAGGGCCGGCTGTTCCTCCTCGGTGACGAGCGGCAGGGCTCACTGGACTCCACGGCCCACCTCACCGACGCCGCCCGAGGCACGGTCGACGAGAGCGCCGTGACCGCACGCGTCGACGCCGTCGTATGGCCCATGAAGGGCATGCTGGCCCGCCCCACCGGTTTCGAGCCGCTCGGCGCGCTGTCCGAGCCGGGGCCGCTGCGCTCCGTCGTCACCGTGATCGTCGCCGGCGCGGTGCTGGTGCTCGCGGGCGGGGCCTACGGACCGATCGCCAAGCGCGCGTCGCGCCGCGCCCGCCCCGCCGCGCGGACGGAGCCCGCCGGTGTCCGCTGACGGGGCGCTGCGCAAGGTGGCGCGGGTGGTGCTGCTCGATCCGGACGACCGGGTGCTGCTGCTGCACGGCCATGAGCCGGACGACCCGGCCGACGACTGGTGGTTCACCCCCGGTGGCGGCCTGGAGGGCGACGAGACCCGTGAGGAGGCCGCACTGCGGGAACTCGCCGAGGAGACGGGCATCACCGAGGTCGACCTGGGCCCGGTGCTGTGGCGGCGGACGTGCTCGTTCCCGTTCGCGGGCCGCCGCTGGGACCAGGACGAGTGGTACTTCCTGGCCCGTACGACGACGACGGCGACCCGGGCGCTCGCGCTGACGGAGCTGGAACGGCGCAGCGTCGCGGGAGCGAGGTGGTGGTCCTGTGCGGAACTGACCGGAACGCATGAGACGGTGTATCCGACCAGACTCGCCGGGCTGCTGCGCACTCTGCTCGACGAAGGTCCTCCGGGCCGGCCCGTGACCCTGGACACGGAAATCGTCTAGAGGCGCGCGGGACTGGCGCACAATGGTGGGACCGCACGGCTGAAGGGGAACATGCCATGAGCGCCGAGGACCTCGAGAAGTACGAGACCGAGATGGAGCTCAAGCTCTACCGGGAGTACCGCGATGTCGTCGGTCTGTTCAAATACGTGATCGAGACCGAGCGGCGCTTCTACCTGACCAACGACTACGAGATGCAGGTGCACTCGGTCCAGGGCGAGGTGTTCTTCGAGGTGACGATGGCGGATGCCTGGGTCTGGGACATGTACCGGCCGGCCCGCTTCGTGAAGCAGGTCCGCGTGCTCACGTTCAAGGACGTGAACATCGAAGAGCTGAACAAGAGCGACCTGGAGCTGCCCGGCGGCTGATGCCGGGGTGCGTTGCGGGGGTGTGCTGCCGGGGTTCGCTGGGTCTCTGTGTCACCCGTGTGGGTGACTGAGTTCTCCACAACCGGTCAGCTGTCCACCAAGATCCACTTCTTGGTGGCGGGTGCGTGATCGTTGGCGCCGGAGGTGGTGCCGACATGAACGCACGCAGTGCCCTCGGCAGGTACGGAGAGACCCTGGCCGCACGGCGGCTGACCGAGACCGGCCACGCGGTCCTGGAGCGCAACTGGCGGGCCGGACGGTCCGGAGAGATCGACATCGTGGCGCGGGACGGCGACGTCCTGGTCGTCTGCGAGGTCAAGACCCGCAGGGACGGCTCCTTCGAGCATCCGATGGCCGCCGTGACCCCGGAGAAGGCCGAGCGGCTGCGCGCGCTGGCCGAGCGCTGGATCCAGGCCCACGGCGGGGCACCGCCGGGCGGCGTCCGCATCGACGTCGTCGGCGTGATCCTGCCGCGGCGGGGCGCGCCGATCGTCGAGCATGTGCGGGGGGTGGCCTGACATGGGCTTCGCGCGCACGTGTTCCGTGGCCCTGGTCGGCGTCGAGGGCGTCGTCGTGGAGGTCCAGGCCGACCTCGAACCGGGCGTCGCCGCGTTCACCCTGGTCGGCCTCCCGGACAAGAGCCTGACGGAGAGCCGCGACCGGGTGCGGGCGGCGGTGGTCAACAGCGGGGCCGAGTGGCCGCAGAAGAAGCTCACCGTCGGACTCTCGCCCGCCTCGGTGCCGAAGGCGGGCAGCGGATTCGACCTGGCCGTCGCCTGCGCCGTCCTCGGGGCCGCCGAGCGGATCGATCCCCGGGTGCTCTGCGACATCGTGATGATCGGAGAGCTGGGGCTGGACGGGCGGGTGCGGCCGGTGCGCGGCATCCTTCCGGCCGTCCTCGCCGCGGCGGACGCGGGCTACGAACAGGTGGTCGTCCCGGAGTGCGCCGCCGCCGAGGCGTCGCTGGTGCCCGGGGTGTCGGTGCTCGGCGTGCGCAGCCTGCGCCAGCTGATCGCTGTCCTCACCGACGAGCCCGTCCCCGAGGAGGAGCCCGACGAGCTGGGCCGGCCCGACCCGCTGCTGGCCGGGCTGCGCATCCCCGGCACCGGCGCGGCCACCGGCATGCACAGCATGGGAGCAGCCCAGCAGGACGCCGGCCATGACCTCGCCGACGTCGTCGGCCAGATCTCGGCGCGTACGGCGGTGGAGGTGGCCGCGGCCGGCGGGCACCACCTGTTCCTCGAAGGGCCGCCCGGAGCGGGCAAGACCATGCTCGCCGAGCGGCTGCCCGCCGTCCTGCCCCGGCTGACCCGGCAGGAGTCGCTGGAGGTCACGGCCGTGCACTCGGTGGCCGGGCTGCTGCCACCCGGAAAACCGCTGATCGACGTCGCGCCCTACTGCGCCCCGCACCACTCGGCGACCATGCAGTCGCTCGTCGGCGGCGGTGCGAACATCGCCCGGCCCGGCGCCGTCTCGCTGGCCCACCGGGGCGTGCTGTTCCTGGACGAGACACCCGAGTTCAGCAGCCATGCCCTGGACGCGCTGCGGCAGCCGCTGGAGTCGGGGCACGTGGTGATCGCGCGCAGTGCCGGCGTGGTGCGTTTCCCGGCGAGGTTCCTGATGGTGCTCGCGGCCAACCCGTGCCCCTGCGGGCGCTTCTCGCTCCGGGACAGCCTGTGCGACTGCCCGCCCTCGGTGATCCGCCGCTACCAGGCGAGGATCTCCGGCCCGCTGCTCGACCGGGTCGACCTGCGGGTCGAGGTGGACCCGGTGGGCCGGGCCGAACTCGCCCGGAGCGGTCCCGGAGGCGAGTCGACGGCCACGGTCGCCGCACGGGTCCGGACGGCCCGGGAGCGGGCGGCGGCCCGCCTCGCGGGCACCCCGTGGCGCACCAACAGCGAGGTCCCCGGCCGCGAGCTGCGCACCCGCTGGCACGCCGCGCCGGGGGCCATGGACGACGCCGAACGCAGCCTGGAACGCGGGGTGCTCACGGCCCGTGGGCTGGACCGCGTCCTGCGGGTGGCCTGGACGGTCGCCGACCTCGTCGGCCACGACCGGCCCGACGCGACCGACGTGGCCCTGGCGCTGCAGCTGCGCACCGGCGTCCCGCGCGGGGTCCCGATGGCCATCGGAGCGCTCGCATGACCGGCGGCCCCGGACCGGCCGAGGACCTGCTCGGCCGGGTCTTCCTCACCAGGGTCGTCGAGCCGGGCGACGAGGCCGGCGGGCGGTGGGTGCGGGAGTTCGGGGTGGGGGAGGTGGTGCGGCGGCTGCGGGCCGGCGGGCCCGCCCTGCCCGGGGTGAGCGCACAGCGGTGGGCCGGGCTGCTGGCCCGCGCCGGGCGGGCCGAGCCGGAGGCGGACCTCGCCGCCGCGCAGGCCGCCGGTGTGCGGTTCGTGGCCCCCGGCAGCTCCGAGTGGCCCGGGCAGCTGGACGACCTCGGCGACGCCCGCCCGGTCGGGCTGTGGGTGCGCGGCCGGCCCAGTCTGCGCATGTGGGCGCTGAAGTCCGTCGCGGTCGTCGGCGCCCGTGCCTGCACCGAGTACGGAGCCCACATGGCGGCCACCCTCGCCGCCGGCCTCGCCGAGCGGGGGTGGGTCGTCGTCTCCGGCGGCGCCTACGGCATCGACGGCGCCGCCCACCGCGGGGCGCTCGGCGCGGGCGGCGCCACCGTGGCCGTCCTGGCCTGCGGCGTCGACCGGCCCTACCCGCGCGGACACACCGAGCTGATCAACCGGATCGCCGAGCAGGGGCTGGTGGTCGGTGAGCTGCCGCCGGGGGAGCACCCGACGCCGAGCCGGTTCGTCCTGCGCAACCGGGTCATCGCCGCGCTGACCCGGGGCAGCGTGGTCGTCGAGGCGGCATACCGCAGCGGCTCCCTGGTCACCGCGCGGGCCGCGCAGCGTCTCGGCCGTCACACGATAGGAGTACCCGGACCCGCCACCAGCGGCCTGTCGTCGGGAGTGCACGAACTGCTGCGCGGCGGCGCCACCCTGGTCACCGACGCGGCGGAGGTCGTCGAACTGGTCGGCGACATCGGGGAGCTGGCTCCGGAGCGCACCGGCCCGGTGCTGCCGCGGGATCTGCTGGCCGCCGGTGCCCGACGGGTGCTGGCCGCGCTGCCCGGCCGCAGTGCCGCCTCGCCGTCCGACATCGCACGCCACGCGCAGACCACGCAGGACGACGCGATCGCGAGGCTGTACGAACTCAGAGCCCTCGGTTACGTCGAACGACACGGCGACGACTGGAAGTTGACACGCCAGGCCGTGGTGTCCGCCAGAGGCGCCCGCTGACCCGGCCGGCGGGGGTCGTTCGGCCGTCCGGGGGAAGGGCGAAGGCCGGGGAAACAGCGGCGAGTTGGCGCCCGGTGGACAGCGCGCGCGGTGACCGCAGCACTCCGCCGGGACGTCCAGCGGAACGTATCTGCGGATCCTCCGGGACGCTTTCTTCGCACACCGCGATCCTTCAGTCACGCTACGCTCACGAGGATCGGCTACGACATCCCCGCTTTCACGCGTACGGCACAGCAGAACGGCACTAGGCGACGAATGCCCCAGCACACTTCCGGGTCCGACCGGGCGGCGATCCCCCAAGCCGCCCGTGACGGTGGCAGCGTGCGGCCGCCCGCTCCCTCGACGCTCGACGAGCTCTGGCGGTCGTACAAGGCGACCGGAGACGAACGGCTGCGGGAACAGCTGATCCTGCACTACTCGCCGCTGGTCAAGTACGTGGCCGGCCGGGTGAGCGTGGGGCTGCCGCCCAATGTGGAGCAGGCCGACTTCGTCTCCTCCGGGGTGTTCGGACTGATCGACGCGATCGAGAAGTTCGACATCGACCGGGAGATCAAGTTCGAGACGTACGCGATCACCCGGATCCGTGGCGCCATGATCGACGAGCTGCGGGCGCTGGACTGGATCCCGCGCTCGGTGCGGCAGAAGGCGCGCAACGTCGAGCGGGCCTACGCCACGCTGGAGGCACGCCTGCGGCGCACGCCGAGCGAGCAGGAGGTCGCCGCCGAGCTGGGCATCGCGGTGGAGGAACTGCACGCGGTGTTCAGCCAGTTGTCGCTGGCCAACGTCGTGGCGCTGGAGGAGCTGCTGCATGTCGGCGGGGAGAGCGGCGACCGGCTGAGCCTGATGGACACGCTGGAGGACACCGCCGCCGACAACCCGGTGGAGGTCGCCGAGGACCGTGAGCTGCGACGCTTTCTCGCGCGGGCGATCAACACGCTGCCCGAGCGGGAGAAGACCGTCGTCACGCTGTACTACTACGAGGGGCTCACGCTGGCGGAGATCGGCAACGTGCTCGGGGTGACCGAGAGCCGGGTCAGCCAGATCCACACCAAGTCGGTGCTCCAGCTGCGGGCGAAACTGGCCGGTTTCGGCCGCTGAGGCGCCGCCGGGCAGCCGGGGCCGGTGAGTGACTCCCGTCCCGGGTGGCGCGTCCGTAGAGTGGTTGACGTGCCAAGGATTCGAGCGGCCTCCGTGGCCGAGCACCGGTCGATGCAGCGTGCCGCCCTGCTGGACGCGGCGCGTTCCCTGCTGTCCGAGGGCGGCACCGAAGCGCTGACCTTCCCGGCTCTCGCCGAGCGCACGGGGCTCGCGCGCTCGTCCGTGTACGAGTACTTCCGGTCGCGGGCGGCCGTGGTCGAGGAGCTGTGCGCGGTCGACTTCCCCGTGTGGGCGGCCGAGGTGTCGGCGGCGATGGCCGCGGCGGACGGGCCGGAGGCCAAGGTCGAGGCGTACGTACGCACACAGCTGGAGCTGGTGGGGGACCGGCGGCACCGCGCCGTGGTCGCCATCTCCGCGAGCGAGCTGGAGGCGGGAGCCCGGGAGAAGATCCGCGCCGCCCACGGAGGGCTCGTCGCGCTGATCGTCGAGGCCCTGGAGGAACTGGGGCACGCGGAGGCCCGGCTGGCCGCGATGCTCGTGCAGGGCGTCGTGGACGCCGCGGTGCGGCGCCTGGAGCTGGGGGCGGCGGAGGAGCCGTCGGTGATCGCGGAGGCGGCCGTGGCGATGGTCCTGCGGGGCGTGCGGGGCTGAGCCGCCTCCGGTGCGGGGCCCGCGCTTCCGGCGGCGTCACGGCGGCACTGGCAGCCCCCAGCACCGGCAGCGGCCTTGACGCGTCACGACGGCAGTGGCGATGGTCCTGCGGGGCGTGCGGGGCGTGCGGGGCTGAGCGGCCTCCGGGGCGGGGCCCGCGACTCCGACGGCGTCACGACGGCAGTGGCATCCCGAGCACCGCCAGCGGCCTCGATGCGTCACGAGGGCAGTGGCATCCCGAGCACCGCCAGCGGCCTCGACGCGTCACGGCGGCAGTGGCACCCCCAGCACCGGCAGCAGCCTCGACGGCCCCCCGTTGCGCAGCTGGGGCGGGAGCAGCAGCAGCGGGTCCAGGTAGGTCCCGGCTCTGCGCAGGCCCCAGTGCACGCACGGCAGCGTACAGTGGCCGCCCGCCGGCTCCACGGCGCCGATCACCGCGCCCGCCGCCACCTCGTCGCCCGCCCGCACCGACGCCCGTACCGGCTCGTACGTCGTCCTGAGGGGCGGCGTGCCCGTCCCGCGCAGCTCCACCGACACCACGCCCCTCCCCGCCACCCGCCCCGCGAAGGACACCCGGCCCGCCGCCACCGACCGGACCGGAGCGCCCGCCGGAGCCGCCAGGTCGACTCCGCGGTGACCCGGGCCGTACGGGGAAGCGGGAGGCGACCAGCCGCGGAGGATGCGCGGGCGGACGCCGACCGGCCAGGTCGTCGCCACCGCCGGCACCCGCCCGCCCGTGCCCGACGGCCCGGGCGGCGGCGCCTGCGCCCACGCCAGCGGGGCCAGGACCGTCACCACCAGCCCCAGCAGCACCGCCCACATCACCCCTGCACATCGCCGTGTCCCCATGCCTCAGACGGTCCCGCACCCCGCGCGGCGTCGGCCGGGACCTGTGGACGGCTCCCGGGTTGTGGACAGCGGCGTCACCCGGCACCCCGCCGGTCCCGTACACTTCTTCTGGCGATCCGGGTCACCGGGTCGACTTCGCACGCCCCGCTACGGCCACCGGAAACGGTCCGTATCAGCGCCCCTCGGTCCTTCGTGGCACGGCGCACCGCGGGCGTCAGGCGCGACCGCCGTCCGGCGGACGCGGCACAACCGAGAACTCAAGGAGATACGGCCATGGCCGTCGTCACGATGCGGGAGCTGCTGGAGAGCGGCGTCCACTTCGGTCACCAGACCCGTCGCTGGAACCCGAAGATGAAGCGCTTCATCTTCACCGAGCGCAACGGCATCTACATCATCGACCTGCTCCAGTCGCTGTCGTACATCGACCGCGCCTACGAGTTCGTCAAGGAGACCGTCGCCCACGGCGGCACGGTCATGTTCGTCGGCACGAAGAAGCAGGCGCAGGAGGCCATCGCCGAGCAGGCCACCCGCGTCGGCATGCCCTACGTCAACCAGCGCTGGCTGGGCGGCATGCTCACCAACTTCTCGACCGTCTACAAGCGCCTGCAGCGCCTGAAGGAGCTCGAGCAGATCGACTTCGAGGACGTCGCGGCCTCCGGTCTGACCAAGAAGGAGCTCCTGGTCCTCTCCCGCGAGAAGGCCAAGCTGGAGAAGACCCTCGGTGGTATCCGCGAGATGCAGAAGGTGCCCAGCGCCGTCTGGATCGTGGACACCAAGAAGGAGCACATCGCCGTTGGTGAGGCCCGGAAGCTGAACATCCCGGTCGTCGCGATCCTCGACACCAACTGCGACCCCGACGAGGTCGACTACAAGATCCCGGGCAACGACGACGCGATCCGCTCCGTCACCCTGCTCACCCGTGTGATCGCCGACGCCGTCGCCGAGGGCCTCATCGCCCGCTCCGGCGTCGCCACCGGCGACAAGGGCGAGAAGGCCGCGGGCGAGCCGCTCGCCGAGTGGGAGCGCGACCTGCTCGAGGGTGAGAAGAAGGCCGACGAGGCCGCTCCGGCTGCCGAGGCCCCCGCCGCCGAGGCTCCGGCCGCCGAGGCCCCCGCCGCCGAGGCCGCTCCGGCCGCCGAGGGCGAGAAGGCCGCCGAGGGCGAGCAGGCCTGACCCGTCGGCGTCAGCGTTGACGGCGGGAGCGGCGACATCCAGTCCGCTCCCGCCGTTCACCCGTAGGTCAGCGGCAGGACAGCGGCCTCCGAGCACATGGAGTCCGCACCCCGCAGATCGTCGATCCTCCAGACTTCGAGAAAGACTCACAGACTCATGGCGAACTACACCGCCGCCGACGTCAAGAAGCTCCGCGAGCTCACGGGCGCCGGCATGATGGACTGCAAGAAGGCGCTGGACGAGGCCGAGGGCAACGTCGAGAAGGCCGTCGAGGCGCTGCGCATCAAGGGCCAGAAGGGCGTCGCCAAGCGCGAGGGCCGCTCCGCCGAGAACGGCGCCGTGGTCTCGATCATCGCCGACGACAACTCCTCCGGCGTCCTGGTCGAGCTGAAGTGCGAGACGGACTTCGTCGCCAAGGGTGACAAGTTCCAGGCCGTCGCCAACGCGATCGCCGAGCACGTCGCCAAGTCGAACCCGGCCGACATCGAGGCCCTGCTCGCCTCCGAGATCGAGCCCGGCAAGACCGTCCAGGCGTTCGTGGACGAGGCCAACGCCAACCTCGGCGAGAAGATCGTCCTGGACCGCTTCGCGCAGTTCACCGACGGCTTCGTGCTCGCCTACATGCACCGCACGATGCCCGACCTGCCCCCGCAGATCGGTGTCCTCGTCGAGCTGGACAAGCCGAACGCCGAGATCGCCAAGGGTGTCGCGCAGCACATCGCCGCCTTCGCCCCGAAGTACCTCGCCAAGGACGACGTCCCGGCCGAGGTCGTCGAGTCCGAGCGCCGCATCGCCGAGGAGACCACCCGCGCCGAGGGCAAGCCCGAGGCCGCGATCGCCAAGATCGTCGAGGGTCGCCTCAACGGCTTCTTCAAGGACGCCACGCTCCTCGGCCAGCCGTACGCGCTGGACAACAAGAAGAGCGTCGAGAAGGTTCTGCAGGAGGCCGGTGTCACCCTGAAGCGCTTCGCGCGCATCAAGGTCGGCATCTGAGTCCGTACGGCGATCGACGCTCGACCCCGATAGGGTCGACATCAGTCGTCCCTGCCGTCCGCGCACGGCGTCACACGCGCGCGTGACGGACGGCAGCAGATCTGACGAGGAGGCCATTGCCGCATGGGATGTGAACCACGCCCCGCCGGCAATGGCCTTCTTCGCATGTGCACCACGTTGAAAGAGGCGGGATCCCCATGACCACCAAGCCCGACAAGAGCGATGACGGCAAAGTACGCGGCCGGTTTCTGCTGAAGCTGTCCGGAGAGGCCTTCTCCGGCGGCGGTGGGCTGGGCGTCGACCCGGACGTGGTGCACGCGATCGCCCGCGAGATCGCCGCCGTCGTGCGTGACGGCGCGCAGGTCGCGGTCGTCATCGGCGGCGGCAACTTCTTCCGCGGGGCCGAGCTCCAGCAGCGCGGCATGGACCGTGCCCGCTCGGACTACATGGGCATGCTCGGCACCGTGATGAACTGCCTCGCCCTCCAGGACTTCCTGGAGAAGGAGGGCATCGTCTCCCGCGTCCAGACCGCCATCACCATGGGCCAGGTCGCGGAGCCGTACATCCCGCTGCGCGCCGTGCGGCACCTGGAGAAGGGCCGTGTGGTGATCTTCGGCGCCGGTATGGGCATGCCGTACTTCTCCACCGACACCACCGCCGCCCAGCGCGCCCTGGAGATCGACGCCGAGGCACTGCTCATGGGCAAGAACGGTGTGGACGGGGTCTACGACTCCGACCCGAAGGCCAACCCGGACGCCGTGAAGTTCGACTCGCTCGGCTACGGCGAGGTCATCACCCGCGACCTGAAGGTCGCCGATGCCACGGCCATCACGCTCTGCCGCGACAACAAGCTCCCGATCGTGGTCTTCGAGCTCCTGAAGGAGGGCAATATCGCCCGCGCCGTCAAGGGTGAGAAGATCGGCACGCTCGTGGGTGAACAGGGCAGCCGGGACTGACCGGGGATTCACCCCGACCCTGACCGGGGGATGGACAATGTCCTGCAGGTCGGGAACCGTGCAGGAAGAAGACGCGACGCAGCCGGCCGCCGACCACAGCCAGGAACCGCAGCCGGGCCTACTCAAGACACGCAGGAGCAAGTGGTGATCGAAGAGACCCTCCTCGAGGCCGAGGAGAAGATGGAGAAGGCCGTCGTGGTCGCCAAGGAGGACTTCGCCGCGATCCGCACCGGCCGTGCGCACCCGGCGATGTTCAACAAGATCGTGGCCGACTACTACGGCGCGCCGACGCCGATCAACCAGCTGGCCTCGTTCTCCGTGCCGGAGCCGCGCATGGCCGTCGTGACCCCGTTCGACAAGACCGCGCTGCGCAACATCGAGCAGGCGATCCGCGACTCCGACCTCGGCGTCAACCCGAGCAACGACGGCAACATCATCCGTGTGGTGTTCCCCGAGCTGACCGAGGAGCGCCGCCGCGAGTACATCAAGGTCGCCCGCGGCAAGGGCGAGGACGCCAAGGTCTCCATCCGCTCCGTGCGCCGCAAGGCCAAGGACGCCATCGACAAGCTGATCAAGGACGGCGAGGTCGGCGAGGACGAGGGCCGCCGTGCGGAGAAGGAACTCGACGACCTGACGTCGAAGTACGTCGCCCAGGTGGACGAGCTTCTCAAGCACAAGGAAGCGGAACTGCTCGAGGTCTGATGAACGACTCTTCCTGGGGGGCACCGCCCCACGCCGGGCAGGCCGGGTACTGGGGACCCGCCGACCAGGCGCCCGTCCCGGGCACCGGCCCGGCGGGTCCCGCGTACGATGCGCAGGAAGCGCAGCAGACTCGCCCCATGCCCATCGTGCCCGACGGACCCGCACATGGCGGAGACCAGGATGACGACCGGGGGGCCGCTCGGCTGAGCGGCCCCTTGTTCCGCGACGAGAACGCGCGCGGTGCAAGCGTCCGCGCCGAGAGCGCCCGGGACGACGACCTCCGCGACCACCGCGTCCGTACCGACACCTTCCGCGAGCAGAATCCGGAGCCCATGCCCGACGCCCCGCAGCCGGCGCCCGCCCCGCAGAAGAAGAGCGCGGGTCGCGACCTGAGCTCCGCCATAGGGGTCGGGGTCGGGCTCGGTGCGGTCATCATCGCCTCGCTGTTCATCGTCAAGGCCGTCTTCGTCGGCGTGATCGCCGTCGCCGTCGTCGTCGGCCTGTGGGAGCTGACCAGCAGGCTCCAGGAGCGCAAGGAGATCCGCGCGCCCTTGGTGCCGCTCGCGATCGGCGGCGCCGCCATGGTTGTCGCCGGGTATGTGCGCGGCGCCGAGGGCGCGTGGGTCGCCATGGCGCTCACGGCGCTCGCGGTGCTGGTCTGGCGGATGACCGAGCCGCCGGAGGGCTACCTCAAGGACGTCACGGCCGGCGTCTTCGCGGCCTTCTACGTGCCGTTCCTGGCGACGTTCGTGGCGATGATGCTCACCGCCGACGACGGCCCCTGGCGCGTGCTGACGTTCCTGCTCCTCACGGTGGTCAGCGACACCGGCGCGTACGCCGTCGGATGGCGCTTCGGCAAGCACAAGCTCGCCCCGCGGATCAGCCCCGGCAAGACCCGCGAGGGCCTGCTCGGCGCCGTGACGTTCGCGATGGTCGCCGGTGCGCTGTGCCTGCAGTTCCTGATCGACGACGGCACCTGGTGGCAGGGGCTGCTGCTGGGTCTCGCGGTCGCGGCCAGCGCGACGCTGGGCGACCTCGGCGAGTCGATGATCAAGCGGGACCTGGGCATCAAGGACATGGGCACGCTGCTCCCCGGGCACGGGGGCATCATGGACCGCCTGGACTCGCTGCTGCCGACGGCTCCGGTGGTGTGGCTGCTGCTGGTGCTGTTCGTCGGCGCCGGCTGACCGGCGCGCACGGCCTTCAAAGCCCCGTCCTCCTGTCAGGGAGGGCGGGGCTCGTCGTCGTGGAGGCCCCGCCCGCCCCCCGATGGCCGGATGGCCGGTGGGCGGGTGCGGTGGGACGATTTCGGGTGTAAGCCCCGACCGGCTCGCCCTGGAAAGGGGGCCACCATGTCCGGTTTCCACGATGAGATCGTTCTCAACTGCCGCCCCGACGAGGTGTGGACGTTCGTCACCGACCCCGCCCACCTGCCGGACTGGCAGGAGAGCGCGGTGTCAGCCGAGCAGCTCGACGACGGCCCGTTCGGAGTGGGCTCCCGGGTCCGGGTCACCCGTCACCTCGGCCGCCGCGACGTTCCCATGACGATGCAGTGCACCGAGTACGAGCCGGGGCGCTCGTGGAGCGTGCACGGCATCGACGGGACGGTACGCGGCACCTTCCGCGGTGAGGTCACGCCTGTCGACGAGGGCCGGCGCACCCGGCTGACCATGGACCTCGACTTCGAGGGCCACGGCCTCGGCAAGGTCCTCATCCCGCTGGTCGTCCGCCCGCAGGTGCGCAAGGAGTTCCCGCGCAACGAGCAGCTGCTCAAGCAGCACCTGGAGCACACGGCCGCGTAGACCCCGCCGCTCGGCGGCGGCTGGAGTCGCGATCATGGGGAGGGCGAGACTCGCGGACGACGGCACCTGCCACGGTGACCTGCCGTGCAAGTGGTGCAAGACGCTGATCGACCAGGCGGTGCGCCGCAAGCCCCGCCGCTACTGCCGCCGCTCGCACCGCTGGAAGTCCTACGGCTCCACTGTCGCGGTGTTCATCGGCGCGCTCCTCAACTGACGGGCCCGGCCGTCGCACGTACCGCCGCGCACCGCAAGGGCGCCGCACCGGCCGAGCGGGCCACCCGAGTCGATCTGCGACACTGGTAGCACCATGCCCAAGCCCGGAGAACTTACTTTTGTCGCGCCGCGCGGAGCGAAGTCGCCGCCGCGGCATCTTGCCGATCTCTCGCCCGCCGAGCGCAAGGCGGTCGTGGCCGAGATCGGGGAGAAGCCGTTTCGCGCCAAGCAGCTGTCGCAGCACTACTTCGCGCGGTACGCGCACGACCCGGAGCAGTGGACCGACATCCCCTCCGGTGCGCGTGACAAGCTGCGGGAGGCGCTGTTTCCCGAGCTGATGACCGTCGTACGGCATCTGTCGACCGACGAGGGGGAGACGCGCAAGACGCTGTGGCGGCTGTTCGACGGGACGCTCGTCGAGTCGGTGCTGATGCGGTACCCGGACCGGGTCACCATGTGCATCAGCTCGCAGGCGGGCTGTGGCATGAACTGCCCGTTCTGTGCGACGGGGCAGGCCGGTCTCGACCGGAACCTGTCCACCGCCGAGATCGTGCACCAGATCGTCGAGGGCATGCGGGCGCTCAGGGACGGGGAGATCCCCGGCGGTGCGTCCCGGCTGTCCAACATCGTCTTCATGGGCATGGGTGAGCCGCTCGCCAACTACAAGCGGGTGGTCGGAGCGATCCGCGCGCTCACGGACCCCGCGCCGGACGGTCTCGGTCTGTCCCAGCGCGGCATCACCGTGTCGACGGTCGGGCTCGTGCCCGCCATCCACCGGTTCGCCGACGAGGGCTTCAAGTGCCGGCTCGCGATTTCGCTGCACGCCCCGGACGACGAGCTGCGCGACACCCTCGTCCCCGTGAACACGCGGTGGAAGGTGCGCGAGGTGCTCGACGCCGGGTTCGAGTACGTCGAGAAGAGCGGGCGCCGGCTGTCCATCGAGTACGCCCTCATCCGGGACATCAACGATCAGGCGTGGCGGGGCGACCGGCTCGGGCGGCTGCTCAAGGGCAAGCCCGTGCACGTCAATCTCATCCCGCTCAACCCGACCCCGGGGTCCAAGTGGACCGCCTCGCGGCCCGAGGACGAGAAGGCGTTCGTCGAGGCGATCGCCGCTCATGGTGTACCGGTGACCATCCGGGACACCCGTGGGCAGGAGATCGACGGGGCGTGTGGTCAGCTCGCCGCCACCGAGCGGTAATCTGACTGGCGTCAGTACATCTACATATTCCGACAGGGGAGCGCCACAGCGCTGAGAGTGCGGCGGACAGGGCCGCAGACCCTCCGAACCTCGCCCAGGTCATTCTGGGTAGGGAGATCGGTCATCACTCGAGCTGTTGCGCCCTGCCCGGGACACCGTGAGGCGTCCCGGGCAGGGCCGCGTCTCTTCCTGGTCACTCCAGGAGGAATGTCAGTGAGCATCACCAAGAAGGCCACGGTCCTGGTGGTCGGCGTCGGCCTCGTCACGCTGTCCGCGTGCGGGTCGTCGGGCGGGAGCGAGAAGACGTCCGCCGAGTCCAAGACGGTCACGCTCGTCAGCCACGACTCATGGGCCGTGTCCAAGAACGTCCTCGCGGACTTCGAGAAGCAGTCCGGGTACAAGGTCCGCGTCCTGCCCGACGGCGACGCCGGGCAGGCCGTCAACAAGGCCATCCTCACCAAGGACAACCCGCAGGGCGACGTCTTCTTCGGCGTCGACAACACCCTGCTCTCCCGCGCCCTGGACAACGGCCTCTTCCAGCCGTACCAGGCCAAGGGGCTCGGCACCATCGGCGCCCAGTACCAGCTGGACCAGGGCAAGCACCGGGTCACGCCGATCGACCACGGCGACATCTGCGTCAACTACGACAAGAAGTACTTCGCCGACCACAAGCTGACCCCGCCGGCCTCCTTCGACGACCTGATCAAGCCGGAGTACAAGAACCTGCTGGTCACCGAGAACGCCGCGACCTCCTCGCCCGGCCTCGGCTTCCTGCTCGGCACCGCCGCCAAGTACGGCGACGACGGCTGGCAGGGCTACTGGAAGAAGCTGAAGGCCAACGGCGTGAAGGTGGTCGACGGCTGGGAGCAGGCCTACGACCAGGAGTTCTCCGGCTCGGCCGGCGGCAGGAAGGCCCACGGCGACCGGCCGCTGGTCGTCTCCTACGCCTCCTCCCCGCCCGCCGAGGTCGTCTTCGCCAAGCCGCAGCCGAAGACCGCGCCCACCGGTGTCGCCACCGGCACCTGCTTCCGGCAGATCGAGTTCGCCGGGCTGCTCAGCAACGCGAAGAACACCAAGGGCGGCAAGGCGCTGATCGACTTCCTGGTCTCCAAGGAGTTCCAGCAGGACATGCCGCTGAACATGTTCGTCTACCCGGTCGTCGACGGCGCCGAGGTGCCCGCCGAGTTCACCCAGTACGGCCCCGCCGCCAAGGACCCCGAGACCCTCGCCCCCGGCAAGATCGCCGACCACCGCGACCAGTGGGTCAAGCAGTGGACCTCGCTCGTACTGAAGTAGCCCGCCGCACGCACCGCGCGGGGAGCGCGGCGCGGCTCGGCCTGATGGCCCTGCCCGTCGCGTTCTTCGCCGTGTTCTTCGCCTACCCCGTGGCGGCGATCGTCGCCCGCGGCCTGAAGGTGGACGGCGTCTGGCAGTTCGGACGGCTCACCGATGTGCTCGGCCAGTCCGACATCCGGCACGTGCTGTGGTTCACCACCTGGCAGGCGCTGGTCTCCGCCGGGCTCACCCTGCTGCTCGCCCTGCCCGGCGCGTATGTCTTCGCCCGCTTCGACTTCCCCGGCAAGCGGCTGCTGCGGGCGGTGGTGACGGTGCCGTTCGTGCTGCCGACCGTCGTCGTCGGCACGGCCTTCCTGGCGCTGGTCGGCCGCGGCGGGCTGCTCGACCAGCTGTGGGGCGTACGGCTGGACACCACGGTGTGGGCGATCCTGCTCGCCCACGTCTTCTTCAACTACGCCGTCGTCGTGCGCACCGTCGGCGGTCTGTGGGCCCAGCTCGACCCGCGCCAGGAGGACGCGGCGCGGATGCTGGGCGCGTCCCGCTTCACCGCCTGGCGCACGGTCACCCTGCCCGCGCTGGCGCCGGCGGTCGCGGCGGCCGGGCTGATGGTGTTCCTGTTCTGCTTCACCTCCTTCGGCATCGTCCAGATCCTCGGCGGGCCCGGCTTCTCCACCCTGGAGGTGGAGATCTACCGGCAGACCGCCGACATCTTCGACCTGTCCACCGCCGCCGTCCTGACGATCGTGCAGTTCGTCGCCGTCGGCGTGATCCTCGCCGTGCACGCCTGGACGGTGCGGCGCCGGGAGAGCGCGCTGAAGCTGGTGGACGCGGCGACGACGGCCCGCCGGCCGCGCGGCGCCGGGCAGTGGGCGCTGCTCGCCGGTGTGCTGCTGACCATCGCCGCGCTGCTCGTGCTGCCGCCCGCGGTACTGGTGCAGCGCTCCCTGGACGGCGGTCTGCGCTACTACCGGGAGCTGACCGCCCAGGACGGCAACACCTTCCTCGTGCCGCCGATCGAGGCCATCGGCAATTCGCTGCAGTACGCCCTTGCCGCCACCGGCATCGCGCTGCTGATCGGCGGGTTCGCCGCCGCCGCGCTGACCCGCCGCGACGCCGGACGTCTGGTGCGCGGCTTCGACGCGCTGCTGATGCTGCCGCTCGGCGTGTCCGCGGTGACCGTCGGCTTCGGCTTCCTGATCACGCTCGACAAGCCGCCGCTGGACCTGCGCAGCTCCTGGATCCTGGTGCCGCTCGCCCAAGCGCTCGTCGGCGTCCCCTTCGTCATCCGGACCATGCTGCCCGTGCTGCGCGCGGTCGACGGACGGCTGCGGGAGGCGGCGACCGTGCTCGGGGCCTCGCCGTGGCGGGTGTGGCGGGAGGTCGATCTGCCGATGGTGCGGCGGGCGCTGCTGATCGCCGCCGGGTTCGCGTTCGCCGTGTCGCTGGGCGAGTTCGGGGCGACCGTGTTCATCGCACGGCCCGACACGCCGACGCTGCCGGTGGCCGTGGCCCGGTTGCTGGCGCGGCCCGGTGACCTCAACTACGGGCAGGCGATGGCCCTGTCGACGATTCTGATGGTGGTGTGCGCCGTGGCGCTGCTCGTGCTGGAGAGCCTGCGGGTGCCCGACCGGACGGGGGAGTTCTAGATGCTGCTCAGCCTCGATGCCGCGACCGTCCGCTTCGGCGAGCGGACCGTCCTCGACGCCGTCGACCTGGACGTCACCGAGCACGAGGTGGTGTGCGTGCTCGGCCCGAGCGGCAGCGGCAAGTCGACGCTGCTGCGGGCGGTCGCCGGACTCCAGCCACTCGATGCGGGCCGGGTCCTGCTGGACGGCCGGGACCAGGCGAAGGTGCCCGCGCACAAGCGGGGTGTGGGGCTGATGTTCCAGGACCACCAGCTCTTCCCGCAGCGGGACGTGGCCGGAAACGTCGCCTTCGGGCTGCGTATGCACGGCGCCGGGAAGGGCGAACAGGGCGAGCGGGTAGGTGAGTTGCTGGACCTGGTCGGGCTGCCCGGGGCCGGGCGGCGGGCCGTGGGCGCGCTGTCCGGCGGTGAGCAGCAGCGGGTCGCGCTCGCCCGGGCGCTCGCGCCGCGGCCCCGGCTGCTGATGCTGGACGAGCCGCTCGGTCAGCTCGACCGCTCGCTGCGCGAACGCCTCGTCGTCGAACTGCGGGAGCTGTTCGGCCGGTTGGGCACCACCGTGCTCGCCGTCACCCACGACCAGGGCGAGGCGTTCGCACTCGCCGACCGGGTCGTGGTGATGCGGGACGGGCGGATCGCCCAGTCCGGCACGCCCCTTCAGGTGTGGCAGCACCCGGCGGACGCGTTCGTCGCCCGGTTCCTCGGCTTCGACAACGTGGTGCCGGGAACCGTCGTCGGCGAGGCCGCCGACACGCCCTGGGGCAAGCTGCCGGTGCCCGACGGCTCCCCGCAGGGTCCGCGCGACGTGCTGGTCCGCCCGGCCGGGGTCCGGCTGACCGAGGTGGCGCAGGGGCTGCGCTGCACCGTCACCGCCCGTACTTTCCGGGGCACCCATGTCGCGGTGCACCTCCAGCCCGAGGACGCGCCCCGCCTGGAGGCCGCCTGCGCGCTGCGCGAGGCGCCCGAGGTCGGTGCCGAGGTCGGCGTCGCCTTCGACGGGGCCGAAGTCGTCGTCCTCGGCTGAGGGCTTCCGGGTTCATGCGAACGGCCCGCCCCCGGTCTCCCGGGGGCGGGCCGGCGTACGTGCGCGGGGTCAGCCGTTGCTCTTGGCCCCGCGGCGGCGCATGCCGAGGAAGACGGCACCGCCGCCGACGACGACCAGGGCGCCCGCCACGCCGGCGATCAGGCCGGTGTTGGAGTTCGCACCGGTCTCGGCGAGGTTGGAGTCACCGGCCGCCGGGGACGGCGCGTTGCTCGGGGTGCCCGCGGGGGCGGTGCTGGCCGGGGCCGAGGGGCTCGGCGTGTCCTCGGCCGGGGTCGACTGCGACGGCTTCGGCGCCGGGCTGGTCGGCGGGGCCGGCGGCGTCGAGGGGGTGTCCTTCTTGCAGGCGGTGGGCGGCGTGGTGAGGTTCGGCGTGATGTCCTCGTCCACGATGGGGTGCTTGGCGTCGCCGGCCAGGACGTGGACGCGGTAGGTGGCGTTCGGCTTCCAGTCCTCGGCGAAGGTGATGGTCACACCCTCGGCCGAGCCGGTGACGGTCTGCTCGCCGACCTTGTGGTCGTCGCTGCCCTTGTTCTCCAGGAAGACGGAGACGACGGCCGCGGTGCCGGAGGCGTCGACGTCGGTGACGGTGATGACGCCCTTGTCACCCTCGCACGAGGCCTTGGCGGAGAATTCGCTGATGTTGCAGGCGAGCGCGTTTCCGGCGACACCGAGCGCGAGCGCCGCCGCGGCGGAGGCGACCCCGAGGGCGCGCACGGAACGGGCGGCAGTACGGCGGGATATGGACACGTTTGTCCTTTACGGGATCCAACTGCGGGGGGTTGAAGGGGGGATGGGACGCCGAGGAGATGCGATCACAACCGCCCGGCACCACCGCCCCATGAGGCTCACAGGTTTATAAGTGCTCCATAAGGAGTGTCAACGCATATGCCCGTCAGGGGCGTTGACTTTGCCCGCTTATTAACCGGCGAGACGTTTCAGCGCCTCCGGCGCCTCCTCGATCCGGTCGACCAACGCGATCCGGGACGCCATCGAACGGTCCCGGGCGAGCGACTCCAGCAGCGGCCACGCCGGCAGCCGCTCCGTCCAGTGCGCCCGGTCCACCAGCACCATCGGCGTCGCCTCGCCGCGGGACTCGTAGTAGTTCGGCGTCGCGTTGTCGAAGATCTCCTGTATGGTGCCGGCGGCGCCCGGCAGGAACACCACACCGGCGGTGCAGCGGGCCAGGAGGCCGTCCTCGCGGGTGGCGTTGGCGAAGTACTTGGCGATGTGCGTGGCGAACGGGTTCGGCGGCTCGTGGCCGTAGAACCAGGTCGGGATGCCGATCGACGTGCCGCCGCGCGGCCAGCGGGCGCGCACCTCGAAGGCCGCCCGCGCCCAGTCGGTGACCGACGGCCTGAACGAGGGCACCGGGGCGAGGTGTTCGAGGGCGGCGGTCAGCATGTCGTCGTCGAAGGGCGCCGCGTACGCGCCCAGGTTCGCCGCCTCCATCGCGCCGGGTCCGCCGCCCGTCGCCACCGTGAGGCCGGTCCGGGCCAGGGCGCTGCCGAGGCGCGCGGCACCGGCGTACTCACGGCTTCCGCGCGCCATCGCGTGGCCGCCCATGACGCCCACGACCCGCGCGCCGACGAGGACTTCGTCGAGGGCGTCGGAGACCGCGTCGTCGTGGATCGAGCGCAGCATGGAGGCGAATATGTCGCCGTCGGCCCTGGTCTGCTGGAACCAGGCGTAGGCGAGCGCGTCGGGGGTGGCCTCGTAGCCGCGGTCGAGTCCGGCGAAGAGTTCCTCGGCGGAGTAGACGAATCCCCGGTAGGGATCGAAGGGCAGGCCGGGCACGGGCGGGAAGACCAGGGCGTCGGACGCCCGGACGCGAGCGGCCGCCTCGGGGGCCATCGGGCAGCCGAGGAAGACGGCGCCCGCGGTGTCCACGGACAGCAGCACGTCCGTACGGCCCGTCAGGTCCACGGCCTGGACGCGGAAACCGGCAAGGGTGCCGCCGCGCGCGACCACCTCGTCGAACTGGGCGAGGGACTCGATCTCACGGTCGTGGGAGCCGTCGTACGGCTGGGCGGGTGTCGAATGCACCCGCCCATGCTAGGCACCGCGTCGCGTCAGCCCTGGACGGCCGCCGGGTCCATCCACATGATCTCCCAGGTGTGGCCGTCGAGGTCGTCGAAGGCCCGGCCGTACATGAAGCCCATGTCCTGCGTCTTGCCGGTCGCGGCGCCGCCGAGCGCGATCGCACGGTCGACCAGCTCGTCGACCTTCTCGCGGCTCTCGGCGCTCAGACAGATCAGCACCTCGCTGGTCGTCTTCGTGTCCGCGATCCCCTTGTCGGTGAAGGTCGCGTAGAAGGGCTTCGTCAGCAGCATCACGACGATCGTGTCGCTGATCACGACCGACGCGGCGTTCTCGTCGCTGAACTGCGGGTTGATCGTGTAGCCGAGGCCGGTGAAGAACGTCTTCGAGGCCTCGAGGTCGTTCACGGGCAGGTTCACGAAGATCATCTGCTGGTACATGGGGCCTCTCCCGTAGGTGGTGCGGTGTTGTCGGGGGGTAGACCGGGCCGCCGCGCGGAACTCATCGTCGGCCGAAGATTTTTTCGGTCAGCGGGCGAGGGGCAGTGCGGCCAACTCGGCCACCAGCAGCGTCAGCGGGCCGAACACGGCCAGCAGGGCGGCCGCGCGCAGGGCCGCGGCCGAGCGCAGCATCGAGGCCGGGGCGCCGAGCCGGAGCAGTGCCCCGGTGGTGTCGGCCCGGTCCTGGCGTGTCTCCACGGCTGCGGTGAACAGGGTCCCCACCGCGCAGCCGGCGACGACGAGGGCGCCGAGGGTGGTCAGCGGGCCGAGCCCGGGGGAGCCGGCGGCGCGCAGGGCGGTCGTGGCGAACGCGGCCGACGCGACGGCGCAGACGACCCCGAGGGGACGGCCGATGCGGGTGGCCTCCGCCATCAGCACGCGCCCGGCGAGCAGACGCAGGGCGCCCGGGCGGACGGCCTGCAGCAGGCGGCCGGTGAGGTGGGTGAGGCCGGGCCCGGCGAGGGCGAGGCCGGCGGCGGCGAGCACCCAGCCGAGGAGCACGGCGACGGGGCCGGAGGTCAGGCCACCGGGCAGGGGGAGGGTGGTCGGGTCGGTGGTGCGGGTGGCGTAGGCCTCGGTGGCCAGGCCGGCGGCGAGGAGGGTGACCCCCCAGGGGAGGAGGGCGGTGGGCTGGGGCTCGGCGGGCGGCGCGGGGCGGGTGCTCCCGGCCGGGGTCTCCCGGGGGCCGGTGTCGTCGGCCGCTGGGCGCGTGAGGACGTCCGTGTCCCCATGGTCCACCTGCCCGGCGGCGCCCTCCGCGGGCTTCGGCCCGCTGACCGGTTCGCTGCCCCGCAGCCGTGCGCCGAACCTGCCGTACGCCCCGAACGTCTCGCGGACCGCCGTCCTGCTGTACGCGCCGAAGCGGCCGTAGGCGTGCGCGGCGGGCCGGGGGCGGGGCTCGCGGGGGCGCCGGGCGAGAGCGACCAGGGCCGAGGACGTGACCGGGAGGACGGCGAGCAGGGTGAGCGCCGCGGGGAGCGGCAGCGGCTGGTCCGCCGCGAGGAACTGGGAGGCCGCGCCGTCGAACGGCGTGCCGGTGAGGTCGCCGCGCAGGTACAGGAAGAACAGCAGGGCCAGCGCCGAACCCAGCGCGGTGGACAGCGCCGTCGTCAGGGCCGCGATCGCCATCAGGCGGGCGGGACCCAGGCCCACGGCGGACAGGCCGGGGCGGGGCCTGGTCGCGGGGTCGGTGCGGGCGACCGCCAGCGCGAACCACACCGTGGCGGCCAGCGGTACGACGCACCACGCCAGGCGCAGCAGCAGGGACGCCGGGGAGGCGCCGGGGTGGCCCAGCGCGTAGCCGAGGGTGCACAGGAGCAGGAAGCCGGTGCCCGCCGACGCCGTCGCCACCAGCAGGCGGCGCAGATGGACGGCCGGGTGGGCGCCGCGGGTCAGACGGAGAGCGACCACGCGGTCCGGCCTTCCGTCTCGGTGGCCGGCGGGAGGTGCACCGTCTTCACCCGGCGTCCGTCGAGCAGCGACACGGTGCGGTCGGCGAGCGCGGCCGTCTCCGGGTCGGCGGTGGCCAGCACCACGGTGATGCCGTGGGAGCGGGCGGCGGTGGTCAGGGTGCGCAGGACGTGGGCGCGGTCGGCGCGGTGCAGGGGCGCGGTGGGCTCGTCGGCGAAGAGCACCGCGGGCGCCGGGGCGAGGGCGCGGGCGATGCAGGCGCGCTGCCGCTCGGCCTGGGTCAGCTCGTGCGGCCGGCGGCGGGCCTTGTCGCCGATGTCGACGCGTTCCAGCCACTCGGTGGCGGCGACCTTGGCGCGGCGCCGGCTCACGCCGCGCAGCATCAGCGGCAGGGCGGCGTTCTCCCACACGTTCAGCTCGGGCACCAGCAGCGGGGCGGGGTCGATCCAGCCGAAGCGGTCGCGGCGCAGACGTTCGCGGGTGACCGGGCCCATGGTGTGCAGCGGCACGCTGTTGAACCACACCTCGCCGCGCTGGGCGGGGGCGAGTCCGGACAGGCAACGCAGCAGCGTCGTCTTGCCGCTGCCGCGCGGGCCGCCGACGGCGAGGATCTCGCCCTCGCGCACGCCGAGCGAGATCCCCTGGAGCGCGGGGGAGCCGTCGCTGTGCGTGAAGTGCAGGGAGCGTGCCCAGAGCACGTCGTTGTCCGGCGGGGCCTCCATGGGCGTACACCTCGTGTCAGATCCGTAGTTCCCGTGCCGTTCCCCCATGCGGGCGAACGAAGGCAGGGCCGATCGGTCACTGGCACGCTAGGCAGGCGATGCCCGGAGCCCGGACAGCACGCGGCCCCGGGCCCCCGTTTCTCACTCGAACGGGGGCACCGGGGCCGGGATGATCATCCAGAAGGCAGATCGGCAGGAGGACCGATCAGCGCCGCCGGAGGATCCGTGACCGCCGGGACGGTGAGGGCCGTCGCGGCGGTCGTCGGAGCCGTCGGGGCGGCCGCAGCCGCCCGGACGGGGCTCAGAGCTTCGTCCACGCCTCCGTGAGCGTCGCGCGCAGGATCTGCTCGATCTCGTCGAACGTCTCCTGGTTGGAGATCAGCGGCGGGGCGAGCTGGATGACCGGGTCGCCACGGTCGTCGGCACGGCAGTACAGGCCGTTGTCGAACAGCGCCTTGGAGAGGAAGCCGTACAGGACGCGCTCGGTCTCCTCGTCGTTGAAGGACTCCTTGGTGGCCTTGTCCTTCACCAGCTCGATGCCGTAGAAGAAGCCGTTGCCGCGGACGTCGCCGACGATCGGCAGGTCGTGCAGCTTCTGCAGGGTCTTCAGGAAGGCGCCCTCGTTGTCCAGCACGTGCTGGTTGAGGCCCTCGCGGTCGAACAGGTCGAGGTTGGCGAGACCCACGGCCGCGGAGACCGGGTGACCACCGAAGGTGTAGCCGTGCAGGAAGGTGTTGTCGCCCTTGTAGAACGGCTCGGCGAGGCGGTCGGAGACGATGCACGCGCCGATCGGGGAGTAGCCCGAGGTCATGCCCTTGGCGCAGGTGATCATGTCCGGGACGTAGCCGAACTTGTCACAGGCGAACGTCGTGCCGAGGCGGCCGAAGGCGCAGATGACCTCGTCCGACACGAGCAGCACGTCGTACTGGTCGCAGATCTCGCGCACGCGCTGGAAGTAGCCGGGGGGAGGCGGGAAGCAGCCGCCGGCGTTCTGCACCGGCTCCAGGAAGACCGCGGCGACGGTGTCGGGGCCCTCGAAGAGGATCTGCTGCTCGATCTGGTCGGCGGCCCAGCGGCCGAAGGCCTCGGGGTCGTCGCCGAAGAGCGGGGCGCGGTAGATGTTGGTGTTCGGCACCTTGTGCGCACCCGGCACCAGCGGCTCGAAGGGGGCCTTCAGGCCCGGCAGGCCGGTGATGGACAGGGCGCCCTGCGGGGTGCCGTGGTAGGCGACCGCGCGGGAGATGACCTTGTACTTGGTGGGCTTGCCGGTCAGCTTGAAGTACTGCTTGGCGAGCTTCCAGGCGGTCTCGACGGCCTCGCCGCCGCCGGTGGTGAAGAAGACCTTGTTCAGGTCGCCCGGGGCCTCGTTGGCCAGCCGCTCGGCCAGCTCGACGGCCTTGGGGTGGGCGTAGGACCACACCGGGAAGAAGGCGAGCTCCTGGGCCTGCTTGGCGGCGGTCTCGGCGAGTTCCGTGCGGCCGTGACCGGCCTGGACCACGAACAGGCCGGCGAGACCGTCGAGGTAGCGCTTGCCCTTGTCGTCGTAGATGTAGGTGCCCTCGCCCCGGACGATCGTCGGGACGGGGGAGTTCTCGTACGAGGACATGCGGGTGAAGTGCATCCACAGGTGGTCGTACGCGGACTTGCTGAGGTCCTTTGTGCTCACGGTTATCGGGTTCCCCACATGTAGGTCTGCTTCTTGAGCTTGAGGTAGACGAAGCTCTCGGTGGAGCGCACGCCGGACAGGGACCGGATGCGTTTGTTGATGACGTCCAGCAGGTGGTCGTCGTCCTCGCAGACGATCTCCGCGAGGATGTCGAACGAGCCCGCGGTCATCACCACGTACTCGACTTCCGACATGGCGGTCAGCGCGTCGGCCACCGCCTCGACGTCGCCCTCCACGTTGATGCCGACCATCGCCTGCCGGCGGAAGCCCACGGTGAGCGGGTCCGTGACGGCGACGATCTGCATCACGCCCTGATCGAGCAGCTTCTGGACGCGCTGGCGCACGGCCGCCTCGGAGAGGCCGACGGCCTTGCCGATGGCGGCGTACGGCCGGCGGCCGTCCTCCTGAAGCTGTTCGATGATGGCGAGGGAGACGGCGTCCAGGTTGGGGTTGCTCCCGTTCCTGGACTCACGAGGGGTGTCGCGGAGGGACTCGCGGGAGTCCCTTGCGTCCCTGGGGTCTGCGCTTCGACTGGCCACGACCTCACTGTGCACGACGTCTCGACAGTTGTGCAAGCCCCGATCGATGAAATTCGTTGTTTGCGAGACTGAGACCGACGGATTTCGCAGATGTGAGGGGATCAGGGGTGTTGAAAACGTGGGCTCAGCGATTAGTCTGGGCATCTCAGTGATTGGACACACCCAACCTTGGAGGGCCGGCAGTGAGCACCGAGCTGCGTCGTCTGCGCAACTACATCGACGGTGAGTTCCGGGACGCCGCCGACGGACGGACCACGGAGGTGGTCAACCCCGCGACGGGCGAGGCGTACGCCACCGCGCCGCTGTCCGGCCAGGCGGACGTCGACGCCGCCATGGAGGCCGCCGCGCGCGCCTTCCCGGCCTGGCGCGACACCACCCCGGCGGAGCGCCAGAAGGCCCTGCTGAAGATCGCGGACGCGTTCGAGGAGCGGGCCGAGGACCTCATCGCGGCCGAAGTGGAGAACACGGGCAAGCCGACCGGGCTGACCCGCTCCGAGGAGATCCCCCCGATGGTCGACCAGATCCGCTTCTTCGCGGGCGCGGCGCGACTGCTGGAGGGCCGCTCGGCCGGCGAGTACATGGAGGGGATGACCTCGATCATCCGCCGTGAGCCGGTCGGCGTCTGCGCGCAGGTCGCGCCGTGGAACTACCCGATGATGATGGCCGTGTGGAAGTTCGCCCCGGCGATCGCCGCGGGCAACACCGTCGTGCTGAAGCCGTCGGACACCACCCCGGCCTCCACCGTGCTGATCGCCGAGATCCTCGGCGAGATCCTGCCCAAGGGTGTCTTCAACGTCGTCTGCGGCGACCGCGAGACCGGCCGGGCGATGGTCGAGCACCCGACCCCGGCGATGGCCTCCATCACCGGCTCGGTGCGCGCGGGCATGGCGGTCGCCGAGTCCGCCGCCAAGGACGTCAAGCGCGTCCACCTGGAGCTGGGCGGCAAGGCCCCGGTCGTCGTCTTCCAGGACACCGACATCGCCAAGGCCGTCGAGGACATCTCCCTGGCGGGCTTCTTCAACGCCGGCCAGGACTGTACGGCCGCCACGCGCGTGCTCGTGCACGAGTCGATCCACGACGAGTTCGTCTCCGCGCTCGCCAAGGCCGCCTCCGAGACCAAGACCGGCCAGCCGGACGACGAGGACGTGCTCTTCGGCCCGCTGAACAACCCCAACCAGCTCAAGCAGGTCGAGGGCTTCATCGAGCGGCTGCCCGCCCACGCGCGCGTGGAGGCCGGCGGCAAGCGTGTCGGCGACCAGGGCTACTTCTTCGCGCCCACCGTGGTCTCCGGTCTCAAGCAGGACGACGAGATCATCCAGAACGAGGTCTTCGGCCCGGTCATCACCGTCCAGTCCTTCGCGGACGAGGACCAGGCCGTCGAGTGGGCCAACGGCGTCGAGTACGCCCTGGCCTCCTCGGTGTGGACCAAGGACCACGGCCGCGCGATGCGGATGTCCAAGAAGCTCGACTTCGGCTGCGTGTGGATCAACACCCACATCCCGCTGGTCGCCGAGATGCCGCACGGCGGCTTCAAGAAGTCCGGCTACGGCAAGGACCTGTCGGCGTACGGCTTCGAGGACTACACCCGCATCAAGCACGTCATGACGTCCCTGGACGCGTGACACCACCCCTGCGGGTGCGCTGAGGCCGGCCGGCCTCATCCACGGCTCGCGGCCCCGGACGGAGGACGGACCGTCCGGGGCCGCGGTGTGTCCGGCGCCGCCGTGCGCGCCCGAGGCCGCGCATCCCGGCCCCCCCGGGGCGGGCACGGTGATCGACAACCTGTCGGGCAGGCGTCGTTTCGCTCGACGCGGCGTCAATTGATCACGCGTGTCACCGGGCGGCATGCTGCGCCCATGGCCCTCCCACACCAGACCGTCTCCCGCCGTTCACTGCTGAGCGCCCTCGGCGGCACCGCCGCGCTCGGCGCGCTGGCCGGCTGCGGCGTGCCCGCGGCCTACGTCCAGCCCGGCGACCGCGCCGCAGCCGACGACTCCGCCCGCGACAGACGGCTGACGTGGGCGAACTGGCCGCTGTACATCGACACCGACGACGACCACCCGAACCGGCGGCCCACGCTGGAGGCCTTCGAGAGGCAGAGCGGGATCTCCGTCGACTACGTCGAGGAGATCAACGACAACGACGAGTTCTTCGGCAAGATCAGCCCGGCGCTGATGAACCACCAGACCACCGGCCGGGATCTCGTCGTCATCAGCGACTGGATGTGCGCGCGGTTCGTCCGCCTGGGCTGGGTGCAGGAGCTGGACCGCGCCCGGCAGCCGAACGTCGCCCGGTATCTCGACCCGCTGCTGCGCTCCCCGGCCTTCGACCCGGGACGCAGATACACGGTGCCGTGGCAGTCCGGCATCACCGGCATCGCCTACAACCGCCGCAAGCTCGGCCGTGAGATACGGCATGTCTCCGACCTGTGGGCCGACGATCTGCGCGGCCGGGTCACGCTGCTCTCCGGGCTGGACGAGTCCTTCGCGCTGCTGATGCTGGGCAACGGCGTCGACATCACCCGCTGGACGGCGGACGACTTCCACCGGGTCTGCGACCAGGTCCAGGCCCAGGTGCGGCGCGGCCAGATCCGCCGCTTCACCGGCAACGACTACACCAAGGACCTGGTCAGCGGCGACGTCCTGGCCTGCCAGGCCTACTCCGGCGACGTGATCCAGCTGCGCGCGGACAACCCCGACATCGAGTTCGTCGTCCCCGAGGAGGGCGCCGAACTGTGGGCGGAGTCGCTCATGGTCCCGAACCTCGCCCGGCACAAGGCCAACGCCGAGCAGCTGATTGACTACTACTACCGGCCCGAGGTCGCCGCCGAGCTGGCCGCCTGGGTCAACTACGTCTGCCCGGTCCCGGCCGCCCAGCACGTCCTGGCCTCCTCCGACGACAAGGACACCGCGGCCCTCGCGGAGGACCCGCTGATCTTCCCGGACGCGGCCATGCGCCGCCGGCTCGCGATCGCCCGCGACATCACGGCCGGGGAGCGGGTGGAGTTCGCCAAGCGGTGGAACAAGATCGTCGGGTTGTAGGAAAATCGCCCGCGTGGATATTTCATCGCGTGGTGAAAAAGCGAGTGGTGAAGAAACGAGTGGTGCCCAGACGCGTGGTGCCGAGACGCGTGGTGACACGTCGGGTGGTGAAAACCTGTCCGGCTGGGTGACCTTCGGGCTGCTCGCCGCCTGGTCGCTCCACGACCTCGAGGAACTGGCGGCCGGCCCGCGCTGGGTCCGCCGCAGCCTGCCCGGGCTGCGTGAACGGTTCCCGGTCGTGCCCGAGCGGGCATGGCGCCGGATGGAGGCCGTCGACGAGCGGGAGTTCCCCCTGGCGGTCGCGGCCGTCGGCGCGTTCGTCGCCGCCGCGTCGGCCGCCGGGCACGTCAGCGGCGGCCGGGCGGCCCTCTACCAGGCCGCGCTGAACGGCTTCGGCCTCCACGGCCTGGTCCACATGGCCCAGGCCGCAGCCGTACGGGGCTACACCCCCGGGGTCGCGACCTCCCCGCTCGTCGTCGTGCCGTTCACCCTCTGGGCCCGCGGTCGCCTGCGCCGCGCCGGTGTACTGCGCCTGACCCGCCTCCGCGACCTCGCCGTCGCCCTGGCGACAGCCGGCGCCGTCACTGTCGTGGCGCACGCGGCGGCGCGGCGGGCGCTCGGCCGGTGACCTCGGCCGGCGGATCGCCCCGGTTGTCCGCTCGGCGGCCGGGCTGGAGCGTGGTCCGTGGCGTCGCAGTGCCGGAATCCTGTCAACTCGCTTGAGCCGCCGGGGCGTAGGGGCGTCGGGACGGGTCCCTAGGATGCGTCGTTCGCCCGCAGGACGGACGGGACTTCGCGGACGCCCCTAGCCCTGGCGCAGCGCGGTCAGGACGTCGATGCGGTTGGTGGTGATCGAGTCCACGCCCGCTTCGATCAGGCGGCGCATGGCGCGGCGGGTGTCGGGGGTCCAGACGGACAGCAGGTAGCCGTCGCGGTGGACACGCTCGGCCAGGGCGTGGTCCACCAGCGAGAAGCGGTAGTTGAGCCAGCGCGGCCGCACCGCCTCCAGCAGCTCCGGGCGCGGCGGCGCGAGGCTCGTCCAGGTGAGCGCGATCTCCGCGGACGGGTCGGCGGCCCGCAGCGCCAGCATGGCCCGGGCGTCCGCGCAGTAGTACACGCGGTCCTGCGCCCCCGCCTCCCGGACCGCGTCCACGACCCGGCGCGCCGCCTTCACGTCCGGCGTGCCGGGCAGATCGACCATTACCCGGCTGCCGTCCACCGCCACCAGTGCCGCCGCCAGCGTCGGTACCCCGCCGCCGGTCAGCCCCTCCACCTCGGCCAGGGAGAGGCCGAGCAGCGGACGGTCCTGTTCCCACAGCCGCTTCAGCGTCTCGTCGTGCAGGAGAACGGGCACGCCGTCCCGGGTGAGCCGTACGTCGATCTCCACGGCGTCCGCGCCTGCGGCGAGCGCGGAACGCAGGGAGGCGATCGTGTTCTCCCGGACGCGGTACGGGTCGCCGCGGTGCGCCACGGCCGTCAGGGTCTGCATGCGGGCCATTGTGACGGCACCCGGCCCCCGCGTGTCAGGGAGCGAGCCACCGCGCGGTGTAGGCGTCGATCTCCTCGCGGATACGGGTCTTTCCGGCGCCGTCCAGGAAGGAGGCGCCGACGGCGTTCTTCGCCAGCTCGGCGAGGCCCCGTTCGTCGAGGTCGAGCAGCCGGGCGGCGACCGCGTACTCGTTGTTCAGGTCGGTGCCGAACATCGGCGGGTCGTCGGAGTTGATCGTCACCAGGACACCCGCCCGCACGAACTCCCTGATCGGGTGCTCGTCGAGCGTGGCCACCGCGCGCGTGGCGATGTTCGACGTCGGGCACACCTCCAGCGGGATGCGGTGCTCGGCGAGGTGCGCGAGCAGCTTCGCGTCCTGCGCGGAGCTCGTGCCGTGCCCGATGCGCTCGGCGCCCAGGTACGTCAGCGCGTCCCACACGGTCTGCGGGCCCGTGGTCTCGCCGGCGTGCGGCACCGAGTGCAGGCCGGCCGCGATCGCCCGGTCGAAGTACGGCTTGAACTGAGGGCGCGGCACCCCGATCTCCGGCCCGCCGAGCCCGAAGGAGACCAGCCCCTCGGGGCGCACCGCGTCGTCCGTGGCGAGCCGGGCCGTCACCTCGGCGGCCTCCAGGCCGGCCTCGCCGGGGATGTCGAAGCACCAGCGCAGCACCGTGCCGAACTCGGCCTCGGCCGCCTTGCGGGCGTCCTCGATCGCCGCCATGAACGCCCGCTCGTCGATCCCGCGGCGCACGGAGGAGTACGGGGTGATGGTCAGCTCGGCATAACGCACCTGCTGACGCGCCAGGTCGCGGGCCACCTCGTAGGTGAGCAGGCGGACGTCCTCCGGGGTGCGGATCAGGTCGACGACGGACAGGTAGACCTCGATGAAGTGGGCGAAGTCCGTGAATGTGAAGTAGTCGGCCAGCGCCTCGGGATCGGTCGGGACCTTGGAGTCGGGGTGGCGGGCGGCCAGCTCGGAGACGATCCGGGGGGAGGCGGATCCGACGTGGTGCACATGCAGTTCGGCCTTGGGCAGTCCGGCGATGAAGGCGTGCGGATCGCGCGGGACGGGCGCGGCGGCGGCGTCGAAGTGCTCGGTCAAGGGGTCCTCCCCGGGACGGCGCCCCCGGCCGGCGGTGCCGGTGCGGGGACGCGGTGATCGGCTGATCGGTGGTTCCGGCTCATCGTAGGCCGGGGGCGGGGCGGGGAGGACGGGGTGCCGGGGGAGAGGGATGACCGGGTGCCCAGGGGGTGGGCGCAGGAGCGGGCGTGCCGGGTGGGCGCAGGGAAACGGCGCCCTGGGCGGGAGGCCCGTGCTGTCACTTGTCGCCGCGGCTGAGCAGGGGATCCGGGGAGGGGGCCTGGGGAGGGGCGCGAGGTCGGGCCGTAGCATGGCGGGACGTTCGCAGAGGGGGATTCGCGCATGGCCGACGAGACGGGGACGCCGGGGATACCGGGGGTCCCGGGAATTCCGGAGAACGGGACCTCGGAGGGGTCCGGCGCGGGGGAGAGCGCGAGGGTGTCGCTCGGCAAGGGCCCGGCGGCCGGGGGTGCGTCCGCCGCCGACGGCCCCGAGGCGCCCGTCTCCGGAGGCGCGTCCCCTTCCGGCGGACCCGCCCCGTGGGCAGCGCCCGGCGCGGTGGACGGCCCCGGACACACGGTCGCCTCCTCGGGGCCGGTGGCCCATGCGCCGCTGCACGAGCAGCAGACGTTCGTCTCCGTCCCCAGCGGCACGGACGCCCCGCAGCCGCACGCCTGGCCGGAACCGAACCCCTTCGCCGCGCCGCAGTCCGAGCAGGCAGGCGGTGCGAACCCCTTCGCCCCGCCGCAGTCCCAGCACACCGGCGGGTCCCATCCCTTCGCCGCGCCGCAGTCCGAGCAGGCCGGCGGGTCCCATCCCTTCGCCGCGCCGCAGCCGGACCAAGCGGGCGGTGCCAACCCCTTCGCCGCGCCCCACCCGGGCCAGGCCGCCGGCGCGGCCGGTGCCTTCGCGCCCCCGGCCGCATCCTCCGGGCACGGTGAGCCGGTTCCGCCGCCGCCCATCGCGCCGGACGGTCCCGGCCAGGTGGCCTACGGCTACCCCGGCGGTTACGGCTACCCCGGAACGGCCGGCCCTGGCGGTGCCCATGGCCCGCAGGCCCAGGGATACCCGGCCGGCCCGCAGGCGCAGGGATACCCGGCCGGCTACTACGGCTGGTCCGGTATGCAGCCCCTGCCCAGCAACGGCATGGGGACGGCCGGGCTGGTGCTCGGCATCATCGGCGCGGTCATCTTCTGCGCGTGGCCGCTGGCCATCGTCGCGGGCGTCCTCGGGGTGATCTTCGGAGCGATCGGCCGCAGCAAGGCCAAGCGCGGCGAGGCCACCAACCCGGGTCAGGCCCTGGCCGGCATCATCTGCGGCGCCGCGGGCATCGTCCTCGGCGTCGGCTTCCTGGTCCTGGTGATCGCGGCCTCCTGACACCGGCGCACCCGGGCCGGTGTCCCGTTCCGGGTGCCGCGACGCAGGTCCGTCCCTTCACCGAGGCACCGGCCCGCCCTGACCCAGGCAGCAGACCGCTCTGCCGACCGCGCCACCGGCCCGCTCTCACACCGGCCGCAGACCAATCCACCGGCCCACGCTCACTAGGCCCGCAGACCGCGCCGTCGGCCCCGCCCTCAAGCCGGCCGCCGGCCCGCTCTCACACCGCCCGCAGACCGCTCCACCGGCCGCGATCCCGCAGGCCCGCAGACCGCGCCATCGGCCCGCGCTCGCACCGGCCGGAGACCGCTCTCACACCGCCCGCAGGCCGATCCGCTCCCGTGCCTCCATCAGTGCGAAGCCCAGCAGGTTCGGTCCCCGCCACCGCTCCGGGTCCGTCGCCGCCTCGTCGTCCGCCGCGAGGCCGATGCCCCAGACGCGGTCGACGGGGCTGGCCTCGACCAGCACCCGGTCCCCGGTGCCCAGCAGGAACGCCCGCAGCTCCGGGTCGGCCGAGAACTTGTGCACGCTGCCCTCGACGACGATCCGGAACCGCTCGCGCTCCCAGACCGCCTCGTCGAAGTCCCGCACCAGGCGCCCCGCCTTCTTCGCCTCCGACGGATGAGCGGCGGCCAGGATCTGCCGCTCCGCCTCCGCGTCGCCGAACAGCCTGGCCTTGCCGGCCATCATCCAGTGCTCGGCCGTGGCGTACCGCACGCCGTCGATCACGAACGGTGAGGGCCACCACTGGCTCAGACAGCTCGCGCCCACGCGCCCGTCGGGGCGCGGCCGGTGCCCCCAGAAGCAGAGGTACTTGATCCTCGCCCCCGCGCGGACCGCCCTGACCAGGGTTTCCCGAGAATCGATCTTCGTCATGCACGGGAGTCTGGCACGCGCCACTGACACTGCGTCCGGCCTTTTCCCGTATCACTCGACACCTGGTCGACCGAATTCGTCGCGTAACCGAAAGGCAACAACGGAATCCCTTGTCCGCCTCCAGGGCCTCTGTCAGGATCGGCACTCAAATCGAGCTGTAGCTACGCCACCCACCCCCCACGGGACAGCCATCCACCCCCTCACGGGACAGGGGGACGACGGCGGAGGAGAGCGACATGCACAACCCGGGCACCACCCCGGAGAGGTCCGTGGAATTCCCCGCACAGGAGCGTTTCGCGGACGGCGCGCAGTACATCGCGGGACGTCTCACCCGGGGCACCTCGGGCCGTACCCACGCGGTCGTCGACCCGGCCACCGGCGAGGAGGTCTTCACCTACGAGCTGGCGGGGGCCGACGACGTCGACGCGGCCGTGGCCGCCGCCCGCGCGGCCTTCCCCGGCTGGGCCGGTGCCACGCCCGCGGAGCGGTCCGACGCCCTGCACCGCTTCGCCTCGGTCCTGGCCGACCGGGCGGAGGACTTCGCCCGCGCGGAGTCCCTGCAGTGCGGCAAGCCGCTCAAGCTCACCCGCGAGTTCGACGTGCCGGGGACGGTCGACAACGCCGCCTTCTTCGCCGGTGCCGCGCGGCACCTCCAGGGGCAGTCGGCCGGTGAGTACTCCGGCGACCACACGTCGTACGTCCGCCGTGAGCCGATCGGGGTCGTCGGGTCCATCGCGCCGTGGAACTACCCGCTGCAGATGGCGGCCTGGAAGATCCTCCCGGCGATCGCCGCGGGCAACACCATCGTGCTGAAGCCCGCCGAGCTGACCCCGCTCACCTCGCTGCTGTTCGCCGAGGCCGCCACCGCGGCCGGCATTCCCGACGGTGTGATCAACGTCGTCACCGGGACCGGGAAGGAGGCCGGTGAGCGCCTGGTGGGTCACCCGGACGTGGCCATGACCTCCTTCACCGGCTCCACCGCCGTCGGCAAGCGGGTCGCCGAGATCGCCACCGCCACCGTCAAGCGCCTGCACCTGGAACTGGGCGGCAAGGCCCCCTTCCTGGTCTTCGACGACGCCGACCTGGACGCGGCCGTCAACGGCGCGGTCGCCGGCGCGCTCATCAACACCGGGCAGGACTGCACGGCCGCCACGCGCGCGTACGTGCAGCGCCCCCTGTACGAGGAGTTCGTCGCCCGGACAGCCGCGCTGATGGAGACGGTGCGGCTCGGCGGTCCCTTCGCCTCCGGCACCGACCTCGGACCGTTGATCTCGCACGCCCAGCGCGACCGCGTGGCCGGCTTCGTCGACCGGGCGCGTGCCTACGCGCGCGTGGTCACCGGCGGCGAGGCACCCGGCGGCGAGCTGGCCAAGGGCGCCTACTACCGGCCCACCCTGGTCGCCGACGCGCCGCAGGACAGCGAGATCGTGCAGGCGGAGATCTTCGGCCCCGTGTTGGTCGTCCTGCCGTTCGACAGCGACGATGAAGGCATCCGGCTGGCCAACGACACCCCCTACGGCCTCGCCGCCTCCGCGTGGAGCCGGGACGTGTACCGGGCGAACCGTGCGACACGCGAGATCAAGGCGGGGTGCGTGTGGATCAACGACCACATCCCGATCATCAGCGAGATGCCCCACGGCGGCTACAAAGCGTCCGGCTTCGGCAAGGACATGTCATCGTACTCGTTCGAGGAGTACACGCAGATCAAGCACGTCATGTTCGACAACACGGCGGTCGTCAGGAAGGACTGGCACCGCACGATCTTCGGGGACCGATAGCCACGACGGGCCTGCCACCACGGCCCATCCCTCCCGAAAGGGCAACCACGCGCATGGAGCAGTACGAGCCCGACCGCCTGACCCCGGCCCAAGCGGCCGCCATGCGGCGCAGTTTCACCAACGGGCGGGCCGCCCTCACCCGCCGATCGCTGCTGCGTGCCTCGGCGGGCGGCGCGCTCGCGGTCGGCGGACTCGGGGCGCTGAGCGCCTGCGGGATCCCCGCGGCCGGCAAGACGGCGGGCGGCACGTCCGCCGAGGACCACTCGGCGCAGGAGAAGACCGTCAACTTCTCCAACTGGACCGAGTACATGGACGTCGACGACGCGGGCAAGCACCACCCGACGCTCGACCAGTTCACCCGGCGCACCGGCATCACGGTCCGCTACACCGAGGACATCAACGACAACAACGAGTTCTTCGGCAAGATCCAGCCGCAGCTCGCCGCGGGCCAGGACACCGGCCGCGACCTGATCGTCCTCACCGACTGGATGGCCGCCCGGCTGATCCGCCTGGGCTGGGTGCAGAAGCTGGACCCGGCGCACCTGCCGCACGCCTACGCCAACCTCTCGCAGCAGTTCCGCAACCCCGACTGGGACCCGGGGCGCGCGTACTCCTACCCCTGGCAGGGCATCTCCACGGTCATCGCCTACAACAAGAAGGCCCTCGGCGGCGTCGAGGTGAAGTCGGTCTCCGACCTGCTCGACAACAAGAAGCTCAAGGGCCGTGTCGGCTTCCTCACCGAGATGCGCGACAGCATCGGCATGACGCTGCTGGACATGGGCAAGGACCCGGCGAAGTTCACCGACGACGACTTCGACGCCGCCATCGCCCGTCTGCAGAAGGGCGTGGACAGCGGCCAGATCCGCCGCTTCACCGGCAACGACTACACCTCCGACCTCACCAAGGGCGACCTCGCCGCCTGTCTGGCGTGGGCCGGTGACGTCGTCCAGCTGAAGGCGGACAGCCCGGACGTCGACTTCGTCATCCCGGACAGCGGCTACATCACCTCGACCGACGTGATGCTGATCCCCAACAAGGCGCGTCACAAGACCAACGCCGAGCGGCTCATGGACTACTACTACGAGCCGCAGCCGGCCGCCGAGCTCGCCGCCTACATCAACTACGTCTGTCCGGTCGACGGCGTGAAGGCGGAGCTTGCGAAGATCGACAAGGATGCGGCGAACAACCCGCTGATCATCCCCGACAAGGCCATGCAGGCGAGGTCTCACCCCTTCCGCTCCCTGACGCAGAAGGAAGAGACCGCCTACGAACAGAAATTCGCGAAGCTCACTGGGGCGTGACGATCATGACGACGACAGACCACAGCGGCGACGTCCGCCTCTCCGGGATCAGCAAGACCTACGACAACGGCTTCACCGCCGTACAGCCGCTCGACCTGACCGTGCCGCAGGGCTCCTTCTTCGCCCTGCTCGGTGCCTCCGGCTGCGGCAAGACCACCACCCTGCGCATGATCGCCGGCCTGGAGGAGCCCACCACGGGCACCGTACGGCTCGGCGACCAGGACGTGACCCACCTGCCGCCCTACAAGCGGCCCGTGAACACGGTCTTCCAGTCCTACGCCCTCTTCCCGCACCTCGACATCTTCGAGAACGTCGCCTTCGGTCTGCGCCGGCGCGGCATCAAGAGCGTGAAGAAGCAGGTCGAGGACATGCTGGAGCTGGTCCAGCTCGGTGAGCAGGCGCGCAAGAAGCCGCACCAGCTCTCCGGTGGCCAGCAGCAGCGCGTCGCGGTCGCCCGCGCGCTGATCAACCACCCGAAGGTGCTGCTCCTCGACGAGCCGCTCGGCGCGCTCGACCTGAAGCTGCGCCGCCAGATGCAGCTGGAGCTCAAGCGCATCCAGACGGAGGTCGGCATCACCTTCGTGCACGTCACGCACGACCAGGAGGAGGCCATGACCATGGCCGACACGGTCGCCGTGATGAACGCGGGCCGGGTCGAGCAGCTCGGCGCGCCCTCCGACCTGTACGAGAACCCGCAGACCACCTTCGTCGCGAACTTCCTCGGCACCTCCAACCTGATCGAGGCCGAGGTCGACACCAAGAGCGGCGACGACATCGTCCTCAAGGCGGGCGGCGGCAAGCTGGTCCTGCCGCAGGCCCGATGTTCTGCACCCGCCACCGCGGGCGGCAAGGTGCTGGTCGGCATCCGCCCGGAGAAGATCGCGCTCACGCACGCCGACGACGCGGGCTCGATCCCCGAGGGCCGCAACCGCGTCACCGGCAAGATCGCCGACGCCAGCTTCATCGGCGTCTCCACGCAGTACGTCATCGACAGCCCCGTCTGCGACGAGCTCGCGGTGTACGTGCAGAACGTCGAGCGCGACGGCCGCCTCGTCCCCGGCGCCGACGTCGTCCTGCACTGGAACCCGGCGCACACGTTCGGCATGGACGCGACCCAGGACATCGACGCGGGCACCGAGGAAGAGGCGGCGGCCTGATGTCGACGCTCACCGAGGCGCCCCCGCCGCTCACCCCGACCGCACCGGAGAAGAAGCCGCCGCGCAAGCGGGGCCGCTTCACGCCGTACTGGCTGCTGCTGCCCGGCATGCTGTGGCTGATCGTGTTCTTCGCGCTGCCGATGATCTACCAGGGCTCCACCTCCGTGCAGACCGGCTCCCTGGAGACCGGCTACAAGGTCACCTGGCACTTCGCGACCTACTGGGACGCGCTGGCCGAGTACTGGCCGCAGTTCCTGCGCTCGGTCGCCTACGCGGCCGCCGCGACCGTGCTGTGCCTGCTGCTCGGCTACCCGCTGGCGTATCTGATCGCTTTCCGCGCGGGCCGCTGGAAGAACCTGGTCATGATCCTGGTGATCGCGCCGTTCTTCACCAGCTTCCTGATCCGCACCCTCGCCTGGAAGACGATCCTCGCCGACGGCGGCCCGGTCGTCGGCGCCCTGAACACGCTGCACGTCCTGGACGTCACCACCTGGCTCGGCTGGACGGCCGGCGACCGGGTGCTCGCCACCCCGCTCGCGGTGGTGTGCGGTCTGACGTACAACTTCCTGCCGTTCATGATCCTGCCGCTGTACACGTCCCTGGAGCGCATCGACGGGCGGCTGCACGAGGCGGCCGGCGACCTGTACGCCCGGCCGTGGACCACCTTCCGCAAGGTGACCTTCCCGCTGTCGATGCCGGGCGTCGTCTCCGGCACGCTGCTCACCTTCATCCCGGCGGCCGGTGACTACGTCAACGCCGAACTGCTCGGCTCCACCGACACCCGCATGATCGGCAACGTCATCCAGACACAGTTCCTGCGGATCCTGGACTATCCGACGGCCGCCGCGCTGTCCTTCATCCTCATGGCGGCGATCCTCCTCATGGTCACCATCTACATCCGCAGGTCCGGGACGGAGGATCTGGTCTAAATGCCCTTCGTCAACTGGTTCAAGAAGAAGCTCGTCGTCATCGCGGGCCTGTTCACCCTCGGCTATCTGCTGCTGCCGAACATCGTCGTCACGGTGTTCTCCTTCAACAAACCCAAGGGCCGCTTCAACTACGAGTGGCAGCAGTTCTCCACGGACGCCTGGAAGGACCCATGCGGAGTCGCCGACATGTGCGGCTCGCTCGGCATCAGCCTCCAGATCGCGGTGTGGGCCACCATCGGCGCCACCCTGCTCGGCACGATGATCGCGTTCGCGCTGGTGCGCTACCGCTTCCGCGCCCGCGGCGTGGTCAACTCGCTGATCTTCCTGCCGATGGCGATGCCCGAGGTCGTCATGGCGGCCTCGCTGCTCACCCTGTTCCTCAACATGGGCGCGCCGCTCGGCTTCTGGACGATCCTCATCGCGCACATCATGTTCTGCCTCAGCTTCGTCGTCACCGCGGTCAAGGCGCGCGTGATGTCGATGGACCCGCGTCTCGAGGAGGCCGCCCGGGACCTGTACGCCGGTCCCGCGCAGACCTTCCTGCGGGTCACCCTGCCCATCGCGGCCCCCGGAATCGCCGCGGGCGCGCTGCTCGCCTTCGCGCTCTCCTTCGACGATTTCATCATCACCAATTTCAACGCCGGCTCGACCGTCACCTTCCCCATGTTCGTGTGGGGTTCGGCGCAGCGCGGCACGCCCGTCCAGATCAATGTCATCGGTACGGCCATGTTCCTGGTCGCCGTGTTGTGCGTGCTGTTCGCCATGGTGGTCGGAAACCGCCGTACCAAGCAAAAGGCGTAAGCCCCTTTTCGCACACCCTCGTAGGGAGTTGAAATCATGGCCCCAAGCGCCATGAGCCGTTGGACAGAGTCTCTTTCCGAAGCGCAGCCGGTCCCGTACTGGCTGGACGACCCCGGCAGGCCGCGCCCCGAGCCCGCGCTGACCGCCACCGACTCCTGCGACCTGCTGGTCGTCGGAGGCGGATACAGCGGACTGTGGACCGCGCTCATCGCCAAGGAGCGCGACCCGCAGCGGGACGTGGTCCTGCTGGAAGGCCGCGAGGTGGGCTGGGCCGCCTCCGGCCGCAACGGCGGCTTCTGCGCCGCCTCCCTCACCCACGGGCTGCCCAACGGGCTGACCCGCTGGCCGGGGGAGATCGAGAAGCTCGAGGAGCTGGGCCGGCGCAACCTCGACGCGATCGAGCAGGCGGTGGCCCGTTACGCCATCGACTGCGACTTCGAGCGCACCGGTGAGATCGACGTGGCGACCGAGCCGTACCAGGCGTGGGAGCTGCGCGACTGGTACGACGAGCTGGAGGCCAAGGGGCTCGCCGAGGGCATCGAGTTCCTCGACGCCGACGCGGTGCGCGCGCAGGTGAACTCCCCGACCTTCGAGGCGGGCCTGTGGGACCGCAGGGGCGTGGCGATGCTGAACCCGGCCAAGCTAGCCTGGGGCCTCAAGCGCGCCTGCCTCGACCTGGGCGTACGCGTCTACGAGCGCACCCCCGCCCTCACCCTGAAGGCGTACGGCGCCGGCATGGCCGTGCGCACGCCGTACGGTCAGGTCCGCGCCCGGCAGGTGGCGCTCGGCACCAACATCTTCCCGAGCCTGGTCAAGCGGGTGCGCTCCTACACGGTGCCCGTCTACGACTACGCGCTGATGACCGAGCCGCTGACGGCCGAGCAGCTGAAGTCGATCGGCTGGGAGAACCGGCAGGGCCTCGGCGACTCGGCGAACCAGTTCCACTACTTCCGGCTGTCCGCCGACAACCGCATCCTGTGGGGCGGTTACGACGCGATCTACCCCTACGGCGGCCGGGTGCGGTCCGAGTACGACGACCGCCCCGAGACCTACGCCAAGCTGGCGGGGCACTTCTTCACCTGCTTCCCGCAGCTGGAGGGCGTGCGGTTCTCGCACGCGTGGGGCGGCGCGATCGACACCTGCTCGCGCTTCTCGGCGTTCTTCGGCACCGCCCATCAGGACCGGGTGGCGTACGCGGCGGGCTACACGGGCCTCGGCGTCGGCGCGACCCGCTTCGGCGCGGAGGTGATGCTGGACCTGCTGGCGGGCGAGCGCACCGAGCGCACCGCGCTGGAGATGGTCCGCAAGAAGCCGCTGCCGTTCCCGCCGGAGCCGTTCGCCTGGACCGGCATCGCCCTCACCAAGTGGTCCCTGGCCCGCGCGGACGCCCACGGCGGCCGCCGCAACCTGTGGCTGCGCACGATGGACAAGCTGGGGCTCGGCTTCGACAGCTGACGTGCGTGACCCGGATCACTCCAACGGGTTGCCACAACCCGCGTAATGCTCCCGGAAGACCTCCCTCTGAACTCGTGGCGCTCGCGGCGCGCACCGCGTCGCGGCACGTGTTCGAGACAGGGAGGTCTTCTCATGGCAGGGGCGAAGACGGCGGTGGAGTGGCTGGCATCGGTGGCGCCGGATCCCGAGGCCTGCCGCTGGGAGTGGGAGCGCAGTCCGCTCGGGGTCGCGCTGCTGCCCGCCGGCCGGGCCTGGGACGTGCTGATCCTGCCGGGCGACCTCGGCTACCCGACGCTGGACGTCCTCACCCGCATCCTGGACCGGCCCGGGCCCGTCCTGGTCGACTTCGGCGACCACCGCATGGGCTTCTTCGTGCCGCCGGGGACCGCGGGGCGCTGGGTCGGCACCGGCGTCCGCTCGGCCGGGGCCGGCACCTGGATCGTGGTGCCCCGTCCCGGCCGGTCCGCCGGTGCGGTGCGCTGGCTCGTGCAGCCGGACGGCTCCGGCACGCTGACCGACCCGGCGCTGCTGGAGCTGGCGATGCACGAGGCGGCGGCGGCCCTGGCGGCCGGGGGCGAGGAGGGCTGATCCGCCGGAGGCCTTGACAACAGGATTGGTCTGGACCAAGTTGGGCGCGCTCCACCCCTCCACTTCCCCCATGCCCGGAGGCACTTGTGGACCGCACCAGACCCCTGGCCGCCCTGATCGCGGCCGCCGTCCTGACCCTCCCCGGTATCACCGCGCTCTCGTCGGCCGCCCGTGCGGCCGACGCGAACCTCACGGTGAACGGCGGCTTCGAGTCGGGCCTCGACGGCTGGACCTGCCCCGCCGGACAGACCGTCACCTCACCGGTGCACAGCGGCACTCACGCGCTGCAGGCCACCCCGGCCGGCAACGACAACGCCCAGTGCGCCCAGACGGTGAGCGTGCAGCCGAACGCGCAGTACACGCTGTCCGGTTACGTCCGCGGCTCCTACGTCTACCTCGGCGCGAGCGGCACCGGCACCACCGACGTCTCCACCTGGACCCAGTCCGCCCCCGACTGGCAGCAGCTCACCACCACCTTCCGCACCGGCGCCACCACGACCGCGGTCACCCTCTACACCCACGGCTGGTACGGCACCGGCGCCTACCAGGCCGACGACCTCACCCTCACCGGCCCCGGCGGCACGAGCACGCAGCCGCCCGCCGCCCCGGCCGCCCCGACCCTCGGCACCGTCACCTCCACGTCCGTCGCCCTGTCCTGGCCGGCCGTTCCGGGCGCCACCGGCTACGCCGTCTACCGGGACGGCACGAAGGTGCAGACGGTGACCGGTACGACGGCGACGGTGACCGGCCTCGCCCCCTCGACGTCGTACTCCTTCCAGGTCACCGCGACCAGCGGCGCCGGCGAGTCCGCGAAGTCGGCGGCCGTGACGGCGACGACCGGCGCGAGCACCGGCGGCGGCTCCGGCGACCTCCCCCCGCACGCCCTGGTCGGCTACCTCCACGCGAGCTTCGCCAACGGCGCCGGCTACACCCGCCTGGCCGACGTCCCCGACAGCTGGGACGTCATCGACCTGGCCTTCGGCGAGCCCACCTCGGCCACCTCCGGCGACATCCGCTTCACCCGCTGCCCGGTCACCGAGTGCCCGACCGCCGAGTCGGACGCCGAGTTCAAGGCGGCGGTCAAGGCCAAGCAGGCGGCCGGCAAGAAGGTCCTGATCTCCATCGGCGGCCAGAACGGCCAGGTCCAGCTGACGACGACGGCGGCCCGCGACACCTTCGTCACCTCCGTCTCGAAGATCATCGACGAGTACGGGCTCGACGGCCTCGACGTCGACTTCGAGGGCCACTCCCTGTCGCTCGCCGCCGACGACACCGACTTCCGGAACCCGAAGACCCCGGTGATCGTCAACCTGATCTCCGCGCTGAAGACGCTGAAGGCGAAGTACGGCGCGAAGTTCGTGCTGACGATGGCCCCCGAGACCTTCTTCGTGCAGAACGGCTACCAGTACTACGGCACCGGCAAATGGGGCGGCCAGGATCCGCGCTGCGGGGCGTACCTGCCGGTGATCCACGCCCTGCGCGACGATCTGACCCTGCTGCACGTCCAGGACTACAACTCCGGCCCGATCATGGGCCTCGACAACCAGTACCACTCCATGGGCGGCGCCGACTTCCACATCGCGATGACCGACATGCTGCTCACCGGCTTCCCCGTCGCCGGTGACCCCACCCGTGTCTTCCCGCCCCTGCGCCCCGACCAGATCGCCATCGGCATGCCCGCCTCCACCAACGCCGGCAACGGCTACGTCACCCCGGCCGAGGTCACCAAGACCCTCGACTGCCTGACGCGGAAGACCAACTGCGGTTCCTACACGCCCCACGGCACCTGGCCGTCCCTGCGCGGCCTGATGACATGGTCGGTCAACTGGGACCGCTTCGCGGGCTGGGAGTTCCAGCGGACGTTCGACGGCTACTTCGGCTGATCACGCGCCACAGTGCCGTCAGCAGGACGGTGGCCAGGCACCAACTGGCCACCACGTCCAGCGGCCAGTGGTACCCCCTGAGCAGAAGTCCGGTGGACACGGCGAGGACCAGTGCCGTGCACACGGCGACGGTGACGCGACGGGCGGTGGGGGAGCGGAGCCAGGGCAGCAGGAGCAGGGCCGCGGCGCCGTAGGCCACCGCTGCCGTCGCCGTGTGTCCGGACGGGAAGTAACCGACGGCCGGGGGCATCACCGGGGTGCTGGGGCGGGCGGTCCAGTCCTTGAGGGGGACGACCACGGCCGGGACCAGCGCCATGGTGAGCGCCGCCGCGGCGGGAGGGAGCCACCAGCGGCCCAGGCCCGCGGCCCGGCCGCGCCAGGCGGCCCAGACCACCGCCAGGACCAGCACCGGCACCGCGACCTCCACGTTGCCGAGGTCGGAGAGCAGCTCCCAGAAGCGGTCCGGGTGCACGATGTCGCCGCTGAGATGCTCGTCGGCCGTGAGCAGCGGGCCGTCGGTGACGACCTGCCAGGTGATGAGGGCGAGGAGCAGAGCCGGCAGGAGCAGCAGAAGCATGGGGCCCATGATCCGTCAGCGGACGGCGGGCCGGGGGGAGAAGGAGGCCGGCCGCCCCGGAACAGGGGGGGTGGTTCCGGGGCGGCCGAACTGACCGGAACGTCGCGCGCCCCGGGGGGTTTGGGGCGGGCGACCGTCCGATCGGTGAGGAGATCCGGAGCCCAGGGGCTCCGTCTGTGTGCGCGAGGCACGACCAGGTCGAAGCTGGGGAGGCCTCGGCCTGAGATCACCCACAGTCCCCTGTGGGCGGGGGTGTATCTCTCATCTGGGTAGAACCTACGGCAGGGGATGCGCGGGGAACAGCAGGAACGGCGTCCTGTCATCCACCTCGCACACCTTCTTCACACCCTCTGCCGCAGGGCCGCCGGACGTGCGCACCAGGTGCGTGCGCACGTCGCACTCAGATGCGGGTGAAGGCCTGCTCGATGATGTCGAGGCCCTCGTTCAGCAGGTCGTCGCCGATGACCAGCGGCGGCAGGAAGCGCAGCACGTTGCCGTAGGTGCCGCAGGTCAGGACCAGCAGGCCCTCCTGGTGGCAGGCCTTGGCCAGGGCGGCGGCCGCCTCGGCGTTCGGCTCCTTGGTGTCGCGGTCCTTGACCAGCTCGATGGCGATCATCGCGCCACGGCCGCGGATGTCGCCGATGATGTCGAACTTCTCGGCCATGGCGGTGAGGCGGGACTTCATGATCGCCTCGATGTTCTTCGCCTTGGCGTTGAGGTCCAGCTCCTTCATCGTCTCGATGGCGCCGAGCGCACCGGCGCAGGCCACCGGGTTGCCGCCGTAGGTGCCGCCCAGGCCGCCCGCGTGCGCGGCGTCCATGATCTCGGCGCGGCCGGTCACCGCGGCCAGCGGCAGACCGCCGGCGATGCCCTTGGCGGTGGTGATCAGGTCCGGGACGATGCCCTCGTCCTCGCAGGCGAACCACTGGCCGGTGCGGCAGAAGCCGGACTGGATCTCGTCGGCGACGAAGACGATGCCGTTGTCGTTGGCGAACTTTACGATCTCCGGCAGGAAGCCCTTGGCCGGCTCGATGAAGCCGCCCTCGCCGAGCACCGGCTCGATGATGATCGCGGCCACGTTGTCCGCGCCGACCTGCTTGGTGATCTGCTCGATGGCCTGCTTGGCGGCCTCGGGGCCGCAGTTCTCCGCACCGGTGGGCCAGCGGTAGCCGTAGGCGACCGGGACGCGGTAGACCTCGGGGGCGAACGGACCGAAGCCGTTCTTGTACGGCATGTTCTTCGCCGTCAGCGCCATCGTGAGGTTGGTGCGGCCGTGGTAGCCGTGGTCGAAGACGACGACGGCCTGGCGCTTGGTGTACGCACGGGCGATCTTGACGGCGTTCTCGACGGCCTCGGCGCCCGAGTTGAACAGGGCCGACTTCTTCGCGTGGTCACCCGGCGTGAGCTCGGCCAGCGCCTCGGCGACGGCCACGTAGCCCTCGTAGGGGGTGACCATGAAACAGGTGTGGGTGAAGTCGGCGAGCTGCGCGGAGGCGCGGCGCACCACGGCCTCGGCGGAGGCGCCGACGGAGGTCACGGCGATGCCGGAGCCGAAGTCGATCAGGCTGTTGCCGTCGACGTCCTCGATGACGCCGCCGCCGGCGCGCGTGACGAACACCGGCAGCGTGGAGCCCACGCCCTGCGCGACCGCGGCGAGACGGCGGGCCTGAAGCTCCTGCGACTTCGGGCCGGGGATGGCGGTGACGACGCGGCGCTCCTGCGGAAGTGCGGTCATGCGGGGCTCCTGGGGGTTTTGCGGATGCTTGCCTTCTTTTCTCGCAGGCTAAGACGGGGGAGGAGGGGCGGGCATGCTCCATGTGGGCGTTGTCGGGGATGCCCGTTGTCCGTGATGGATATAGAGGTGGGGGCGGCAGGCGACGCTCCGGCGACGCAGGACCGGCCGCGCAACCGGTGAACTCCCCTTGCGGGGGCGTTAGATTGGCTCGCTAGTGGTCGACGGAACGGCTGGTCAGGGGGCAGGGGCGATGGAGAGCGACGGGACGCACGAGGCGCGGGGCGCCCGATCGGGTGCCTGGCCGGGCGCCCGGCCGGGCACCCATGCCCACCCGGTGCCACGCCCGGCCGGGCCGCCGCAGGTGCCGGGGGCCGGTGCGGGATCCGAAGGCGCACACGTCTCCGGCGCGCCCGGGGCTCCTGGCGTGCCGCCACGGCCCGCGCACGCCCCGGGGCAGGCCCCCCTGCCGGGCCAGGCACCGGGCCAGGCCCCCGCGTCCCCCGTCGCCGAGTGGCTGGACGCGCCCCGTCCGGACGCCGAGCCGGGGATCTGGCGGCTCGGCTACCGCCGCCCCGACCCCGGGACGGGCCGCGAGCGGCTCGCCCCCGTCACCCTCGTCGGCATGGCGGTCCCCCTGGTCGTGGGGCTGCTGCTGTGGTCGCTGTGGCGGCACGGCAGCGTCCCCTATCAGTGGAGCCTGCTGCGCCTGGTCACGCCCGACGACTGGTGGTGGGGCGGCACCTTCGCCTCCCCCAAGGGCTGGCAGGGCGCCGAGGCCACCGTCGTCTACGGCGGCGTCTTCTTCGGCGTGCTCGTCTACGCCATGGGCCGGCTCGGCAGCTGGCCCGGCGTCGTCCGGCACGTCGTGGCGCGCCGCCCGCAGCCCGCCCGCGCCCTGCTCGCGCTGCTGTTCGCCCTGGTCGCTCTGAGCTTCGTCTTCCCCAGCGCCTTCCCCGGCGTCGGCTGGGACGCGCTGCCCGTCGTCGGACCGGTGTTCTCCCTGGTCGCCCTGGTCACCGGCGGCTACGACGTCTTCACCTCGCCCTGGGTCACCGACCTGCTCTACGCCGTCGTCACCGCCCTCGTGGTGTGGCCCTTCGCCCGCCTGGGCGCCTGGCTGCCGTACGCCAGGGAACGGCTCACCGCCCGCCGCGAGACGCAGACCACCGCCGCCGTGCCGGACAAGCCCGTCCCGCCCACGCAGTGGCCCGCGCTGCGCGAGGCCGGCCAGTACCAGGCCGCCGATCTGCTCACCGCCGACGTGCTCGCCGGACGGATGAACGACGTGGACTGCGCCCGGCTGGAGCACGCCTGGACCCTGGCCCGCGGCCGGGGCCGCCTCGCCGAGTTCACCGACGCCGTCCTGCGCCACGGCTCCGCCGCGCTCACCCACCCCTCCGGCGCCCGCGACCTGCCCGCCCGCACCGCCCGGCACGACCTGCGCGCCGGGCAGGTGCGCATCGGCCGCTGGGTCGCCGGGGAGCGCACCCCACCGGCGTACGGCGACGCCGGTGCCGCCCTCGACCCGGCCGCCCTCGGCACTTCCCTGCTGGTCGTCGGTCCCTCCGGCGCCGGCAAGACCCGGCAGGTGATCGCGCCCCTGGTCGAGTCCCTCGCCCTGCAGGCGCTGACCGGGCAGTGCGCCGTCGTCGCGGTGGGCTCCGGCACCGGTCCCGACACCTCCTTCGACGTGGTGGTCCGCATCGGCGACCCCGCCTCCGTGCACGACCTCGACCCCTACGCCGGCACCACCGACCCCGACGAAGCCGCCGCCCTGCTCGCCGAGGCCCTCGCCGGCGACCTCGACACCGTCGGCGCCCAGCGTGCCGCGACCGCGCTGGCCCAGCTGCTCGGCCCCTACCGGGCCGCCTACGGCACCTTCCCCGCCCTGCCCGTGCTGCGCGAACTCCTCGCCGGGGAACCCGCGCCGCTCACCGACCTGCGCGCCGCCCTCACCGAGGAGCGGCACGCCGTGATGCGGCGCGAGCTGGACGCCCGGGTCCGCCAGTCCGGCACCCCGGGCGACCCGGGGCTCGCCCTCGCCGACCGGCTCGCACTGCTGGACCGGCCGGTGTTCGCGGAGTTCTTCGGCGCCGGCTCACCCGCGAGCGGTGCGGGCGACGACACGATCCGGCCGTTCTCCCTGCGCGCCCTCGCCCACCACCCGCTGCGGGTGCGCATCGACCTGCCCGAGCACGGCCACGAGGAAGCCGCCCGGCTGCTCACCCGGCTCGTCCTCGCCCAGTTCGCCGCCGTCGCCCGGGAGGGCGGCCGCGACCACTTCGCCTGCCTCGTCCTGGACGACGCCACCGGGGCCGTCACCGCCGAGTCCGTCCGCCGCGTCCAGCGGCTGCGCTCGCAGAACGCCGGCGTGGTCCTCGCCCTGCGCACCGTCGCCGACGTGCCCGAGGCGCTGCACGGGCCGCTGTACGCCGCCGTCGGCTGCCGTATGGCACTGTCGGGGGTCAGCACCTGGGACGGCACCCGGTTCGCCGGGGCGTGGGGCACCGAGTGGGTGGAGACCCGGGACGTCGCCCAGCACACCGTCTTCGCCGACCAGCCCATGACCCGGGCCCTGCACGCGCTGCGCAAGCTGGTCACCGGCAAGGCCGTCACCACCGAGGCGGTCACCGTCCGGCAGGTCGAGCGGGAGCGGTGGTCCGCCTCCGAGCTGGCCCACTCGGTGCCGCCGGGGCACGCGGTGCTGTCGCTGACCACGGTGACGGGCGAGCACGCCCCACCGCTGCTGGTGGACCTGCGCGGCTGACCGGAACTCCGGGCGAGCGGCGCGCGGCGACCGTACGGTGAGGCAGAATCGACATAGGTCGTTCATACGTGGCGGCCAAAGGATCACAGCGATCACAGCGCTCCCACGACATCCGCAGCCCTGCCGCAGACCTGAAGGCCCCATGCCCCTGACGCTCGCCTCCCTCGTCCACCACTCGGCGCTCAAGCTGACCGTGCGGGCGGGCGAGGACCGCCTGGACGTGCCCGTGCGCTGGGCGCACGTCAGCGAGCTCGCCGACCCCGTGCCGTACATGGAGGGCGGGGAGCTGCTGCTGATCACCGCGCTGAAGCTGGACGCCGAGGACCCCGAGGCGATGCGGCGGTACGTGCGGCGGCTGGCCGGCGCGGGCGTCGTCGGCATCGGCTTCGCCGTCGGCGTGAACTACGAGGAGACCCCCAAGGCCCTGGTCGACGCCTGCGCCGAGGAGGGCCTGCCGCTGCTGGAGGTGCCCCGCCGCACCCCCTTCCTCGCGATCAGCAAGGCCGTGTCCGCCGCGATCGCCGCCGACCAGTACCGGGCCGTCACCGCCGGCTTCGCCGCCCAGCGCGAGCTGACCAAACAGGCTCTGAACTCAGGCCCCGAGGGGCTGCTCGCCGCGCTCGCCGCGCAGGTCGACGGCTGGGCGGCGCTGTACGACGCCTCCGGTGCCGTCGTCGCCACCGCGCCCGACTGGGCCGTACGCCGGGCGGCCCGGCTCACCGCGGACGTGGAACGGCTGCGCGAGCGGCCCGCCCCCGCCTCCTCCGTGGTCGGCGGCCCCGACCACGAGGACCGCGTCGAACTGCACTCCATCGGCACCGGCCGCCGCCCCCGCGCCGCCCTCGCCGTCGGCACCGCCGCCACCCTCGGCACCGCCGAGCGCTACGCCGTGCACTCCGCGATCGCCCTGCTCACCCTCACCACCGAGCGCTCCCGCTCGCTGCACGCCGCCGAGCAGCGCGTCGGCACCGCCGTCCTGCGGATGTTGCTCGCCGGCGAACCGGACCACGCGCGGGCCGTCGCCGGGGACCTGTACGGGACGCTGCTGGACGCGCCGTTCCGGGTGATCGTCGCCGAGTCGGCGTCCGCCTCCGCCGCGCGGGCGCACGCCGACGCCCACGCGCACGTGACCGCGGCGAAACCGGCCGCGGCCGGACCCGCGGCCGCCGTCGACTCCTCGGGGGACCCGCTCGGCGCCCTCGCGGAGACCGTCGAGGCGGCCGCCGCCCGCGCCGGGGAGGCCGTGCTCGTCGTCCCCGACGGCGAACGGCTCGTGGTGCTCGCCACCGACGGCGGCGCCGCGGTCGGCGCCTGCACCGCGTACGCGGCGGCCCTGGAGGCGGGGCGCACCACGGAGCTGCATGAACAGGCCGGCGGCGAGGAGGACGAGCTGATCGTGGGCCTGTCCGCGCCCTCGGGGCCGATCGCGGCCGCCGCCGCGTACAAGCAGGCCGAACAGGCACTGTCGGTGGCCCGCCGGCGCGGCCGGGTGTGCGTGGAGCACGAGCACCTGGCCTCCGGGTCGGTGCTGCCGCTGCTCGCCGACGACGCCGTCAAGGCGTTCGCGGACGGTCTGCTGCGGGCCCTGCACGAGCACGACGCGACGGGCCGCGGCGACCTCGTGGCCTCCCTGCGCGCCTGGCTGTCCCGGCACGGGCAGTGGGACGCGGCCGCCGCCGACCTGGGCGTGCACCGGCACACCCTGCGCTACCGGATGCGCCGCGTGGAGGAGATCCTCGGCCGCTCCCTGGACGACCCGGACGTCCGCATGGAGCTGTGGCTGGCGCTGAAGGCGACATCGACCGAATAGTCGTACGCCAAAGCGGCGCATGCTCGCCTCCGACTAATACGGGTCGGACAAACGACCGCCGCCCGTCCCGGCCCTACCGTGGTGGCGAAAGCACGCACACCCCCTACGCGGAAGGGCCGGGACTCGCCACTATGACTTCCACCCACGCCTTCTGGCTCGCCGGCCGCCAGGCCACCGGCGACGACACCTTCGACGTCACCTCCCCGTGGGACGGCCGGCTGGTCGGCACGGTCGCCGTGCCCACCGAGGCGCAGGTCGAGGAGGCCGTGGCCGCCGCGTACGCCGTGCGGGACGAGTTCGCCGCCACCCCGGCGCACGTACGCGCCGCCGCCCTGGACCACGTGAGCAAGCGGCTCGTCGAGCGCACCGAGGAGATCGCCCAGCTGATCTCCGCGGAGAACGGCAAGCCGATCAAGTGGGCCCGCGGCGAGGTCGGCCGTGCCGTGTCCGTGTTCCGCTTCGCGGCCGAGGAGGCCCGCCGCTTCAACGGCGGCGACGGCCAGCGCCTGGACACCGACGCCGGCGGGCAGGGCCGCCTGGCGATCACCCGCCGCTTCCCGAAGGGCGTCGTGCTCGGCATCGCGCCGTTCAACTTCCCGCTGAACCTGTGCGCGCACAAGGTCGCCCCCGCGATCGCCGCCGGCGCCCCGATCATCCTCAAGCCGGCCCCGGCCACCCCGCTCTCCGGCCTGATCCTCGGCGAGCTGCTGGCCGAGACGGACCTGCCGGCCGGGTCCTGGTCCGTCCTGACGGTCCCGAACGACCGGATGCCCGCCCTGGTCAAGGACGAGCGCCTGCCGGTCATCTCCTTCACCGGCTCCGACACGGTCGGCTACGCGATCATGGACTCGGTGCCGCGCAAGCACTGCACCCTGGAGCTGGGCGGCAACGGCGCGGCCGTCGTCCTCGGCGACTGGGCGAGCGACGAGGACCTGGACTGGGCCGCGACCCGCATCGCGACCTTCTCCAACTACCAGGGCGGCCAGTCCTGCATCTCGGTGCAGCGCGTGATCGCCGACGCGTCGGTGTACGACCGCCTCCTGCCGCGCATCGTCGCCGCCGTCGAGGCGCAGGTCACCGGTGACCCGTCCGACGACAAGGTGGACGTCGGCCCGCTGGTCAGCGAGGCCGCCGCCCAGCGCGTCGAGTCCTGGGTGGACGAGGCCGTGGCGGCCGGCGCGAAGCTGCTCGCCGGCGGCAAGCGCGACGGCGCCTCCTACGCGCCGACCGTCCTCGCCGAGGTCCCGGCCGATGTCACGATCGCCTGCGAGGAGGTCTTCGGGCCGGTCCTCACCGTGCAGAAGGTCGACGGCGAGGCCGAGGCGTTCGCCGCGGTCAACAACTCCAAGTTCGGCCTCCAGGCGGGCATCTTCACGCACGACCTGCAGACCGCCTTCCGCGCCCACCGCGCCCTCGAGGTCGGCGGCGTCGTCATCGGCGACGTCCCCTCCTACCGCGCCGACCAGATGCCGTACGGCGGCGTCAAGCAGTCCGGCGTGGGCCGCGAAGGCGTGCGGTTCGCGATGGACGACTACACCTACGAGCGGGTCCTGGTCCTGACGGGCATCGCCCTCTGACCGACCCCCCAAGGCCAACGGCCCGAGCTCACTGTGCGGGAGCTCGGGCCGTTGTCGTGCCGGGATCCGGTGTTCCGTCACCGAGCGTCCGTGCTCACCCGTTCGGCCCTCGGAGCGGCGCCGGTCCCGAACTCGCCCGGACCGTCAGCTCCGGCGTGATCAGTACGACGTCCTCGCCCTCCCGCCCGTCCAGCTTGGCGACCAGGCGCTCGACGGCGTTGCGGCCCATCTGCTGCGCGGGCACGGCGACCGACGTGAGCCGCACCGAGCCCTGGGTGGCGACCGGTTCGGGGCAGATGGCCACCACCGACACGTCCTCCGGCACGGCACGGCCCTGCTGGCGCAAAATTGCGAGCAGCGGCTCGACCGCCGCCTCGTTCTGCACGACGAACCCGGTCGTGCCGGGCCGCTCGTCGTGGATGCGGGCGAGGGTGGCGGCCACCGCGTCGTACCCGCCCTCGCTCGGGCGGTGCAGCACGCGCAGACCCAGCTCGCGGGCGCGCGCACGCAGCCCGTCCAGGGTGCGCTCGGCGAAGCCGGTGTGCCGTTCGTAGACGGCCGGTGCTTCGCCGATGATGGCGACGTCCCGGTGGCCGAGCTCCGCCAGATGCTCCAGGCACAGCGCGCCCGTCGCGCTCCAGTCGAGATCGACGCAGGTCAGGCCGGTGGTGTCGGCGGGAAGGCCGATCAGTACGGCGGGCCGGCGGCTCTCGCGCAGCAGGGGCAGCCTCTCGTCCTCCAGCTGCACGTCCATGAGGATCATCGCGTCGGCGAGCCCGCTGCCGGTGACCCGGCGTACGGCGTCGGGGCCCTCCTCGCCGGTGAGCAGCAGCACGTCGTACCCGTGCGTGCGGGCGGTGGTGGCGACCGCGATGGCGATCTCCATCATCACCGGCACATACATGTCGGTGCGCAGCGGGATCATCAGCGCGATGATGTTCGAGCGGCTGCTGGCCAGGGCACGCGCTCCGGCGTTGGGGTGGTAGCCCAGCTCCCGGATGCTCTGCTCGACGCGCCGGCGGGTGGTCGCGGAGATGGACCGCTTGCCGCTGAGGACGTAGCTCACCGTGCTCGCCGAGACTCCGGCGTGCCGGGCGACCTCGGCGAGGGTGACCATCCGGTGCTCCAGGCGGTGTGAAGCGCTTCGACTGCGCTTGTGATGGGCGGGATTTCTGAGTGGTGCGACCCTAGCTCGCCTCCGCATGGCTGTCCACGCGGCGCGTCGAAGCGCTTCGACGACCGGGTTCTCGGCTCGGTCGCCCGGCTCACGCAGATCGAACGACCGGCTCGCGCACCTCGGCCGACCGGCGCGCGCATCTCGGGCCGCCGGCCCGTGCCCGTGGCCCGAAGGTACCGGCATCGGCTGAACGGACGCGCGAGGACTGGTGGGGACGTCCGCTTTCGGGTACCAACGATCCAGTAGCACTGGTCGGTAACGAACGGTCCCCGAACATCCCTCTTCGCGGCGAGGTGACCCTCATGTCCGCCCCCACCACTCCCTCCTCCTCTCCCGCCACCCCACCGCCCTCCCGGCCCGCCGTCAGCGAGCGCGAGGCCCGTGAGGTGGCGGAGGCCGCCCGGGAACAGCACTGGCGCAAGCCCAGCTTCGCCAAGGAGCTGTTCCTCGGCCGCTTCCGGCTCGACCTCATCCACCCGCACCCGCTGCCCGCCGACGACGCCGTCCAGCGCGGCGAGGCCTTCCTCGCCAAGCTGCGCGACTTCGTCGAGACCCGGGTCGACGCGGCCCGCATCGAGCGCGAGGCCCGCATCCCCGACGAGGTGATCGACGGCCTCAAGGAGCTCGGCGCCCTCGGCATGAAGATCGACCCCAAGTACGGCGGGCTCGGCCTCACCCAGATGTACTACAACAAGGCGCTCGCCCTGGCCGGCTCGGCGTCCCCCGCGATCGGCGTGCTGCTGTCCGCGCACCAGTCGATCGGCGTGCCCCAGCCGCTGAAGATGTTCGGCACCCAGGAGCAGAAGGAGACGTTCCTGCCGCGCTGCGCGCGCACCGACATCAGCGCCTTCCTGCTCACCGAGCCCGACGTCGGCTCCGACCCGGCCCGGCTCGCCACCACCGCCGTACCCGACGGGGACGACTACGTCCTCGACGGGGTGAAGCTGTGGACCACCAACGGCGTCGTCGCCGACCTGCTCGTCGTCATGGCCCGGGTGCCGCGCGGCGAGGGCCACAAGGGCGGCATCACCGCCTTCGTCGTGGAGGCCGACTCGCCCGGCATCACGGTGGAGAACCGCAACGCCTTCATGGGCCTGCGCGGCATCGAGAACGGCGTCACCCGCTTCCACCGGGTCCGTGTCCCCGCCGCCCACCGCATCGGCGAGGAGGGCCAGGGCCTGAAGATCGCCCTGACCACCCTGAACACCGGCCGGCTCTCCCTGCCCGCCTCCTGCGTCGCCGCCGGCAAGTGGTGCCTGAAGATCGCCCGCGAGTGGTCGGCGGCCCGCGAGCAGTGGGGCAAGCCCGTCGCCGAGCACGAGGCGGTCGGCGCGAAGATCTCCTTCATCGCCGCCACCACCTTCGCCCTGGAGGCCGTCACCGACCTCGCCTCCCAGATGGCCGACGAGGACCGCAACGACATCCGCATCGAGGGCGCGCTGGCCAAGCTCTACGCCTCGGAGATGGCGTGGAAGATGGCCGACGAACTCGTCCAGATCCGCGGTGGCCGCGGCTTCGAGACCGCCGAGTCGCTGCGTGCCCGCGGCGAACGCGCCGTACCCGCCGAGCAGTTGCTGCGCGACCTGCGCATCAACCGCATCTTCGAGGGCTCGACGGAGATCATGCACCTGCTGATCGCGCGGGAGGCCGTCGACGCGCACCTGTCGGTCGCGGGCGACCTCATCGACCCCGGCAAGTCCCTGTCCGACAAGGCCAGGGCGGGCGCGAACGCCGGCGTCTTCTACGCCAAGTGGCTGCCGAAGCTGGTCGCCGGACCGGGCCAGCTGCCCACCTCCTACGCGCAGTTCAGGCACGAGGTGGACCTCTCCCCGCACCTGCGCTACATCGAGCGCACCGCCCGCAAGCTCGCCCGCTCCACCTTCTACGGCATGTCCCGCTGGCAGGGCCGCATGGAGTCCAAGCAGGGCTTCCTCGGCCGGATCGTCGACATCGGTGCCGAACTGTTCGCCATGAGCGCCGCCTGCGTGCGTGCCGAACTGCTGCGCGCCCAGGGCCGCAACGGCCGCGAGGCGTACCAGCTCGCCGACGCCTTCTGCCACCAGTCCCGGCTGCGCGTCGAGGAACTCTTCGGCCGCCTGTGGAACAACACCGACGACATGGATCGCACGGTCGTCAAGGGCGTCCTCAGCGGCACGTACGCGTGGCTGGAGGACGGCGTGATCGACGCCTCCGGCGACGGCCCCTGGATCGCCGACACCACCCCCGGCCCGAGCACGAAGGAGAACGTGCACCGCCCGATCCGGTGACATCCCGCGTCCCCCGCCCCGGTGCGTGGTGCACAATCGTCGACCGATCGACCAACGGCACACGACCCCCGGGGGTGGGGATGCTCGGCGCACGGGCCCGGCAGACGGCGGCCGCCGCACTCGCGGCGGCCGTCCTCATGGCCACGGCCGCCTGCGGCGGGGACGGCGCCGGCCGGCCGGCCGCCCCGTCACCCGCCGCACCGGCCGCCTCCTCGCCCGCCCCGCACGCCGCCGCCCCGGCCGGCCCGCGGCCACTCACCCGGACGCAGCTGCTGGCCGTGGCCCTCTCCGAGGACGACGACGCCGGGGCCTACACCGCGGACGAACCCGTCGACGGCGAGCCGCCCGCGGGCGACATGTTCACCGCCGAACCGGCCGTCTGCCAGCCCCTCGTCAGCCTCGCCAAGGGCGCCACACCGTACGATCCCGCCGCCGAGATCGTCCGCACCGTCTGGGACCCGGACGCCGAACGGGGCGTCGACGTCGACCTGCACCTGCGCTCCTACACCGCCCGGGACGCCGCCGCCGTCATGCGGGCCCTCGCCCGGGCGGGCCGGGAGTGCGCGCACGGCTTCACCGAACAGCGGGCGCTCACCGACGCCAGGGTTCTGCGGGTCGACACCCTCCGGCCGCCCGCCGCGGGCGACGAGGCGTACGCCTTCCGCATCACCACGCAGGACGTCGAGGACGCACACCTGAAGCTGTACGACTACCTCACCGTCATCCGCTCCGGCTCCACCACCCTCTCCTTCCGCGCTGACACGCACAGCACCGAGGACGTCGGCGGCGTACCGCAGGACGTGGTGGACGCGCAGTGGCACAAGTTCCGGCGCGCCACCCCGTGAACACGTCCGCGGCCCGGGAGGGGCAAGAATGGGGGGCATGAGTGACAGTCCCGCACCCCTCGCCGATCCGCACCTCGTCTACGACCCGGTGACGGCGGACGGCCCGAAGGACGTCGTGATCCTCGGCTCCACCGGCTCGATCGGCACCCAGGCCGTCGACCTCGTGCTGCGCAACCCCGGCCGGTTCCGGGTCACCGGCCTGTCCGCCAACGGCGGCCGCGTCGCCCTGCTCGCCGAGCAGGCCCACCGGCTGAGGGTGCGCACCGTCGCGGTGGCCCGCGAGGACGTCGTACCGCACCTGCGCGAAGCGCTCGCCGCGCAGTACGGCGCCGGGGAGCCGCTGCCCGAGATCCTCGCCGGACCCGACGCGGCCACGCAGCTCGCCGCCTCCGACTGTCACACCGTCCTCAACGGCATCACCGGCTCCATCGGCCTCGCGCCCACCCTCGCCGCCCTGGAGGCGGGCCGCACCCTCGCGCTCGCCAACAAGGAGTCGCTCATCGTCGGCGGCCCGCTGGTCAAGGCGCTGGCCGAGCCCGGTCAGATCATCCCGGTCGACTCCGAACACGCGGCGCTCTTCCAGGCGCTCGCCGCCGGCACGCGCGCGGACGTGCGCAAGCTCGTCGTCACCGCCTCCGGAGGCCCCTTCCGCGGCCGCACCCGCGCCGACCTCGCCCAGGTCACCGTCGAGGACGCCCTCGCCCACCCCACCTGGGCCATGGGACCCGTCATCACGATCAACTCCGCGACCCTCGTCAACAAGGGCCTGGAGGTCATCGAGGCACACCTGCTGTACGACATTCCCTTCGACCGCATTGAGGTCGTCGTGCACCCGCAGTCGTATGTCCATTCGATGGTGGAGTTCACGGACGGATCGACGATGGCCCAGGCGACGCCCCCCGACATGCGGGGCCCGATCGCCATCGGTCTCGGCTGGCCCGAACGCGTCCCCGACGCCGCCCCCGCCTTCGACTGGAGCAAGGCCTCCACGTGGGAGTTCTTCCCGCTGGACAACGACGCCTTCCCCTCCGTGAACCTCGCCCGGCATGTGGGTACGCTCGCGGGCACCGCCCCGGCGGTGTTCAATGCGGCCAACGAGGAGTGCGTGGACGCGTTCCTGCGCGGCGCGCTGCCGTTCAACGGGATCATGGACACCGTCATCCGGGTGGTCGAGGAACACGACACGCCGGTCACGGGAACTTCACTCACCGTGCCGGACGTCCTCGAAGCGGAGACCTGGGCGAGGGCCCGGGCCAGGGAACTGACAGCGAAGACGGCGGAGGCCCGTGCATGACGACCCTGATGATGATCCTCGGCATAGTGGTCTTCGCGGTCGGCCTGCTCGTCTCGATCGCCTGGCACGAGCTGGGGCATCTGTCCACGGCCAAGCTGTTCGGCATCCGCGTGCCGCAGTACATGGTCGGCTTCGGCCCGACCATCTGGTCGCGGAAGACGGGCGAGACCGAGTACGGCGTCAAGGCCATCCCCTTCGGCGGCTACATCCGCATGATCGGCATGTTCCCGCCCGGCGACGACGGCCGGATCACCGCCCGCTCCACCTCCCCGTGGCGCGGCATGATCGAGGACGCCCGCTCCGCGGCCTTCGAGGAACTGCAGCCCGGTGACGAGTCACGGCTCTTCTACACGCGCAAGCCGTGGAAGCGGGTCATCGTGATGTTCGCGGGCCCCTTCATGAACCTGATCCTCGCCGTCGCCCTCTTCCTCGTCGTCCTCATGGGCTTCGGCATCCAGCAGCAGACCACCGCCGTCAGCTCCGTCTCGCCCTGCGTGATCTCCCAGAGCGAGAACCGCGACACGTGCAAGAAGGGCGACCCCGCCTCCCCGGCCGCGGCCGCCGGAATGAAGGCCGGCGACAAGATCGTCGCCTTCGACGGCCGGCGCACCGAGGACTGGAACACGCTGTCCGACCTCATCCGCGACAGCGCCGGCAAGACCGTGCCGATCACCGTCGAGCGCAAGGGCCAGGAAGTGACCCTGCACGCGAAGATCGCCACCAACATGGTCGCCAAGAAGGACGCCTCCGGCGCCTACGTCCAGGGCCAGTACGTCAAGGCCGGCTTCCTCGGCTTCAGCGCGGCCACCGGCGTCGTCAAGCAGGACCTCGGCCAGTCGGTCACCTGGATGACCGACCGGGTCGGCGACGCGGTCGACTCCCTCGCAGCCCTCCCGGCCAAGATCCCCGCCCTGTGGGACTCCGCCTTCCACGGCGCCCCCCGCGCCCCCGACTCGCCCATGGGCGTCGTCGGCGCGGCCCGTGTCGGCGGGGAGATCTTCACCCTGCACATCCCGCCGACCCAGCAGCTCGGCATGGCCCTGATGCTGGTCGCCGGCTTCAACCTCTCCCTGTTCCTGTTCAACATGCTCCCGCTGCTCCCGCTCGACGGCGGGCACATCGCGGGCGCCCTGTGGGAGGCCCTGCGCCGCAACACCGCCAAGGTGCTGCGCCGCCCGGACCCCGGCCCGTTCGACGTGGCGAAGCTGATGCCGGTGGCCTATGTGGTGGCCGGGATCTTCATCTGCTTCACCGTCCTCGTCCTCATCGCGGACGTCGTCAACCCGGTGAGAATCTCCTAGCCACACGGCGTTCACGGCGGCCGGGCACCCGCGCGGGCCCGGCCGCCTCCCATCGAGTGGGTTTACGGGTGTGATGTGCCCGCGCGATCGCCCGTGCCGTAATCTCGAAGTCCGGAGCCCGCCGCTGACGGGACCGGGACCTTGATCCACGACTTGGGGTTGCACAGCAGATGACTGCGATTTCTCTCGGCATGCCGTCCGTTCCGACCAAGCTCGCCGAGCGCCGGAAGAGCCGGCAGATCCAGGTCGGATCCGTGGCCGTCGGCGGAGACGCCCCCGTGTCGGTGCAGTCGATGACGACGACCCGCACGTCCGACATCGGCGCCACGCTCCAGCAGATCGCCGAGCTCACCGCCTCCGGCTGCCAGATCGTGCGGGTGGCCTGCCCCACCCAGGACGACGCCGACGCGCTCGCCACCATCGCCCGCAAGTCGCAGATCCCGGTCATCGCCGACATCCACTTCCAGCCGAAGTACGTCTTCGCCGCGATCGAGGCCGGCTGCGCCGCCGTGCGCGTCAACCCCGGCAACATCAAGCAGTTCGACGACAAGGTCAGGGAGATCGCCAAGGCCGCCAAGGAGCACGGCACCCCGATCCGGATCGGCGTCAACGCCGGCTCCCTGGACCGGCGCCTGCTCCAGAAGTACGGCAAGGCGACCCCCGAGGCCCTGGTCGAGTCGGCCCTGTGGGAGGCGTCCCTCTTCGAGGAGCACGACTTCCGCGACATCAAGATCTCGGTCAAGCACAACGACCCGGTCGTCATGATCGAGGCCTACCGCCAGCTCGCCGAGCAGTGCGACTACCCCCTCCACCTCGGCGTCACCGAGGCCGGCCCCGCCTTCCAGGGCACGATCAAGTCGGCCGTGGCCTTCGGCGCCCTGCTCTCCCAGGGCATCGGCGACACCATCCGCGTCTCGCTGTCCGCGCCGCCCGCCGAGGAGGTCAAGGTCGGCCTGCAGATCCTGCAGTCCCTCGGCCTGCGCCAGCGCGGCCTGGAGATCGTCTCCTGCCCGTCCTGCGGCCGCGCCCAGGTCGACGTCTACAAGCTCGCCGAGGAGGTCACCGCCGGCCTCACCGGCATGGACGTCCCGCTGCGCGTCGCCGTCATGGGCTGCGTCGTCAACGGCCCCGGCGAGGCCCGCGAAGCCGACCTCGGCGTCGCCTCCGGCAACGGCAAGGGCCAGATCTTCGTCAAGGGCGAGGTCATCAAGACCGTCCCCGAGTCCAAGATCGTCGAGACCCTGATCGAAGAGGCGCTGAAGCTCGCCGAGCAGATGCAGTCCGAGGGCACCGAGTCCGGCGAACCCTCGGTGACGGTGGCGGGCTGAGCATTCCCGCGCCGGGCGGCTCCGTCACACGGGCGCGACCGGCCACCGGCGACCCGCACCCGCCGAGCCGCACAGCCCCCTGATCGAGAAGGCGCCCGGCGATGCGGCGCAGCTATAGTGCGGAGATCAGTGCACACCCGACCGTGAGGCCCCACCCGTGCTGACCCAGACCACCTCACGGGTCCTCGAACCGAGCGACCTGGACGCCGCGCTCGCCGTCCTGCACCGCGAGCCGGTCGCGAACGCCTTCGTGACCTCGCGCGTCCAGATCGCGGGCCTCGACCCGTGGCGGCTCGGCGGCGAGATGTGGGGCTGGTACGAGGACGGCATGCTCACGTCCCTGTGCTACGCGGGCGCCAACCTGGTGCCGATCTGCGCCACCCCGCGCGCGGTGCGGGCCTTCGCCGACCGCGCCCGGCGGGCCGGCCGCCGCTGCTCCTCGATCGTCGGCCCCTCCGGCCCGACCTCCGAGCTGTGGCGCCTCCTCGAACCCAGCTGGGGCCCCGCCCGCGACGTCCGCGCGCACCAGCCGCTGATGGTCACCGACCGCATGCCCGACGACATCGCCCCGGACCCCTACGTCCGCCGCGTCCGCAAGGACGAGATGGAGACGATCATGCCGGCCTGCGTGGCGATGTTCACCGAGGAGGTCGGCGTCTCCCCGATGGCCGGTGACGGCGGCCTGCTCTACCAGGCCCGGGTCGCCGAACTCGTCGGCTCCGGCCGCTCCTTCGCCCGCGTCGACGAAGACGGCAAGGTGATGTTCAAGGCGGAGATCGGCGCGGCCACCCCGCACGCCTGCCAGATCCAGGGCGTGTGGGTCGACCCCCGCTACCGCGGGAAGGGCCTCGCCGCCCCCGGCATGGCGGCCGTCCTGCGCTACGCGCTGGCCGACGTGGCCCCCGTGGTGAGCCTGTACGTCAACGACTTCAACACCCCGGCACGCAGGACGTACCGGCGCGTCGGCTTCAGGGAAGTCGGCGAGTTCATGAGCGTGCTTTTCTGAACCCGGCGGCGAGGCCCCCCTGTAGGCTCCCGGCATGGATGTCGTGATCGGCCCGATGGACCTGTCCGCCCACGTCGACGAGGCACTGGCCGTCCAGGCCGTCGCCTTCGGACTGGGCCCCGACGAGGTCGCCGTACGCCGTCAGATCGTCGTCCGCCACATGACCCACCCCGGCGCCCGCGCCCTCGGCGCCACCGTCGAGGGCCGCCTCGTCGGGTTCGTCTACGGCATGCCCAACGACCGCGCGCACTGGTGGTCGACGGTCGTCGAGCCCTACCTGCGCGCCCAGGGCCACGAGGAGTGGCTCGACGACTCCTTCGTGATCACCGAGCTGCACGTGCACCCCGACCACCAGAACCGCGGCATCGGCCGCCGTCTGATCACCACGATCACCGACAGCGCCACCGAACCCCGCTCGATCCTCTCCGCGATCGACAGCGAGAGCCCCGCCCGCGCGCTCTACCGCTCCCTCGGCTACCGCGACCTCGCCCGCCAGGTTCACTTCCCGAGCGCCCCCAAGCCGTACGCCGTGATGGGCGCCCCCCTGCCGCTGCGCCGCCCGTGAAACGGATTTCCGGCCACGGCGGCCGCCCGGCTAACCTCCTAGCCATCACCTACACGTAGCGGGAGTAAGAGAGCCATGGCGAACGCACCGGTCCAGCGCATGTCCCAGTTGATGGCGAAGACGCTGCGCGACGACCCGGCGGACGCCGAGGTCCTCAGCCACAAGCTGCTCGTCCGCGCCGGTTACGTCCGCCGCACCGCCGCCGGCATCTGGACCTGGCTGCCGCTCGGCAAGAAGGTCCTCGCCAACGTCGAGCGCATCGTGCGCGAGGAGATGGACGCCATCGGCGCCCAGGAGGTGCTCCTGCCCGCCCTGCTGCCCCGCGAGCCCTACGAGGCGACCGGCCGCTGGGACGAGTACGGCGCCGAGCTGTTCCGCCTGCAGGACCGCAAGGGCGGCGACTACCTTCTCGGCCCCACCCACGAGGAGATCTTCACCCTCCTGGTGAAGGACCAGGCGTCCTCCTACAAGGACCTGCCGGTGATCCTCTACCAGATCCAGACGAAGTTCCGTGACGAGGCCCGCCCCCGCGCCGGCATCCTGCGCGGCCGCGAGTTCCTGATGAAGGACTCCTACTCCTTCGACCTGGAGGACGAGGGCCTGGCGCAGTCCTACGCCCTGCACCGCGAGGCCTACCAGCGCATCTTCGCCCGCCTGGGCCTGGACTACCGCATCTGCGCCGCGACCGCCGGGGCGATGGGCGGTTCCAAGTCCGAGGAGTTCCTCGCCCCCGCCGAGGCCGGCGAGGACACCTTCGCCGACTGCCCGAACTGCGACTTCGCGGCCAACACCGAGGCGGTCCACTACACGCTGCAGCCGGTCGACGCCACGGACGCGCCCGCCGCCGAGGACATCCCGACCCCCGCCACCCCCACCATCGAGTCCCTGGCCGCCCACCTCGGCGTCCCCGCCTCCGCCACCCTCAAGAACCTCCTGGTCAAGGTGGACGGCGAGATCGTCGCCGTCGGCGTGCCCGGCGACCGCGAGGTCGACATGGACAAGGTCGAGGCGCACTTCGCGCCCGCCACGGTCGAGATGGTCACCGAAGAGGACTTCGCGACCCGCACCGACCTGGTCCGCGGCTACGTCGGCCCGCAGGGCCTGGACAAGGTGAAGTACCTCGCCGACCCGCGCGTCGCCCCCGGCACGGCGTGGATCACCGGCGCGAACAAGGCGGACACCCACACCAAGAACGTCGTCGCCGGGCGTGACTTCGAGGTCGACGAGTACGTCGACGTCGTGGTCGTCCAGGACGGCGACCCCTGCCCGGTGTGCGGCACCGGCCTGAAGCTGGACCGCGCCATCGAGATCGGCCACATCTTCCAGCTGGGCCGCAAGTACGCCGACGCGCTCAAGCTGGACGTCCTCGGCCAGCAGGGCAAGCCGGTCCGCGTCACCATGGGCTCCTACGGCGTCGGCGTCTCCCGCGCGGTCGCGGCCCTCGCCGAGCAGACCGCCGACGACAAGGGCCTGTGCTGGCCCAAGGAGGTCGCCCCGGCCGACGTCCACGTGGTCGCCGCGGGCAAGGCGCTGCAGACCGAGCTGGCCCTCGACGTCTCCGACAAGCTGGCCGCGGCCGGCGTCCGCGTCCTCGTCGACGACCGCGCGGGCGTCTCCCCGGGCGTGAAGTTCACCGACGCGGAACTGATCGGCGTCCCCTGGATCCTGGTCGCGGGCCGCCGCGCGGGTGAGGGCGTCGTCGAACTGAAGAACCGCCGCACGGGCGACCGCGAGGAACTCCCGGTCGCCGAGGCAATCACCCGCCTCACGGCCTGACCCCGAAAACGCCGGGCGCGCGACGAAGCGCCCGGCGTTTCGCTGTCCATGCGCAGACGCGCCGCGGCTGATCGCGCAGTTCCCCGCGCCCCGCGCCGGACCCGAAGGGGCGACCGCCCCCCCCGAACGGGAAGGGGCGACGGCCCGCAGCCGCCGACGGCGGGAAGGGGACGGGGTGGGGGGTGTCCGCCCGCAGCGGCCGGCACCGGCGGTGGGCGCCGTATCGAGTGACGGCCGGCCGGACCGAGGACGGAC